>CANFMY010000061.1 GCA_947448375.1 Comamonadaceae bacterium | reverse complement strand
GCTTGTGCCGTGTGCTGCACGATGCGCAACGGCTCCTCTGACGTGTCGAACCAGGACTCGGACAGCAGGTTGTAGCCGGGGTGGATCAGACTCACCTCGGGCGCCAGGCCTGGCCACGCGGCCTGATCGGGGTCGCGGTGCGCGCCATGCTGGGCATCGCGCAAGCGGTAAATGTGAAATTCGATTTCCAGGCCGCACACCAGGCCCAGACCTCGCTGCGCCAGGCGCGCCAGTGCGCCTTGCAATTGGGCTCGCGTGTCGTAGGGAACACCCCTGCCGTCGGCGAACTCGGGTTGGCACTGCAGCCAGCCGGTGGAGTCGGTCCAGGGCAGCACCCGGAAACGCTCGGGGATGGGGCGCAGCCACAGGTTGTTGGCATAACCAAAGCCGGGCAAGGTGTGCGCCAGGCCCGGCTCGAATACCTTGAATGCGGTGCGGTCCGAGGTGTCCTTGAGCATCAGCGTGCTCACCATGCCCACGCCCTGTTGCAAGGCCTTGAGCGCCGCGGTGCGGGTCAAGGTCTTGCCCCGCACAACACCATGCGGGTCGCACCAGGCAAAGCGAATCAACTCCAGCGAGCTTTCCTCGATGCGTCGTCGCAGCTCGCCCAGCGCCGGGGTGTCAGGAGGGGTGTTCACGGGCTGACTTCTGTGTGGGGGATGGCCGCGTCCCAGGGCGCTGCATCTCGCTTGGCACGAACGGCCTGTTGCCACCAGTCCTCCCAGGACGGTGCTGGTGCAATGCCATCTACCGTGTCCGGGCCCAGGCGCGTGGCGGCCACATCGGCCTGTGCCATGCCCAGGGGCGTGCGCCCGGCTTGCACATCGTCAATGGCCTGCTGCAACAGACGGCGGTTGAGCATGATGGCCCGATCGCTGGTGCCCAGGTGTTCGCGCGTGCGGTCCTGGATGGCGCCCATGCTCTCGCAAGCCCACTGGTCGTGCACGTTGATGTCGTCCTCGCCCATGCCCAGGTAGGTGCGGGTCATTTGCTCTTCGGGATTGAATCCCCAGTTGTTGTGGCGTCCGGATTTGGGGATGTAGTCGGGCAGGGTGACATAGGGCAAGCGCTGGTTGCGCATGGTCTCTTTGTCCACCGGACCGGCAAAGCTGGTGAAGATGGACACCCAATAGGTGTGGGTGTCGTCCACGGGCACATGCATTTGCGTGATGGTCATCGTCTCCGACAGCGGGATCACAAAGGTGTGCGGGAAGATGGCGTGGGTGACGCGCACGTGTGTCAGGGCATCGTTGAGCGGACGCAGGGTGGTGAGCTTCATGCCGTAGGGTTGCGCTTGTGCGCGGATGTCGGGCTGTGCACTCTCGCGCATCACGCGCGACATCGGCCAGCGCTCGCCGCCCACGTCGCCGGCACTGGCGGCGCGAAACTGCCTGCCATAGGTGTTGTCCAGCGATTCATCCGAGAAGAACCGATGCAGGAAGGACGTGTGCGCCGGATCGACGCCCACCTCGAAGGCCTGCAACCAGTTGCAACTCCACAAGCCCTTGAAGGCGAAGGTGTGGCTGCCAGGCGCTGTGAGGCAGTCCAGCGCGGGCAGGGGCGGCGGGGTGCTGCCTGCTTCACCCAGCCAGGCAAACAGCACACCACTGCGTTCAACCAGCGGGTAACTGCGCTGCTGAATGTGGCGGCACAGGGTGCTGCCGCTGGGTTCGGCGGGGGTGTCGGTGCAGCGCCCCTGCGCATCGAATTTCCAGCCATGGAAGGGGCAACGCAACCCATCGCCCTCGTGGCGACCGAAGGCCAGGTCGGCACCACGGTGCGCACAGTCGCGGTCGAGCAGCCCGAACTCGCCGTTGGCGTTTTTGAACAGCACCAGGTCCTGTCCCAGCAGGCGAACCGGTTTGACCGGTCGGATCGCCATGTTGGGATCCAGGACCGGATTGAACTCGTCGACCAGCGCCACCGGTTGCCAATACTGGCGCATGAGTTGGCCACAGGGGGTGCCCGGGCCGATGCGGGTGATGCGTTCGTTCAGATCTGCTTGCATGCTGGGAATCCTCAGGGTCAATCTGTTGCTATGGTAATGCGCAATCCATGTTGCGGGATTCACCGACTCGCCACTGAAACTGCCCATGCCGCATTCAGCGCCTCAGGGTCGGTGAATTCTTCAACTTAACTCGGTTCATGCGCTCAGGTCTGGGCCTCCTGGCACAACCAGTCCCTGAAGTGACGAACCACCGCCGAGGGAGGACGCAAGGGCGAGAGTGTCAGGTAGTAGCCGCGCGGCAGTTGAACGCTTTGTCGGAGCGGGCACGTCAAACGGCCTTCGCTCAGAGCGTCCGACACCAAGGGCATGAGCGCAATCATCACTCCCAATCCGTTGGCTGCGGCCTGATACGCGAGCGCCGCATTTTCAAATTGCAGTCCGGCTTGCCGTTGTGGGTTGTCAATGCCTGCTGCCGCGAACCATTGCGGCCAATCATCAGGGCGGTTGGTGGAACACAGCAAATCGTGTCGCAGCAAATCGCGAGCGGAACGAATCTTCGGCCCCGAGCGTAGCAGCGAAGGGGCACACACCGGGATCAGGGTTTCCGGAAAGAGCCGAATGGCCTCGGGTCCCACGGCGCTGTCGGCCTCGGACCGGATGGAGACGTCGACGTCCTCCTTGTCCCAGTCCGTGCGTTGATGCGCGGTGGTGATTTGCACTTCGATTTCGGGGTGCAGGGCATGAAACCGGGCCAGTCGTGGCACCAGCCACTGGATGGCAAATGTGGGCGGAAGCTTGACCCGTAATTGACGCGACGATGGCGGCGCCTTGATGCGTTGCGTGGCGCGTTCGATCTGGTCGAACCAGGCTGTGGCCTGCGCACACAGTTCTTGCGCGGCGGCGGTGGTTTGCACGCCTTGGCGACTTCGAACAAACAACTTGCACGCCAGCCAGGACTCCAGCACCTGGATTTGCCGGCTGACCGCGCCTTGTGTCACACCCAGTTCGTGGGCGGCAGCCGTGTAACTGTGCAGACGGGCCGCAGCTTCAAAGGCACGTAATGCATTGAGGGGAGGGAGGGATCTATTCATGAGTTTTACTCATGTATTGTGCGATGAATTCATGTGCTTGTGGTACGGAATTTCCCGTAATAACCTGCATGCTTGGAGACTACTCGGAGACACCGTTCCATGAAAAAAAATCAATGGCTTCGTCGTGCCTGGCTGGCGCTGTGCTGGGGGGTGTTTGCGCAACTGGCCAGCGCGCAGTCGTACCCCAACCAGCCCATCCGGTTGATGGTGCCCTGGCCACCCGGGGGTGGGGTGGATACCACGGCCCGCATGCTGGTGGAACCCCTGGGTCGCAAACTCGGACAACCTGTGGTGATCGACAACCGGGCCGGGGCGGGTGGCAACATCGGCACCGAGATGGCAGCCCGTGCCAAGCCAGATGGATACAACCTGCTGATGGGGTCGATCAGCCCCAACGCAATCAATGTGCACCTGTACCCCAAGTTGCCGTTTGACCTGATCAAGGATTTCACGCCGATTGCATTCGTGTCGTCCTTGCCGATCTTTCTGGTAGTGCCGGCCAACTCCCCCTTCCAGAGCTTGAGCGATGTGCTGGCGCATGTGCAGCGCAACCCCGGCAAGATCACCTATGGATCGGGGGGCGTGGGGTCCTCGCAGCACCTGGCCGGTGTGCAGTTCATGTCCATCACCAAGACCGAATTGCTGCATGTGCCTTACAAAGGCACCGCCCCGGCTGAGGCGGATCTGATGGCCGGCCACGTGGACTTGATGCTCGACACCGCCACGTGTATTCCTTTTGTGAAGAGCGGCAAACTGCGAGCTTTGGCCGTGGCCTCGAGCAAGCGCAATCCGGCGCTGCCCCAGGTGCCCACCTTTGATGAACTGGGCGTTCACAACTTGTACGCTTCGTCCTGGTATGGGTTGATGGGACCTGCCGGGATGCCCGCGGGCATGGTGCAGCAACTCAATGCCGCCACCAACGAGGTGTTGCGCAGCGCCGAACTGCTGGCTCGCATGCAAGAACTCGGCGCCGAGGTGGGGGGCGGGTCGCCCGAGGAGTTTGCCCGCTTCATTCAGTCTGAAATTCAGCGCTATGCGGACATCGTGAAAAAATCCGGCGCACGCATGGAATGAGGTGACCACAATGAATATGCCAATGCCTCAGGGACCTTTGACCCTGTTTGAAAAAATCTGGTATCGCCATGTGGTGCATCGGCGCGACGATGGTGAGTGCCTGCTTTATGTCGATTGCCATCTGGTGCAAGATGGCTCGGCACCCGGGTTTGAGATGCTGCGGCAAAAAGGATTGCCTGTGCGAATGCCTGGGCGAACTTTTGGGACGCCCGATCATTACATTCCCACTATCGGCCGCGACCTGTCCACCATTCCCGATCCGGAAAAACGCGCCATGGCGCAGGCGCTGGAGAACGATTGTCGCGAGGCGGGGATTCCCTTCTTTGGTTTGCAGGATGAACGGCAGGGCATCATCCATGTGGTGGCGCCCGAGCAAGGCATCACCCAGCCAGGACGCCTGATGGTGTGTGGCGACAGTCACACCTCCACCCACGGCGCCTTGGGGGCATTGGCCTTTGGCATCGGCGCCTCCGAGGTTTCGCATGTGCTGGCCACTCAGACGATCTGGCAACGGCAACCCCGCACCATGCGAATCGAGGTGCCTGGCGCGTTGCCCGCGGGCGTGTCGGCCAAAGACATCATCCTGGCCATCATCGGCCGCATTGGCGCGGGCGGTGCCGTGGGCCATGTCATCGAGTATGCAGGACAGGCGATTCGCGAGTTATCGATGGAGTCCCGCATGACGTTGTGCAACATGTCCATCGAAGCGGGTGCCCGAGCGGGCATGGTGGCGCCGGACGAGACCACCTATCGCTGGCTGGAAGGTCGTCCGCACGCGCCACCAGGAGCCGAATTTGAGTCGTGCGTGGCACAGTGGCGGCAACTCCCCAGCGACCCGGGCGCGCACTTTGACCGCGAGGTGGTGATTCCCGCTGTCGAGATCGAGCCCATGGTGACCTGGGGCAACAGCCCGGAGCAAGTCGCAGGCATCAGGGCTCGAATTCCCGATCCAGCCCAGGAGTCCGACCTGCAGCGACGTGAGGGGCTGGAGCGCACCTTGGCGTACATGGGATTGACGCCGGGTCAGGCACTGGCGGGGCTGCCCATTCAGCGCGTGTTCATCGGGTCGTGCACCAACGGTCGCATCGAGGATTTGCGCAGTGCTGCCGCGGTGGCGCGGCATGGCCATGTGGCAGCCGGCGTGGAGGCCTGGGTGGTGCCCGGATCGGGGCTGGTCAAGCGTCAGGCAGAGGCCGAGGGCTTGCACGACGTGTTTCTGTCGGCCGGCTTTCAATGGCGTGACCCAGGGTGCTCCATGTGCCTGGGCACCAATGGCGACATCATGCTTCCGGGGCAGCGCAGTGCTTCCACGTCCAACCGCAACTTCGTGGGCCGGCAGGGGCCGGGTTCGCGTACCCACCTGGTCAGTCCAGCCATGGCTGCAGCGGCCGCCTTGCAGGGCTGCCTGGTCGATGTGCGCACCGTGAAGGGGGGGCATTGAGATGAAGGCTTTTCAGACTGTGCGTTCAGTGGCGGTGCCCTTGCCGCGCGCCAACGTGGACACCGACCAGATTCTGCCCATGCCGTTTTTGCAAAAACCGCGGTCGGACAATTTTGGTCACTACCTCTTTCACGCCATCCGACGCAACGCACAAGGCGAACTGCGCGAGGACTTTGTGTTCAACCATCTACGCTACGCACAGGCCCGCCTGGTGGTGGCAGGGCCCAATTTCGGTTGCGGTTCCTCGCGCGAGCATGCGGTGTGGGCTCTGGCGGACGCGGGCTTTGATGGGGTGATTGCACCGAGTTTTGGTGATATTTTTTATGGCAATTGCCTCAAAAATGGTGTGCTGCCCATCCGGTTGCCGGGTGTGCAGGTTGAATCACTGCTCCAGCACTTGGCCGACAACCCGGAGACGATGATTCAGGTGGATCTCGAGGAGCAAACCGTTCAGGCCGCAGACACGTCCTACAACTTTGACATCGACCCGTTTGCCAAGCACTGCCTGCTCAACGGACTGGATCAGATTGACTACACCCTGTCGCTGTTGACAGCGATTGAAGCTTACGAAGAAAGGACATCATCATGAAAATCGCAGTCATGCCCGGCGACGGGATTGGCCAGGAAGTGACCGAACAAGCCGTTCGCGTGTTGCACGCTGTCATGGGCCCACATGCCGCCATGGAGCTGATCGAGGCGCCGGTGGGACAAGCAGGCGTGGAGGCGGCGGGCGACCCATTGCCGGACCAAACCCGCGAGATCGCTGACAAGGCGGACGCCATTCTGTTCGGTTCGGCCGGTGTGCCAGGTGACGAGGCCATTGAATACATGATGCGGCCGGGAGCCAGCCTGCTGCGGTTGCGCAAACAACTCGATCTGTTTGCCAACTTCCGCCCAGCGGTGATGTTCCAGGACCTGATTGGGGCTTCCACCCTCAAACCCGAGGTGGTGCAGGGATTGGATCTGATGATCCTGCGCGAACTGACTGGCGACATTTATTTTGGCGAGCCGCGTGGCGTGCATCGCAACGCCAAGGGCGAGCGCGAAGGTGTCAACACCATGCGCTACAGTGAATCGGAAATTCGACGCATCGGCCATGTGGCGTTTCAGACCGCGCGCCTGCGTCGCCGCAAGGTGTGTTCGGTTGACAAGGCCAATGTGCTGGACACCATGCAACTGTGGCGCGAGGTGATGACGGAGGTGTCGCGTGACTACCCCGATGTGGAATTGACGCACCTTTTTGTGGACGCTGCGGCCATGCAACTCATGCGAGACCCTCGGCAGTTTGATGTGATGGTGACTGGCAATATCTTCGGCGACATCCTGTCGGATGCGGCCGCCATGCTGACTGGCTCGATCGGCATGTTGCCCTCGGCCTCGATGTCCTATGGCAAGAAGGGGCTGTACGAGCCGGTGCACGGCACCGCCCCCGATATTGCCGGCAAGGACATGGCCAACCCACTGGCGTCGATCCTCTCCATGGCCATGATGCTGCGCTATTCCTTCGGTTTGCAGGAGAAGGCCGACCAGGTGGAGGCCGCTGTTCGCAAGGTGCTGAGCCAGGGCTTGCGGACGGCCGACATTGCCGAACCCGGGATGCGTCGGGTGGGAACCCGCGAGATGGGTGAAGCAGTATTGCGGGCGCTGTAAGCCCACCTCCTGGGCGCACGGTCACTGAATCGACAGCCCGTCCCATCGTTGCGTCAAGGGGCGGCTTGGCAAGCTTCCTCGGGATGTCAGAATCCTGGAACTGACTGTTCCGAGGTTTTTATGCGCAAACACCATTTCATCGGCAACGCCTGGTGCGAGGCCAGCTCGGGCGAGACCCTGCCCATCATTGATCCCAGCAACGGCGCCGAGGTCGGGCAGATCGCTCGTGGCACGGCGCAGGACGTCGATGCCGCCGTGGCTGCGGCCCGGCGCGCAGTGGGGGAGACCTTTGATGGTCCCTGGGGCGTGTTGTCTGCGTCCGAACGGGGCCGGTTGCTGTACCGGCTGGCGGCAGCGGTGCAAGATCGCATCGAGGAGTTTGCCTTGCTCGAAGCCCAGGACACAGGCAAATCCATCAAGACCGCTCGCACCGATGCCATTTTTCTGGCGCGCTACCTCGAGTTTTATGCGGGTGCCTGCGACAAGCTGCACGGCGACACCATCCCGTTTCAAACCGGGTTCACCGTGATGACGATTCGCGAGCCGCATGGCGTGACGGGTCACATCATTCCCTGGAACTACCCCATCCAGATTTTTGGCCGCACGGTGGGGGCGGCGCTGGCCACGGGCAATGCCTGCGTGGTCAAGCCCGCCGAGGACGCCAGTCAATCCGTCCTGCGGCTGGCCGAACTGGCTGCCGAGGTGGGTTTTCCGGCCGGGGTCATCAACGTGGTGACAGGGTACGGCCATGAGGCGGGTGCCTGTCTGACTGCACACCAGGGCATCGATCACATCTCGTTCACCGGATCCACGGCCACGGGACGCTTGATCGCCCAAGCGGCTGCCGAGCGTCATTGCCCCGTGACCCTGGAGCTGGGCGGCAAATCGCCCCAGATCGTGTTCGAGGACGCCAACCTGGACGAAGCCTTGCCGGTGATCGTGACCGCCATCGTACAAAACGCCGGGCAAACCTGTTCCGCCGGCAGCCGGCTGCTGGTGCAGCGAAGCATTTACGAGCCGGTGCTGCAGGCCCTGGCCGAGCGTTTCCGCGCCCTCAAGGCCGGCCCGCCGCATCTGGGGCTGGACATGGGCCCCCTGGTCAATCGCAAACAGTACGAACAGGTCAAACGCATCCTGGCCAAGGCCGAGGCCGATGGCCTGCAGGTGATGGCGAGGGGAGCACTGCATCCTGAGGCGGCGTCGGCGGGCTACTACCAGGAGGCATTGCTCTACCGCGATGTGCCGCACGACAACAGCCTGGCCCAGCAAGAGGTGTTTGGTCCGGTCCTGGCGGCCATGCCCTTTGAGTCCGAGGAAGAGGCCATCGCGCTCGCCAACGGCACCGACTACGGCCTGGTGGCCGGCATCTGGACCCAGGATGGCGGTCGTCAGATGCGGGTGGCGCGCAAAGTGCGCTCGGGACAGGTCTTCATCAACAACTATGGCGCGGGGGGCGGGGTCGAACTGCCCTTTGGCGGCATGAAGTCCAGCGGCTATGGCCGGGAAAAAGGCTTCGAGGGTATGCTGGGCTTCACCGTGCTCAAAACGATCGCCATTCGGCACGGCTGATCGGGTGAAATCCCGGCTGCTCGGTCGGGGATATGGCTTATAGTAGTTTGTCGGCCCCTGGTGGGTTCGGGTTGTGCATTGCTTTTCAGGAGACTGTTCATGAAGCGTCGTTCCCTTTTTGCCACAGCGGCCCTGGTGAGTGCCCTGATGGCGCCCCTGATGTCCCATGCCCAGTCACCCGGCAAAACCCTGCGGGTGGTGCCGCACGCCAACATCACCATCCTGGACCCCATCTGGACCACGGCCTTCGTCACGCGCAACCACGGCTACATGATTTATGACACCTTGTTTGGCACCGACCTGGCGGGCAAGGTCAAGCCGCAGATGGTGGACAAGTGGAACGTCACCAAGGACAACCTGACCTGGACCTTCACGCTGCGCGATGGCCTGGAGTTTCACGATGGCAAGCCTGTCACCAGCGAGGACGTGGTGGCCTCCTTGAAGCGCTGGGCCAGTCGTGACAGTTTTGGGGGTGTGCTGGCCAAGAGCGTGGACAACTACGCCACGCCGGACGCCAAGACCTTTGTCATCAAACTCAAGCAACCCTTTGGTGTGATGCTCGAGGCGCTGGGCAAGCCTTCGTCCAACGTGCCCTTCATCATGCCCGCGCGCATTGCGGCCACGCCGGGTGCCGAACAGATCAAGGAGCACATTGGCTCCGGTCCCTACAAATTCGTCCCCGCCGACTACAAACCCGGTGAGCGCCTGGTCTATGTCAAGAACGAGAAGTACAAGCCGCGTGCCGAAGCGCCGGATGGCACGGCGGGTGGCAAGAACGTGTACCTCGATCGCGTCGAGTGGGTCATCATTCGCGACCCGCAAACGCAGTTCAATGCCCTGGTGGCCGGTGAGGTGGACATCATTGAGCAACCCACTTTCGAGCAGTACGCCTCGCTCAAGGCGCAAAAGGATGTGCAGATCGTAGACGCGCAACCCGCAGGCTTGCAGTACATCCTGCGTTTCAACCATCTGCACGCACCGTTCAACAACGTGAAGATTCGCCAGGCGGCCATGGTGGCGCTGGGGCAGGAAGCCCACCTCAAGACACAAGTGGGCGCCCCTGGCATGTACGCCTATTGCCGCAGCATGTACCCGTGCGGCACCCCCTTGGCCAGCGACAAGACCGGTGCCTACACCGGCATGGCCGATCCGAAGAAAGCCGCAGACATGTTGAAGGAAGCCGGCTATGACGGCACACCGGTGGTGCTCATGCGCCCCACCGACCTGGCGGCCATTGCCAAGCTGCCGCTGGTAGCCAAGCAGCAACTCGAGGCCGCCGGCTTCAAGGTCGACATGCAGCAGATGGACTGGGCCACCCTGGTGGCACGCCGCGCCAAGAAGGATGCACCCGCACAAGGCGGCTGGAACGCCTTCATGACGGCCTGGACCGCGGGCGACATTCTCAATCCGCTCACCATGGCCATGATGAACGCCGCGGGCGACAAGGGTTGGTTCGGCTGGCAGGATGACCCCCAGATCGAAGCCCTCAAGGTGAAGTTCGCCCAGGCCGGCACCGAAGCGCAGAAAAAGCAGATTGCCGAGCAAATCCAGTTGCGCGCCATGGAGACGGCGTCTCACGTGCCGCTGGGCCAGTACTTCAACCCGGCCGCCTTGCGCACCAACATCAGTGGGCTGGTGCCCGGTGGTGCCCAGGTGTACTGGAACATCAAGAAGAACTGATCGCGTCTGAAGGGGCCCACGCGCCATGCTGCGTTTTCTGATGCAGCGCCTGCTGGCGCTGGTCCCCGTGCTGTTCACGGTGGCGGTCATCGTGTTCCTGATCCTGCGGCTCACGCCCGGAGATCCGGCTGCGGTGATCGCCGGCAACAACGCCACCAACGAAGACATCGACCGCATTCGTGAGCAACTGGGGCTGACCCAGCCGCTCATCACGCAGTTCATGATCTGGCTGGGCAACGTGCTGCAGGGCGACCTGGGCTATTCGTTTTATCTCAACCGCCCCGTCACCGAGCTCATTGCGCAGCGCATCGAGCCCACGCTGTCACTGGCCACGGGCACCATCGTGCTCGCCGTGCTGATGGCCGTCCCCCTGGGCACCATCGCTGCCTGGCGCATGGGCGGCTGGCTCGATCACCTGCTCTCGGGATTTGCCGTGGCGGGGTTTTCGGTGCCGGTGTTTGTCATTGGCTATGTGCTGATCTACATCTTCGCGATCGAGTTGCAGTGGCTGCCGGTGCAAGGCTATCGTCGTCTGTTGGGCTCCTCCTCGCAAGGGGTGGTAGCCTGGGCCACGCAACTGGTGTTGCCCTGGTGTTCGCTGGCCACCATTTATGTAGCGCTGATTGCACGTGTGACGCGTGCCAGTGTGTCCGAGGCACTCACCGAGGATTACATCCGCACCGCGCGCGCCAAAGGGCTGACCGAGCGCATGGTGCTGTTGCGCCACGCGCTGGCCAACGCGGCCGTGCCCATCGTGACGGTGATCGGCATTGGCGTGGCGCTCCTGATTGGCGGGGTGGTGGTGACCGAAACCGTGTATGCCATTCCCGGGCTGGGCTCCCTCACGGTGGACGCGGTGCTTAACCGCGATTTCCCCGTCATTCAAGGTGTGGTGCTGTTTTTCAGTGTGTTGTACGTGCTGATCAATCTGATGGTGGACTTGAGCTACCTGTGGCTTGATCCGAGGATTCGTTACTGATGGCGCCCCTGCTGCGTTCCTTGCTGTCGCATGGTGCCGTGCGTTTTGGCGTGGGGGTGCTGGCCGTGTTGCTGATGATCGCGGGCCTGGCGCCGTGGCTGGGCACGGTGGACCCGGCGGCCATGGACTCGGCGCATATCAACACGCTGGCGGGCACCGTGGGCGAGTTCTCCCTGCTGGATGGCAGCACGGTGGCGCACACGTTCTGGATGGGGGCTGACAACTTCGGGCGCGACATCTACAGCCGTGTGCTCTTTGGTACCCGCATCTCCTTGCTGGTGGGCTTGTGCACTGCGCTGGTGGCGTTGTCGGTGGGCGGACTGCTGGGCATGCTGGCGGGCTACTTTCGGGCGATGGACGCGGTGCTCATGCGTTTCATGGATGGCTTGATGGCCATCCCCGCCATTTTGCTGGCCATTGCGCTGGTGGCGGCCCTGGGGGCACAGGTGTGGACCGTGGTGGTGGCCATCGCCATTCCCGAGATTCCCCGTGTGACCCGCCTGGTGCGCTCGCTGGTGCTGACCTTGCGAGAAGAGCCTTTTGTGGAAGCCGCCAAAGCCCTGGCCACGCCCACGCCAGTGATCTTGATGCGCCACATCCTGCCCAACGCCATGGCGCCCCTGATCGTGCAAGGCACCTTCATTGCGGCCAGCGCGGTGTTGACCGAGGCAATTTTGAGTTTTCTGGGCCTGGGGCTGCCGGCGGACATTCCCACCTGGGGCAACATCATGGCCGAGGGCCGCGTGCAGTTCACGCAACACCCGGGCAACGTGTTGTTTCCCGCCTTGTTCCTGGTGCCCACAGTGCTGGCCATCAATTTGTTGGGTGACGGATTGCGCGATGTGCTGGATCCGAAGTTTGCCAAGCGGGGCGGTGCATGACGCAGGTGGTGCTGAGCATTCAGGACTTATCCGTGGCCTTGCCCGCTGGCGGAGACCGTGCGCACGCGGTGCAGGCGGTGTCGTTGCAGATCGAGGCCGGTCGCACGCTGTGCGTGGTGGGGGAGTCCGGGTCAGGCAAATCGGTGATGGCCACCACCGTCATGGGACTGCTCGACAAAGCCCTCAAGCCGGTCGCCGGACAGATTGTGCTCAAGGGCGAGTCCTTGCTGGACGCATCGGCTGCGCGCCTGCGCGAATTGCGCGGGCAGACCCTGGGCATGGTGTTTCAGGAGCCGATGACGGCGCTCAACCCGGTGATGACGTGTGGCGACCAGGTCGATGAGCTGCTGACCACCCACACCCGCTGGTCGGCCGAACAACGCCGGGCTGAAATTCTGCGCGTCTTTGAACGTGTGCGCCTGCCCGAGCCCGAGCGCATGCTGCGCAGCTACCCGCATCAATTGAGTGGCGGACAGCGCCAGCGCATTGTGATTGCCATGGCGGTCATCCTGAAGCCGGCGCTGCTGATTTGTGACGAGCCCACCACGGCGCTGGACGTCACCACGCAAAAGGAAATCCTGCGCCTCATTGCCGACCTGCAACGCGAGCAGGGCAGTGCGGTGCTCTTCATCACACACGACATGGGCGTGGTGGCCGAGATCGCCGACCAGGTGCTGGTGATGAACCAGGGCAAGGTGGTGGAAAGTGCGTCGCGTGACGACGTGCTGTGCCGCCCCCGGGCCGAGTACACCCGCCAACTCTTGTCAGCCGTGCCCGCCATGACGCCGCCGGTACCGAGGCCGTTGGCCACCGGCGCGGTGCAGCTGGCGGGACACGACGTGGGCAAAACCTATGTGACGCGTGACTGGCTGGGGCGACCGCGCCCCACCGTGGCGCTGGAGCATGCCGAGCTGGCCTTGCGCGCGGGCGAAACCGTGGGCATTGTGGGCGAATCGGGTTCGGGCAAATCCACGTTCGCACGCTGCCTGATTCGGTTGATCGATCCCACCCAAGGCCGCATCCACTGGGGTGATGCCGAGGTGGCCGATCTGCCCGAGTCGCAGCTGCGGCCCTTGCGCCATCGCGTGCAAGTGGTGTTTCAGGATCCGAATCGCTCGCTCAACCCGCGGCGCACGGTGGGGCAGTCGCTGATAGAAGGGGCCATGAACTTTGGCCAGTCGCGGCACGAGGCCGAAGCCCTGGCCGCCGATTTGATGCAGCAGGTGCGATTGCCGGTGGAGGCGCTCAAGCGCTACCCCAGCCAGTTCAGCGGGGGCCAGCGTCAACGCCTGGCGATTGCCCGGGCCCTGGCCTGTAAGCCTCAGGTGCTGGTGGCCGACGAGGCCGTGAGTGCGCTGGATGTGAGCGTGCAGGCGCAAATTCTCAAGCTGCTGCGCGAGGTGCAGGATCGACTCGGTCTGGGCCTCTTGTTCATCACCCACGATTTGCGGGTGGCTGCCCAGTTGTGTGACCGGGTGATCGTGATGCACCAGGGCCAGATCGTCGAGCAGGGCCTCACGGCGCAGGTGTATGCCCAGCCCTCGCACGCGTACACCCGGCGCTTGCTGGACGCCGCACCGGCGGCACTGCCCGCCTTGGAGCCCCCGACCTCATGACCCGCATCCTGATCGCTGGCTATCAGCACGAGACCAACACCTTTGCGCCCAGCCTGGCGGATTGGGCGGCCTTCAACACGGGCGAGAGTTTTCCGGCCTTTGTGCGAGGCCAGGCCATGGTGCAGCAACTCACCGGTCTGAACCTGCCGGTGGCCGGCTTCATCGACGTGGCCCAGCGAGAAGGCTGGGTGCTGGTGCCCTCGGCCTGGGCAGGGGCCACACCTTCTTCCTATGTGACCCGCGATGCCTTCGAGCGCATCAGCACGGCGATTCTCGAGGATGTGCGTTCCGCCCTGGTGCAGGGCCTCGACGGCGTCTATCTGGATTTGCATGGTGCAGCCGTGGCCGAGCACGCGGATGACAGCGAGGGCGAATTGATGGCGCGAATCCGGGCGCTGGTGGGGCCGTCGGTGCCGATGGTCGCGAGCCTGGACCTGCACGCCAATGTGACGCAGCGCATGCTGAACGTGGCCGATGCGCTGGTGTCGTATCGCACCTATCCGCATGTCGACATGGCGGTGACCGGTGAGCGCGCGGCACGGCTGCTGCGCGAACGCCTGCACAGCGGTCAGCGTCACGCCCAGCACGCGTGTCGACTGCCGTTCCTCATTGCCCTGAACGCGCAGAGCACCTGGATGTCGCCGGCACAGGGGGTGTACGAGGCGTTGGAGTCCATCGAAGCCAGTACGGGTTGCATGCTGAGTTTTTGCATGGGATTTCCCGCTTCCGATTTTCCCGAGTGTGGTCCGGTGGTGTGGGGGCATGGCGGCGCAGCCCAGCAGGCGGTGGAACGTCTCTTCGAACGGGTGAATCAGCCGGCCCAGTGGCAACCCGAGTTTTTACCGGCGCGCGAGGCCGTCGAGCAAGGCATGGCCCTGGCGGCCCATCAGGCGATGCCGGTGGTGATTGCTGACACGCAAGACAACCCCGGCGCGGGCGGTGACAGCAACACGACCGGCATGCTGCATGCGCTGCTGCAACACGGCGCAGGACGGATGTGGCCGCAGCAGGTCGCACTGGGCCTGTTGTTCGATCCCGACGCTGCTCGCAAGGCGCATGAAGCCGGCGTGGGCGCCGTGCTCGAGCTGGCGCTGGGACGCGCCGTGCCGACTTTTACGGGCGAGCTCAGCGATCCGCCGCTTCAAGGGCGCTTCACCGTGAAGGCGCTGGGCGACGACTGGTGCGAGATCAAAGGGCCGATGATGACGGGCATGCGAGTCCACATCGGTCCGTGTGCCTGTCTGGAGATCGACGGCGTGTTGATTGCGGT
>CANFMY010000060.1 GCA_947448375.1 Comamonadaceae bacterium | reverse complement strand
TGAGCCGCTGCTTGCGTCGGGCCAAAAATGCGAAGGCCCTGGCCCCTGAAAACATCCACCACGCCGGCTGCCAGCGGCGCCTCAGGCCCCACCACCGTGAGGTCGATGCGCTCTTGTTGGGCCCACTGGCACAGCGCCTGCGGGTCGCTCAGCTCGATGTGGTGAAAGACCGGGTTGCGCTGTGTGCCGCCATTGCCCGATGCCAGGGTGACCGATTGCACGCGGGCGGACTGCGTGAGTTTCCAGGCCAGCGCATGTTCACGCCCGCCAGTGCCAATGACCAGAACCTTCATAGCGCCGCGTTGTGATAGACCTCCTGGACATCGTCCAGGTCTTCCAGCACATCCAGAATTTTTTGCATCTTGGCCGCATCATCGCCGGAGAGTTCGATGGTGTTCTCGGGCCGCATCGTGATGTCGGCCACGTCAGGGGTCAGACCGGCATCGACCAGGGCTTGCTTGACGGCTTCAAAATCGCCTGGGGCTGTGAGCACCTCGATGGCACCATCCTCATCGCTGATGACGTCCTCGGCACCGGCTTCGAGCGCGACTTCCATCACTCGGTCTTCCGAGGTGCCTGGCGCAAAAATCAATTGGCCGCAGTGCTTGAACTGAAACGCCACCGAGCCTTCCGTGCCCAGGTTGCCCCCCTGTTTGCTGAACGCATGACGCACTTCAGCCACGGTTCGCACCTTGTTGTCGGTCATGGTGTCGACCAGAATGGCAGCACCACCGATGCCGTAGCCTTCGTAGCGAATTTCTTCGTAGTTGACGCCCTCGAGGTTGCCCGTGGCTTTGTCGATGTTGCGTTTGATGGTGTCGGCGGGCATGTTGGCCGCCTTGGCCTTGTCCACCGCCAGACGCAGACGAGGATTGGCGTTCATGTCGCCACCACCGGCGCGAGCGGCCACCATGATCTCGCGGATCACACGGGTCCAAACCTTGCCCCGCTTTTCATCCTGTCGCCCCTTGCGATGCTGGATGTTGGCCCATTTGCTATGACCTGCCACGGCGAATCCTTTAGCTGCTACTGAAACAGCTGGCATTTTACCCGGGGCCATCCGTCGATCGGGTCCGGTTGCCTCCTGGCGGGGGCAGACAGGCCAGAGGACTCGTCCTGGAACGAGTCCCTTTGGCCCTTGGCCACTCGGCAGGATCGATCAGGCTTCGGGGGCTTCAGCCGGCTCGGATTTGGAGGCCTTGCCGTCTTTCTTGGGCGTGGGCTGGATGTCCAGGGTCACCTGGTCATCCGCACCAATGTCCACGCTCAGGCGGCCCCCGTCGGTCAAACGGCCAAACAGCAACTCGTCGGCCAGGGCCTTGCGAATGGTGTCCTGAATGAGGCGTTGCATGGGGCGTGCGCCCATGAGCGGGTCGAAGCCCTTCTTGGCCAGGTGCTGGCGCAAGGCGTCCGAGAAGGTGACATCGACGCGCTTTTCGGCCAGCTGGGTTTCGAGTTGCAGCAGGAACTTGTCCACCACGCGCAGGATGATGTTTTCGTCCAGTGCCTTGAAGCTCACAATGGCATCCAGGCGGTTGCGGAACTCGGGCGTGAACAGGCGCTTGATGTCGGCCATCTCGTCGCCCGCTTCGCGCGGGTTGGTGAAGCCGATGGTCGCCTTGTTCATGGTCTCGGCACCCGCGTTGGTGGTCATGATGATGATCACGTTGCGGAAGTCGGCCTTGCGACCATTGTTGTCGGTGAGGGTGCCGTGGTCCATGACCTGCAGCAACACGTTGAACACGTCGGGGTGGGCCTTCTCGATCTCGTCGAGCAGCAGCACCGAATGTGGCTTCTTGGTGATGGCCTCCGTCAGCAAGCCGCCCTGGTCGAAACCGACATAGCCCGGAGGCGCGCCAATGAGGCGGCTCACCGCATGACGCTCCATGTACTCGGACATGTCAAAGCGGATGAGGTCGATGCCCATGATGAAGGCCAGTTGCTTGGCCGCTTCGGTCTTGCCCACGCCGGTGGGGCCGCTGAAGAGGAAAGCCCCGATCGGTTTGTCGGCCTTGCCCAGGCCAGAGCGCGCCATCTTGACGGCCGCAGACAGGGCTTCGAGCGCCTTGTCCTGCCCGAACACCACGTTCTTGAGATCACGCTCGAGCGTTTGCAGCTTGCCGCGATCGTCCTGCGTGACGTTGGCGGGTGGGATGCGAGCGATCTTGGCCACGATGTCCTCGATCTCGCCCTTGGAGATGGTTTTCTTGCGCTTGGAGGGCGGGAGGATGCGCTGGGCAGCGCCCGCCTCGTCGATGACGTCAATCGCCTTGTCGGGCAGGTGACGGTCGTTGATGTACTTCGAGCTCAACTCGGCAGCGGCTTGCAGCGCGGCCAAGGCGTACTTGACGTTGTGGTGCTCTTCAAAACGAGACTTCAGTCCTTTGAGGATGTCGACGGTCTGCTCGATGGAGGGCTCGACCACGTCCACTTTCTGAAAACGACGCGACAGCGCTGCGTCCTTTTCGAAAATGCCGCGGTACTCGGTGAAGGTGGTGGCGCCGATGCACTTCATGGCCCCCGAGCTGAGCGCGGGCTTCAAGAGGTTGGACGCGTCCAGCGTGCCGCCGGAAGCAGCACCCGCCCCGATCAGGGTGTGAATTTCGTCGATGAACAAAATGGCGTTGGGGCGATCCTTGAGTGCCTTCAGCACGCCCTTCAAGCGTTGCTCGAAGTCGCCGCGATATTTGGTGCCGGCCAGCAACGCGCCCATGTCGAGCGAGTAAACCTGAGACTCGGCCAGAATTTCCGGCACATCGCTTTGCGTGATGCGCCAGGCCAGACCTTCGGCGATGGCGGTTTTGCCCACGCCCGCCTCACCCACCAGCAAGGGGTTGTTCTTGCGGCGGCGACACAGAATTTGAATGACCCGCTCGACCTCGTATTCGCGTCCGATGAGCGGATCGATCTTGCCGTCCTTGGCCATCTGGTTGAGGTTTTGGGTGAACTGCTCCAGCGGCGAGGCTTTTTCATTCTTTTCGCTGCTGCCACTCTCTTCCTGTTCCTGCGGCGCTGCCTCGGGACTTTTGGAGGGTTCGGGGGCGTCGCTCTTTTTGATACCGTGCGCAATGAAGTTCACCACGTCCAGGCGCGTGACACCTTGCTGGTGCAAGTAGTACACGGCGTGCGAATCTTTTTCGCCGAAGATGGCCACCAGCACGTTGGCACCGGTGACTTCCTTCTTGCCATTGCCCGTGGACTGCACGTGCATGATGGCGCGCTGGATGACGCGCTGAAAGCCCAGCGTGGGCTGGGTGTCCACCTCGTCGGTGCCCGCCACTTGCGGCGTGTTGTCTTTGATGAAGTTGGACAACGACTTGCGCAAATCGTCGATGTTGGCCGAACAGGCGCGCAGCACCTCGGCGGCACTGGGGTTGTCGAGCAGGGCCAGCAGCAAGTGCTCGACCGTGATGAATTCGTGGCGCTGCTGTCGCGCCTCGACAAAGGCCATGTGCAAGCTGACTTCGAGTTCCTGGGCAATCATGTTCAATTCCTTATGAGCTTGCGTCCTGGGGTAACTGTATATGGAAACGGGGCCGGGTTATTCAATGGGCTCAAAAAGACATTGCAGCGGGTGGCCGGATTTGTGGGCGGCATCCTGCACCTGATCCACCTTGGTGGCGGCCACGTCCTTGGAGTAGACCCCGCAAATACCCTTACCGTCCAAGTGGATCTTGAGCATGATCTGGGTGGCCGATTCGCGGTCCTTGTTGAAAAACTCCTGCAGCACCATCACCACGAATTCCATCGGGGTGAAGTCGTCGTTGAGCATGACCACCTGATACATCTGGGGTGGCTGGGTGCGCTGCGTGCGCCGTTCCAGGACGACGGCGTTGCCATCGTCTTTTTGCGGCAGGATGATGTTCGTTTTGGGCGTCTTTCCGGGCATGTGGGACATTCTATCGATCCCAGAATTTCGCGGGGCCCCGGCGCCTTAAAAATTCTGGATGACCGCCTGGCCAAAGCCCGAGCAACTGACCTGACGGGCACCCTCCAGCAGACGGGCGAAATCATAGGTGACGCGCTTGCTCTGGATGGCTTTTTCCATGCCGGCGATGATCAGGTCCGCCGCCTCCGTCCAGCCCATGTGGCGCAGCATCATCTCGGCCGACAAAATGGCCGATCCCGGGTTGACATAGTCCTTGCCGGCGTATTTCGGTGCTGTGCCATGCGTGGCTTCAAACACGGCCACCGAGTCGGACAGGTTGGCTCCGGGTGCAATCCCCAGCCCCCCCACCTGCGCCGCCACCGCGTCCGAGATGTAGTCGCCATTGAGGTTGAGGGTGGCAATCACGCTGTATTCGGACGGGCGCATGAGCACTTGCTGCAGAAAAGCGTCTGCAATGACGTCCTTGATGAAAATGTCGCGGCCGGTTCGGGGGTTGCGCAGCTTGCACCAGGGGCCATCGTCCACCACCTCTGCGCCAAATTCACGCTGCGCCAGCGCATAGGCCCAGTCACGGAACCCGCCTTCGGTGAATTTCATGATGTTGCCCTTGTGCACGATGGTGACACTGGGCTTGTCGTGGTCAATGGCGTATTGAATGGCCTGGCGCATGAGTCGCTCGGTGCCTTCGATCGACACGGGTTTGATGCCAATGCCCGAGGTCTGGGGAAAGCGGATTTTCTGGATGCCCAGCTCCCGGGTGAGGAACTCGATCAAACGTTGGGCCGGCTCCGAGCGGGCTTCAAACTCGATGCCCGCGTACAGGTCTTCCGAATTTTCCCGAAACACCACCATGTCGGTGCGCGAGGGGTCCTTCAACGGGGAGGGCACGCCTTGAAAGTAGCGCACGGGGCGCAGACACACATACAAATCAAGTTCCTGGCGCAAGGCAACATTGAGAGATCGGTGCCCGCCGCCCACGGGCGTGCTCAACGGCCCCTTGATGGACACCAGGTACTCTCGCACCGCTTGCAAGGTCTCGGCGGGCATGCCCTGCCCTTCGCCATACAACTGCACCGCCTTGTCGCCGGCGTAGATTTCCATCCAGTGGATCTGGCGCTGTCCTGCGTAGGCTTTGGCCACGGCAGCATCCACCACCTGGATCATGACGGGCGTGACGTCGCGCCCCACCCCGTCGCCTTCGATGAACGGGATGATGGGGTGGTCCGGCACCTGCAGCACGCCGTTGGCCTGGAGTGTGATCTTCTGGCCTTCGCTGGGCACGCGGATATGCTGGGTCATGGTCTTCACTGTCTGGTCATGAGTGCGTCACATTCTAGGGTAGCAGACACAGCCGGCGAGATCACATGGGGCACAATTCAGGACTCTCCCTGTTTGACGTCTTCTCCATGAAACGCTTCCTGTTTGGGCTGTTTGGCCTGATGCATCTGTGTCTGTCTTTGTCCGGCGGTTGCGCCTGGGCGCAACCGGCCCCACAGCTGGAATTACCCCGGCAGACCCTGTCTGCCGGCATGCACCTGATCCAGGCCCAGATTGCCAGCACACCCGACCAGCGCTCCATTGGCCTGATGTCTCGGCGCGAGATGCCGGTGAACGAAGGCATGCTGTTCATTTTTGAACAGCCGCAAATTCAGTGCTTCTGGATGAAGAACACGCTGCTGCCACTGACCGCCGCCTTCTTGTTGGACGATGGCACCATCGTGAACCTGGCCGACATGAAGCCCCAGACCACCGATTCGCATTGCTCCACCAGCCCCGTGCGTTTCGTGCTCGAGATGCACCAGGGCTGGTTTGACAAGCGCGGCATCAAGCCAGGCAGCCGCCTGGCAGGCCAGCCGTTCTTGCCGCGACGTTAATGCCGCGTGTCGCACCGGCCGCACACCTGGACAACCAGGCGTTTGGCAACACACCCATCAGGCCTTGAACGCGTCCAATACGCTGTTGAAGGTTTTGCTGGGGCGCATGACCTGGTCGAGCTTGGCAAAGTCCGGCTGGTAGTAGCCGCCAATGTCCACCGGATGACCTTGCACGGTTGCCAGTTCAGCCACGATGATCTTCTCGTTGCCGCTCAACTGCTTGGCCAGGGGGGCAAATATCTCGGCCAGGGACTTGTCGTCGGTCTGCGCCGCCAGTTCCTGGGCCCAGTACAGGGCCAGGTAGAACTGGCTGCCGCGGTTGTCGAGCTCACCCGTCTTGGTCGAAGGGTTCTTGCGGTTGTCCAGCAGCTTGCCCGTGGCAGCGTCCAGGGTCTTGGCCAGGATCTTGGCTTTCTCATTGTTGTTCTTGAGACCCAGGTCTTCCAGCGACACGGCCAGGGCCAGGAACTCGCCCAGTGAATCCCAGCGCAGGTGGTTTTCTTCCACCAGCTGCTGCACGTGCTTGGGCGCCGAGCCACCGGCACCGGTTTCGTACATGCCACCACCGGCCATCAGGGGCACGATGGACAGCATCTTGGCGCTGGTCCCCAGCTCCATGATGGGGAACAGGTCGGTCAGGTAGTCGCGCAGGATGTTGCCGGTCACCGAAATGGTGTCCAGCCCACGCACCACACGCTCCAGGGTGTAGCGCATGGCGCGCACCTGCGACATGATCTGAATGTCCAGGCCCTGGGTGTCGTAGTCCTTCAGGTACGTTTGAACTTTCTTGATGAGTTCGTTCTCGTGGGGGCGGTACGGGTCCAGCCAGAACACGGTGGGCATGCCGGAGTTGCGGGCGCGGCTGACGGCCAGCTTGACCCAGTCACGCACCGCGGCGTCTTTCACCTGGCACATACGCCAGATATCGCCCTGTTCCACGTTTTGCGACAGCAGCACCTCGCCGGTGGCCAGGTCGGTGATATTGGCCACGCCATCCTCGGTGATCTCGAAGGTCTTGTCGTGTGAGCCGTACTCTTCGGCCTGCTGGGCCATCAGACCGACGTTGGGCACGGTGCCCATGGTGCGCGGGTCAAAATTGCCGTGCCATTTGCAGAAGTTGATCATCTCCTGGTAAATGCGGGCAAAGGTGGACTCGGGCATCACAGCCTTGACGTCCTTCAGGCGGCCATCGGCCCCCCACATCTTGCCGCCCTGGCGAATCATGGCGGGCATGGAGGCGTCCACGATCACATCGTTGGGCGAGTGGAAGTTGGTGATGCCCTTGGCCGAGTCCACCATGGCCAGTTCGGGGCGGTGCTCGTGGCAAGCGTGCAGGTCATGCTTGATTTCTTCCTGCTTGCTTTGCGGCAAGGTGGCAATCTTGTTGTACAGATCGACCATGCCGTTGTTGACGTTGACACCCAGCTCGTCAAACAACTTGCCGTGCTTGGCAAAGGCGTCCTTGTAGAAAATCTTGACGCAGTGGCCGAAGACGATGGGGTGAGACACCTTCATCATGGTGGCCTTGACGTGCAGCGAGAACATCACGCCGGTTTTGTGCGCGTCTTCGATTTCCTTCTCGTAGAAGGACAGCAGCGCCTTCTTGCTCATGAACATGCTGTCGATGACTTCGTCCTTGAGCAAGGAGACCTTGGCCTTGAGCAACGCCGTCTTGCCGCTCTTGGTGATGAGCTCCATCTTGACGTCACGGGCGCGGTCCAGGGTCATGGACTTTTCGCCGTGGTAGAAATCACCGTTGTGCATGTGCGAGACGTGCGAGCGCGAGGCCTGGCTCCACTCGCCCATGGAATGCGGGTTCTTGCGGGCGTATTCCTTCACGGCTTTGGGCGCACGACGATCCGAGTTGCCTTCGCGCAGCACCGGGTTCACGGCGCTGCCAATGCACTTGGCGTAACGGGCCTTGATGGCTTTTTCTTCATCGGTCTTGGGGGCATCCGGGTAGTCGGGCAGCGCATAACCTTTGGACTGCAGCTCCTTGATGGCGCTGGTGAGCTGGGCCACCGAAGCGCTGATGTTGGGCAGCTTGATGATGTTGGTGTCCGGCAGCAGGGTCAGACGACCGAGTTCGGCGAGGTTGTCAGGCACGCGCTGTTCGGGCTTGAGCAGATCGGAGAACTCACCCAGGATACGACCAGCCACCGAGATGTCGCTGGTCTCGACATTCACGCCCGCCGGCGACGTGAAGGTGCGGATCACAGGCAAAAACGCCTGCGTGGCCAGCAAGGGGGCTTCGTCGGTCAGGGTGTAAATGATGGTGGGTTGCTTGCTCATGCCGTGTGTCTCTCCAGTAGGGGTTCAGGTAGCCTTCGATGGGGCGGATGTCGTCATCCTTGACCAACAGGCGGCGGGATGGTGCGTGATTTTGCTTGCAAGGGTCTGACCTCAGACCCGAAATCGGGGTGCAAATCTCACGATGCAAAATTAGACTTCAAGAATCGCAAAAATTTTTTGTGCAGGGTCATGCGGGTGACAAGGCGATGCCCCAAGCTTGAAGTCCCTGCTTGAGGCCCTTGCTTGAGGCCCAGGATGGGGGCTCGCGCTTGCGCGACCCGCTTGAATCGTCCAATCCCCCAGCCCGATGCACCATGAAAAAAGGCCGAAGACCCGAAAGTCTTCGACCTGGTGCTGACCGCGCCCGAGATCAGGCGAAGTTCTTGGCAGCAAAGTCCCAGTTCACCAGTTTGTCGAGGAAGGTCTCGACAAACTTGGGGCGCAGGTTGCGGTAGTCGATGTAGTAGGCGTGCTCCCACACGTCAACGGTCAACAGCGCTTTGTCAGCGGTGGTGAGCGGCGTGCCAGCGGCACCGGTGTTGACGATGTCCACGCTGCCATCCGCCTTCTTGACCAGCCAGGTCCAGCCCGAGCCAAAGTTGCCCACAGCGGATTTGACGAAGGCTTCCTTGAACGCGGCATAGCTGCCCCACTTGGCGTTGATGGCCGTGGCCAGGGCGCCGGTGGGTTCGCCGCCGCCGTTGGGCTTCATGCAGTTCCAGAAGAAGGTGTGGTTCCAGATCTGGGCGGCGTTGTTGTAAACGCCACCGCTGGACTTCTTGATGATGTCCTCCAGCGACAGGCTCTCGAACTCGGTGCCTTTTTGCAGGTTGTTGAGGTTGACCACATAAGCGTTGTGGTGCTTGCCATGATGGAACTCCAGCGTTTCCTTGGAGTAGTGGGGGGCCAGAGCGTCCAGTGCGTACGGGAGTGCGGGCAGGGTGTGTTCCATGTGTGTCCTCGAGGGTTAGGGGGTTCAGGAATTGGGGTGAGTGGGCGCGATTGTAGGAAACTGTGACGACCTTCGCTCGTCCACGGTCACAACAACCTCGCCATCCATGAGGGTAGCGTGCAGTCGCTGCCCCATGTCCAGGGATTGCGCACGGGTGACCGCATGGCCCTGCTCGTCCTGGAGCAACGCGTAACCGCGCTGCAGCACACGCCGCGGGTCGAGCAGGTGCAGTTGCGTGGCCAAGCGGTCCAGTTGCTGATTGCCTTGCTGCAGCGTTTGCTGCACGCCCCGTTGCAGGGCCTGTTCGAACCACTGCAAGCGCTGACGCTGCAGGGGCCAGGGCTGACGCAAGGCCTGATGCAGCTGGATGCGCAGGTGCTGCAAGCGCAAGGACTCGCGCTGCAAGCGTTCGGCCGGTCGTCCCAGGCGGTGTTGCAGGCTGTCAACGCGCTGGGCCTGGGTGTCCAGTTTGTGCAGCAGGCGCTGTTGCAAACGCAGGGCGAGGCCTTCCAGTTCGTCGAGCAGATCGGTCCGTTGCGTCGCACAGAGTTCCGCAGCTGCGGTGGGGGTTGGCGCGCGCACATCGGCACAAAATTCGGCGATGGTGAAATCGGTTTCGTGGCCGATACCCGCAATCAGGGGAACCGGGCTGCGGACCACCTGCCGCGCCAGTTGTTCGTCGTTGAAGGCCCACAAGTCCTCCATCGACCCCCCGCCACGCACCAGCAAGATGGTGTCAATGTCGGTGCGTTGATACAGACGCTCGAGGGCCGTGCAAAGACTGGCCGGTGCGCCAACTCCCTGCACCAGCGCAGGCGATACCACCACACGCACATGGGGCGCACGCCGGCGCAAGGCGGTCAGCACATCCTGCAAGGCCGCGGCTTGCGCCGAGGTGACGATGCCCACCACACGCGGCAGTGAGCTGGGCTCGCGTTTGCGTGCCGCGTCAAAGAGCCCCTCTCCCTCCAATCGCGCTTTCAGCCTGAGAAAAGCCTCGAGCAAAGCCCCCTGCCCGATCGGTCGCAAACTCTCCACCACCAGTTGCAGATCGCCTCGGGCTTCATAAACGCTCAATTGCCCGGTCAACTCGACCTGGTCGCCATCTTTGACCGGATGCCGCAGCTGCGAGGCCGCACGACGGAACATCGCGCAGCGAATTTGCCCGTGATCGTCCTTGAGCGTGAAATAGCAGTGCCCGCTGGATGCGCGTGAAAAGCCCGAAATCTCGCCGCGAACCGCAACCGGATTGAGCCTGGCGTTCAAAACCTGAGCAATCATGCGGCACAGCGCCCCAACCGCCCAGATACGCGGCGTGGCGCTTGACTCGGTCTGGACAGGATCAGTGTTCATGGGCGTGGCAGGGGTCGAGGTGGCATGATTCATCCACACCATCCGCATCTTAAAGCAGCCTTGACGCGCCGATGTGAAAAATCACGGCGACATCATGCAAGTCGTTGAATTTGAACGATTTTTTTCTGCCCAAAATTGGAGCGAGTTAACCAAAGCCCCATTCCATGCGGGTTTCAGGTGGGGGGGGCTTGGCTTATCCACAAAGTTATCCACCAAAGATGTGGGCACCTGCGATGCCCGATAATCGCCTTTGAACAGCGTTCACGTCTGTTCGGGAGAACTCGTTGCTGTCGATCATCGTTGCGGCCGGATGGCCGGTCTGGCCTTTGTTGTTGTGTTCGGTGCTGGCCGTGGCGCTGAGCCTGGAGCGCTGGATGCAACTGCGCACCTCACGCGTGATCCCCGCCGGGTTGCTCGAGAGCAGCATCAGCACCAGTCAGCAGCAGTGGCCCACAGGCCAGCAGATCGACGGGTTGGCCCGCAGCAGTAGCCTGGGAGCCGTGCTGGCCAGCGGGTATCGCTGCCTGAGCGAGCAACCCCATTGCGACGAAGCCGTGCTGCGCTGGCAGATGGAATCGACCGGCCGTTCCGTGGCCCATCGGCTGGAGCGTTTTTTACCCGCGCTGGCCACGCTGGCCTCGGTGGCTCCCCTGCTGGGCTTGCTGGGCACCGTGGTGGGCATGATCGAGATCTTTGCCTCCCAGACGCCCGGACAGAGTCAACCGGCACAATTGGCCCAAGGTATTTCAGTGGCGCTGTACAACACCGCCTTGGGCCTCGTCATTGCCATCCCGACCCTGGTGGTGTGGCGCGCCTGCCGCACCCAGGTGGACCAGCATGTGATGCAACTCGAACTGGCCAGTGAACACTTTGTGCAGCACCTGCTGGCGCTGCGCGCACGCCGCACCCAGCGATGAAATTCGCCCGCACCCGCACCGCCGAACCGGAGATCAACCTGATCCCCTTCATCGACGTGCTGCTGGTGGTCTTGATTTTCGTGATGATGTCGGCCAGCTTCAGCAAGTTCAATGAACTGGAGCTCAACCTGCCCACGGCCGATGGCCGTGTCCCCGACCAACGCCCGGCTGAAATCCTGGTCAGCGTCAACGCCCAAGGCAGCTACAGCCTGCAGCGACAGCCCCTGGGTCGGTTGGACACCAAAAGCCTGGCCGAGGCCCTGAGCTCTGCCGCGCGTTCACTGGACAACCCCATGTTGATCATCCAGGCCGATGCGCGCAGCACCCACCAAAGCGTGGTGCAAGTGCTGGAGGCGGCACGCCGCAGCCAGTTGCATCACATCACCTTTGCCACCCAGGGACAGACGGGCAGCAGCCGTGCCGCCTCTACCACCAAGGCTGGCACAGCCCCGGCCGACTCAGGCCGGCGCTGACCGCCGCGCGAGCCCACATGCAGACCCTGCGCCCCGCTGTCGAATCGTTGCTGACGCGCAGCTGGTTGCAGCGCGGCGCATTGGCGTGGGTGTTGTTACCCGTGGCCCTGGTGTTTCGCTGGTTGACGGTGGCGCATCGCAGTTGGTATGCCCTGGGCCTCGGACATGTGGAGCGCGCACCTGTGCCCCTGGTGGTGGTGGGCAATGTGGTGGCCGGCGGTGTGGGCAAGACCCCTGTGGTGATGGCCCTGGTGGACCATTTCAAGCAACGCGGACTCCAGGTGGGCATCGTTTCACGCGGACATGGACGATCGCACACGCAAGCCCGACTGGTGACTGCCGAGGACGGTGCCCAGGACGTGGGCGATGAGCCCCTGCTGTTGTGGCTTCGTTGTGCCGTTCCGGTGGCTGTTGCACGCCGGCGCATGGACGCGGTGCGGGTA
The DNA here is from genome assembly GCA_947448375.1 of Comamonadaceae bacterium. Lineage (GTDB taxonomy): Bacteria > Pseudomonadota > Gammaproteobacteria > Burkholderiales > Burkholderiaceae_C > Limnohabitans. The sequence continues at coordinate 3,071 of CANFMY010000060.1, read as the reverse complement.
TTGATGCAGGCGCATCCTCAAACCCAGGTGATCGTGAGCGATGATGGTTTGCAGCACCACGCCATGTGGCACGACGTGGCGCTGTGTGTGTTTGATGACCGGGGCACAGGCAATGGTTGGCCACTGCCATCAGGACCGTTGCGCGAGGCCTGGCCCAGAACACCCTCGCCAGGCAGCGTGCAACTGGTGGTGCAGACAGGCTCAAGCACGGTTGCCTTGCCGGGTGACAACGCGAGCAACCCTTTCCTGGCCCAACGCCAATTGTCGGCCGTGGCCCGCAACGGTCGTGGTCAGACGCGAGCGCTCTCGGACTGGGTCGGCCAGCCGGTTCATGCACTGGCGGGCATCGCCCATCCTGATCGCTTTTTTGCCATGCTGGTGCAACAAGGCTTGCAGCTGAGCACCCGCCACGCCCTGAGCGACCATGCCACGCTGACAGAACTCGAAAGCCCCTTGCTCGGTCAATCAGTGGGTACCTCAGAACATCACCACTGGCTGTGTACCGAGAAGGACGCCGTCAAGCTCTGGCCGCATCACCCCGATGTCTGGGCTGTCCCGTTGATCACCACCCTGCCCGAGCCGCTGTTGCACCGAATCGACGAGCTGGTGTTGTCAAAGCTATCATTGCCCCATGGACAACAAACTGCTTGAATTGCTGGTCTGCCCGGTCACCAAGGGCCCTCTCCAACTCGATCGTGAGCGCCAGGAGTTGATTTCACGCAGCGCCCGCCTGGCCTATCCCATCCGGGATGGCATCCCGGTCCTGCTGGAAGTCCAGGCCCGGCCCCTCACCGACGCAGAGCTGGAGCGCTGAATGCCTCCTGCCGCGCCTGACCAGGCTGCTCCCGTGGATGGCGCCTACACCGTCCTGGTGCCGGCACGACTGAGTTCGAGCCGATTGCCCAACAAACCCCTGGCCGATCTGGACGGCCTTCCGATGGTGGTGCGCGTGGCACAGCGCGCAGCGCTTTCCCGCGCCTCTCGCGTGGTGGTGGCGGGGGATCACGCCAGCATCGTGCAAGTCTGCCAGCAACATGGCGTCGAGTCGGTTCTCACGCGGGACGACCATGTGTCGGGCAGTGACCGTCTGGCCGAAGCGTGCGAGCAACTGGGACTGCAAGGCGATGACGTGGTGGTCAATGTGCAAGGCGACGAACCCCTCATCGAGCCGGACATGATTGATGCCGTGGCACTGCTGCTGCGTCAGCGCACGGACTGCAGCATGAGCACGGTGGCACACGCCATCGACACCGTGGCGGATTACACCAATCCCCATGTCGTCAAGGTGGTGCTGGATGCACAACACACAGCGCTCTACTTCAGCCGTGCCCCGATCCCCTGGTGGCGCGATGGCATGGCCGCTGGTGCCACGGCCTTGCCTGGGCCCCAGCCCTTGCGACACATCGGCTTGTATGGATACCGGGCCGGTTTCCTGCGGCAATTTCCCACTCTTGCGGTCTCGCCGCTGGAATCGCTCGAATCGCTCGAGCAATTGCGCGCGATGTGGCATGGTCATCGCATCGCCGTGCTCATCACGCCGCATGCCCCCGGCCCCGGCGTGGACACGCCCGACGACCTCGAGCGGGTTCGACGTCTGCTGAGCAAACAGGTAGGCTGACAAGCCGCTGATTCGTCAGGCTTTTGCAGGCGTTCGCATGCTATCCTCTGTCCAATTGATAGGAGACAAGGACTACCATGAGACTCATCCTGTTGGGCGCCCCAGGCGCAGGCAAGGGCACCCAGGCCACCTTCATCTGCCAGCACTACAGCATTCCCCAGATCTCCACCGGTGACATGCTGCGCGCTGCAGTCAAGGCGGGCACCCCGCTGGGTCAGCAGGCCAAGCAGATCATGGACTCGGGCGGTCTGGTGAGCGATGACATCATCATCGGCCTGGTCAAGGAGCGCATCACGCAGGCCGATTGCGCGCAGGGTTTTTTGTTCGACGGATTCCCCCGCACCATCCCCCAAGCAGACGCCATGAAAGCCGCTGGCGTGAAGCTCGACTACGTGCTTGAAATCGATGTGCCGTTTGACGCCATCATCGAACGCATGAGCGGACGTCGCGCGCACGTGGCCAGCGGTCGCACCTACCACGTCAAGTTCAACCCGCCCAAGGTGGAAGGCCATGACGACGTCACCGGTGAACCACTCATCCAGCGCGACGACGACAAAGAGGAAACCGTGCGCAAGCGACTCGAGGTGTACGCCTCGCAGACGCGCCCCCTGGTGGACTACTACTCGTCATGGGCCCGCAACGAGCCGCAGCGGGCTCCGCAGTACCGCATGATCCCCGGCGTGGGCTCGGTGGAAGAAATCAAGGACCGTGCTCTCAAGGCCTTGGCTTCCTGATCTGCACGCCAACACCCTGCACAAGGCCTTCAGGTGAAGGCCTTTTTTTTCGACAGTCGTGAACGATTCACTGGCGTTGCATGACTGGATGGGCAAACCCATCTCGTCAGGGGGCAGTGCCCACACGCCCGATCAACAGGTCCAGCATCATGGCCACGCGCGCCTTCGCCGGTGACCAGGGCACGCCGATGAACCGGTCGTTCGAACCCGGTCGCACCATCCCCCATGTCGCGCGGGTGGATCGCCATACCCAAACGCCTTGCTGTTGTGCATGCTGCAAGGCCACTGCCAGCCGTTCGCTGCAGCTTCCCCCCCCTGTTCCGGCCAGCACAATGCCACGCAGACGCTCGTGGGCCGGCGACGCAGCCGACCCCGCCAGCAAATGCTGCACGAGCCAGCCATCCGCGCCGACATGGTTCATCACCATCTCCACGCGCGGCCACTGACTGGCGGCCATTAGCCGCTCCAGTTCGGCGGGTGTGACCGCTCGATAGGCACGCGAGAGGTCTGCCTCCTGGTGTGGCTGATAGTGACCGTCGCGGCACTCACCGATGGCGCCGATGGGTTCGGCCCCAAAGGGTTGCACACCATCGGTACGCACTTTCTGAAACACGTGGCCTTCGAACACCAGTCCATCGCAGACCATTCGCACCCCCGTGAGTCCCGGTGTACCTGCGAGCCGGATGGCATCACGCAGATTGCCTGGTCCGTCCGCATCG
>CANFMY010000059.1 GCA_947448375.1 Comamonadaceae bacterium | reverse complement strand
GATGGAGATGCCATAGACCGTTGGTTTGGCAATTTCGCAGGTGGCCTCCAGGATGGTTTGCATTCGGGACTGATGGGATGCATCGGACTGCCCCAGTTTGTGAAACACGTTCTCGATCACCACCACCGTGCCATCCACCATCAATCCTATGGCGATCGCGAGCCCGCCCAACGACATCAGATTGGCAGACAAGCCCAGACGGTTCATCATGATGAACGTGATCAATGGAGTCAGCACGATAGTGGCGGCCACCACCAGGCTGGAGCGCACGTCACCCAGGAACACGAACAGGATGATGACGATCAACACGATGCCTTCCAGCAGGACCTGGGTCACCATGCCCAGGGCGGAATCCACCAACTCGGTCCGATCATAAAAGGGCTCGATCTGCAAGCCGTTGGGCAGCAGGCCTTTCTGGTTGATTTCCTCCACCTTGCTCTTGACGCGGCTGACCACCTCCTTGGCATTGCCCCCACGCAACATCATCACAATGCCGGCAACGGCCTCGGACTCCCCATTTTTCACCACGGCGCCTTGCCTCACCGCTGCCCCAATCTGCACCTGAGCCACATCACGAACGAAGACCGGGACACCGGCAGTTTCTTTGAGAATGATGTTGTCAATGTCCTGGGCTGTGCGGATGAGGCCAACACCTCGAATCATGTATTGCTCAGCAGAAGAACGTAAAGTACCGCCACCTGAATTGGCATTGTTGCGCTCGATCGATTCCTGAACGTCGCGTAGCGTCAATCGGTAATGGCGAAGCCGATCCGGGTTCACCTGCACCTGAAACTGCTTTTCAAGGCCGCCCATGGAATTGATTTCAGCCACGCCGGGAATGGATCGCAACAACGGTCGCACGACCCAGTCCTGCACGATCCGCCGCTCCATCAACTCCTCTGTGGATAAGCTGCGGTGTCCGTCGCTCGGGTGCACCAGGGTGTACTGGTATACCTCTCCCAGGCCGGTGGTCACCGGCCCCAGAACAGGCATGACCCCATGGGGCATTTTGGGTGCCACCTCCTGCAACCGCTCCATGACCAGCTGGCGGGCGAAGTACACATCGGTCTTGTCTGTGAACACCAGGGTGATCAACGACAGGCCAGCCCGGTTGATGGCGCGCATTTCACTGAGACCCGGCAACCCCGTCATCGCGACCTCCAGAGGAACGGTCACCAACCGTTCGACCTCCTCGGGCGAGCGTCCCGGCACTTCAGTGGCAACCTGCACCTGGGTGTTGGTGACATCCGGAAAGGCATCGACGGACAAACGCAAGGCCGCGCGAGCACCCAACCCCAACAGCACAAACGCCACCACCAGTACCAGCAGACGTTGGGTCAGCGCTGCATGGATCATGGACTTGAGCATGGTCCTTGCCCCTTACTGAAGTTCTGCGCGTTTGCGCTCATGATGAAGATGAAATGCGCCGTGGGTCACCACGGGGTCATTCTCTTGCAGGCCGTTGACGACAGGCCTGACATCGTTGAGCGCGTGGCCAAGTTGCACCTGGGTAAACCGGTATCGCCCCTGATCGACCCGTACATAGACGTGATCCTGATCGTTTTCTCGTATCACGCTCTCTTGGGGTATGACCAACTGGCGACGTACCTCACCCCGAATGCGCATGTTGGCCAGCATCTGAGGCTTCAGGTCGCGCCGAGAGTTGTCTACCTGGGTTCGAATGGTCACGGTGCGGGTCTCGGGCGAGACCGTATCTCCGACATAAACGATTTTGCCCGTGATCTTTCGCCCATCCAGTGCCGGCACCTCGATATCGACACCTTGACCCACCTGAACCGCCCTGGCCGTTTGCTCGGGCAGCGCACCGACAACCCAGACATTACTCAAATCTGCCACCGTAAAAAGGGGATCGCCCGGCTGCGCGACTTGACCACTGCTGATTTTTCTTTCAATGACGATGCCCGCCTGCGACGCCAACACTTGGCCCACGGGTTGCAGGCTGCCCTGTTCCTTCAAGCGAGCAAGGCCCTGAGCGGACAGTCCCATCAGACGAAGTTGATCGCCCAAGGCTCGGGATTCGGCTTTCGCCACCGCCAGCTCGGATTCGCGACGTTGGAGTTCGGCGGCTCCGATGACGTCTGCCTGAAACAGCAACTTGGCCCGCTCCACCGCGCGTTCAGCCAACGACGCGCTGGAGTAAGCCCGCAGATACGCCATCTGTGTCTGCGAGAGCTCCGGACTGGCGATGGAGGCCAGTGGCTGGCCAGCCACAATGCGATCACCGACATCCACCATCACCTCCGTCACCCGACCGGTCACGGCTGCTCCGATCCTGGTCACCATGCGGTCATTGGCCTCGATACGACCGGGCACACTTTGATACTCAACGATGTCGGTCATCAACACGGGTTCCACCTGAAAGCGCTTGGCCATCTCGGGTCCGACCTGGATCAGCGCAGGGTCCGGTTGCGGCAAGGACGCGTCAGGTGCGGGGGTCGATGATGGGGGACGGCAGGCACTCACCAGCAGGGCCAAGACCACAACGGTCAGGCCATGGCGAACACCCGTCGATGAAGACGCATGGAAAAGCATGAGGAGTCCTTGTCGATATCGATTCAAGAGGGAGAGCCATTCAAATTGTGTGTGCGTATCGACCGGCCAGGTGGTCGAGGGCGATTCGTGCGGCGTGGAGTTGATAGCGGGCCTGCAGCCAATCAGAACGAACGCCTCTGAGCACGCGCTGAGCATCCAACACGTCCAGAATGCCCCGCTCACCAAACCGGTAAGCCGCTTGTGCCACTCGCAATGCCGCCTCGGCCTCGCGAACAACACCTTGACCCAATGCCTCGACCCGCAAGCGAGCCATGTCGAAGGACCGCCAGGCCAGCACGACTTGCAGCTGCAAGTCGGTACGCCGCCCATCGAGTCTGGCCTGGATTCGACCCACTTCAGCCTGGGCTTCTGCAATAGGCCCTTTGCGCTGATCGAGCAATGGAAGTTGCATCACCACCCCCCAGGCACTCTGGCGTACGTCTGGCTCCTGGTTCTCGCTGTAGCGCAGTTCCAGGCCTGGCCAGCGAGCGGCCTGGGCAAAGCGCAAGTGGGCCTGCGCGCGTTCCAACTCGTGTTTCAGACTGATCAATTCCGGATTGTTCTGCTCCGCCTGGGCTTGCAACTGAACGAGATCAGCGATGTCCACATCTTCGTGGAAATTGGCTGCCAATTTCCAGCGCACCGGCAACTGCCCTGCGGCGAGTCGATTGATTTCCAGGAGCGATTGCTGGGCCAGCAGTTGAGAAGATTGTTGCCGTTCGCTTGCATGAATCACTTCCGCATCCGCCTTGATCAGTTCATACCGAGGAGCCTCTCCGGTGTCCACACGCACCCGGATTCGATCACGAACCTGCTGCAACAGCGCCAGCGTTTCAGTCGCCATTTCTGCCTCGGACTGGTGGAGAAGGGCCTCATAGGCTCGGGTTCTGACCTGTGCGGCCAGATCGTTTCTCGCCATGGCCAGTTGTTGACCACTGATCATCAAGCCCGATTCGGCAGCCTGAATGCGAGCGTTTCGCGTCATCGGATTCTCGATCGGCTGGGAAACCGTCCATCCACGCATGGGCTGTCGGTTCATTCCACTGGGTTGCCACTGACCTTGCTGCAGCTCGACTTTGGGATTCACCAGCGCCGATGCCGTTGTGACTCCGGCCCTCGCGCCCTCCACCCCGAACTGGGCGGAGCGAAGCACAGGGTTATGGTGGAGGACCACCCGGGTGAGTTGGTCCAGCGTGATATCGGTGGCTGACTCCTGACCCGCAGGATTCGCACCACTCCAACCATGGGACTGCACCGCACGCAACGGTGCTGCGGCACTGGCCATCACCAGCAACATGACAGCTGCTTTTTTCATCTACCCACACTCCACGATGAGACATCGTCTGTTGATTGAATGCCGCCGTGTCCATTGATCTTGGACGACTTTTCAGGGAGTTTAGTCAGGAATGAAATATATAAAAAGCAGATTTAAATTGAGTTTATATTCGGTTTTTACTGATGTTTATCTGTGGGAAAAATTGCGATCATGACCCAATCGACTGATGCAGATGTCGCTTGAACGCACTCGCCACAGGCGAGAGTTTCTGTCCAGCGTGATGCACCACGTGCCAGGCCGACGGCAAAGGGAATCCGTCCACCGCCACCACCTTCACGCCGTGCTCCTTGTTCATCCCGTGCAAGGCGTGACGCGAGATGACACCAATGCCCAGACCACCTGCCACAGACTCCTTGACCGCTTCATTGCTGCCCAGTTCAAGTCGCACATCCGGTGAGAATTTGCGTTGCCGGAAATACTGATCGGCCACCATTCGAGTGCCCGAGCCGGTTTCCCTCAGAATGAAACGGTAGCTTGCCAGGTCCTTGAGACGGATGTCGCGCTGCTTGGTCAGAGGATGGGCCAGAGGCGCAATCACCACGATGGGGTTGGGCATCAGGATGTCGTCCACCAGATCCATGTCATGGGGCGGTTGCGACATGATGTAGAGATCGTCGCACCTCTCGCGCAGACGATGCACGACACCGTCTCGGTTCAGGATTTCCAGGGATACATCAATGGCCGCGTGCTTTTGACAAAAGCTGCCAATCAGACGGGGCATGAAATATTTGGCGGTACTGACCACGGCAATGCGCAGCTTGCCTCGTGACAAGCCCTGGATGGCATCGACGCTTTGTTCGAATGCCTCCCAAGACAACATCAGGGTCCTGGCGGTAGCAGCCAGCTCCTGCCCCACTTCCGTCAAATAAATCTTCTTGCCAATCACGTCATAGAGGGGCAGCCCGACAGACAGGGCTATCTCCTTGAGTTGCATGGAGGCTGTTGGCTGCGTCACGTGCAATGCCCGGGCTGCACCACTTACGCTGCCGGTGTCGGCCAGCGCCAGGAAAAGTCGCAATTGACGAAACGTCACATTCATAGATATTTACCTATGCATATTGATTAAAAAATCGATTTTACAAATACATCCGACCTCCCTAGCATTCGAGCCAGGAGTTTCCCTATGCACAACATGCTTGACCCTGCGATCTTGTTTTTTGTCTTTGGCGTGCTGGCAGGCACGGTCAAATCCAACCTGGAGATTCCTCCCGCCATTTCCCGTTTTCTATCCTTGTACCTGCTGATGGCCTTGGGTCTGAAAGGCGGATTTGCCCTGGCACAGTCGGGTCTGACGACAGAAGTCGGGACGGGCCTGGCGGCGGCGGTGAGTCTGGCCGTGGCAGTCCCTCTGGTGGGCTATGCGCTACTCAAGCGCATACTCGGCGGCTTTGACGCTGCGGCTGTGGCAGCGACCTACGGATCGGTCAGCGCCGTGACATTTGTCACGGCGGTACAAGTCCTGGAAAGCCAACAGGTTAGCTATGGCGGCCATATGGCCGCAGCCATGGCGCTGATGGAGTCTCCGGCCATCATCATGGCCGTGGTCCTGGCCAATGCCCTGCGCCAACGGGCAGCCACTGGCCAGATGGTGGTGCAGCCGGGGGGCTCTTGTGCTGTCTCGGGAGGACCCCAGCCGCCAAGTTTCCCGTTGGGCAAGGTCTTGCACGAATCCTTCACCGACGGAGCCCAACTGCTGTTGTTGGGGGCCATGGCCATCGGCCTGATGACGGGTGAGGCTGGAAAATCCGCCATGCAACCGTTCTCGGGAGACCTCTTCAAGGGCATGCTGGCGTTCTTCCTGCTGGATATGGGATTGATGGCAGCACGCCATCTGTCACAACTCAAGGGAACCTCCCCCTGGCTGATCGCTTACGCCATCGCAGGCCCATTGACACATGCAAGCCTTGCATTGGGTCTGGCGTGGATGCTGGGGCTTCCTGTGGGTGACGCCACCTTGCTGATGGTGCTGGCGGCCAGTGCCTCCTACATCGCCGTACCGGCCGTGCTGCGCCATGCCATACCCGAAGCCAATCCGTCCTTGTATTTTGGAATGTCGCTGGGCATCACCTTTCCGTTGAACCTCCTGCTGGGCATTCCGTTGTACTTGCACGCGGCGCAGACATCTCTGGGGTGAGATTGGCAGCCCCTGACGCTCATCATCAGGGGCTGCGAATCAGCTTGTAGTCCAGCAATTGGCCTTGTGGATTGACCCGCGCCAGCACCATGTCCCCCGAGCCGATGTTTTGCCCCATGAACTCCAGGATGTTGACGTGGTGGGTCACCAAAATCAGGGCCTGATCGCCTTTGGTTTTCAACGCTTGGGCCAGGAACGATTGCAGACTGGTGTTGCGAGCAGCTGCCAGGTGCGGCTCGTCAAAAAATGAAGCCAATGCCAGCTCGTCCCTCACAGGCCCGAGGTTGAGCAACTCAGCCGTTTGCTTGCATCGGCACCACGGGCTCGTGAAGACCTGTGCTTTCTCCACGCCTTGCGCGCGTAGCCAACGGCCTATCCTCACCGCCTGGTTTTTTCCTTCCTGGTTGAGGACGCGTTGGGTATCGCACCGTTCCAGCACATAACCGGGGGGGTCGCCCACACCAGGTGCATAGGCGTGGCGCATCAGCACAACATGGCTGCTGCCGTTGAGTTGATCCGCTATCCCGGCGGCTTGTGCCCCCCAGATCAAGAATGCAAACAACCCGACTATCCAGGTCTTAACGTGCTTCATACATGTCCTCATCTATCGTTTCCAGTCTGATCGACCCCATCAAAATGGGTTTGACCAGAATCTTGTAGGTATCCAGATCAAACCCCTGCTGCGCATGCGCGTTGAATTGCTCTGTGCGCGAACACCAGGTGCCCTGGTAGCGCCAGTCCTGGATTCGGTGCCGCTGGATCCAGTCAGCCCTTTGCTCGACCAAATCGACCGCCCCCGGGTAGGGCCAGGCATGGACCTTGAGATCCACCAATGCACTGAAGAGTCTTCTGTCATGCTCCCGCCTGTCCTCCCGACCGACACAAGCACCCAGACAGGACTTGACCTGCAAACCAAAGCACCCTCGCTGGCCCATCTTCTCGATGCCCAGGACCCCCAGGCACAGGCCGTGCACGTCGGCGAGTTCGCGCAGCTTGCTCCGGGCCGCATGCGTGGAGCTGAACAAGCCGAACAGATTGTCAGCTTGACCCACCGCCGCGTTCTTGCCAGACACGATTTCCGGGGTGATTGCTCCCGCCTGTTCAGTCAGACGAATCGAGCAGAGTGCTCGCAAGCTTCGCAGCCGGATGTTGAACAACGGGTTTTGCTGTTTGATGAGTTGCGCCTCGAGCAGCAAAGCGCCAAGCTCTCCCGCGGTCTCGATGAACTCCACCCGTCGGGATTGGGCGATCATCGCGGCCTCATCATCGGCCCGCAGATGCGCCAGCACGCGACTGCGGATGTCCACGCTCTTGCCAATGTACAACGGCAGCGCTCCATCGCCCTTGAACAGATAGACACCCGAGAACCGTGGCAACGCCTCCAGCGACGCTGGATCGATTTGATGCGCTGGCTGTGAGGGGTCGATGGAAGGCATGGCTCAGGTGGATGCGTCTAGCGGGTCTTGGGCGCTCACAGGCCTGGCTTTGGGCGCAGGCGTCGCTCGCAGTTCGGGCATGTGCGTCCAGGCCATCATCTCCCTGGCCTGGGTGGTGTTGGCACTGAGCCAGGTATCGAACATGGGCGGCGAGAGGATCACAGGGGTTCTTTTTTCGTCTTCGGGCTTGTGAAACTGACGCATCACCGGGTGTTCGTCGGCGTTGACCGTGAGCATGGAGAAACTGACCACGACTTCACCGGAAGCCGGATCCGTCCAGCGGTCCCACAGGCAGGCAATGCCCAAGGGATCTCCACAGGCCAGTTCGATCTTCCAGCGAACCGCTTTGCCCGTGTCATAGCTGGGTTCATAAAAGTTATCGGCGAGCACCAGGCCGTAGTGTCGCTGACGCCAGGCTGCGCGGTAACTCGGTTTTTCTGCGGCAGTCTCGCTGCGGGCGTTGACCGTATGCCGCGCAATCTTGACATCCTTGGCCCAAGAGGGAATCAGTCCAAACCGGGCCAGACCGCAGGCCACACGACCGGTCTGGTGACTTTTCACGACAATCGGCGCCGGGAAACCCGGGTAAGACTCCAGCGGATATTGCGCCGGCAAATTCACGCCAAGCTTGTCTTGAGCCCACGGTGCATGGCGGGTTGGCGTGAAATTGGTACACACGGGAAAATCTGCCGAAGAATAGAGATGTCTGGCGCCACCAAGCGTCAATAAAACAGCAGGTGCTCCAGCAAGTAAACCCCTGCCCCCGCCGCGTACCCCGCCAACGCCAACACACTGAACTTTCTGGCGTACCACACGAAATCAATTTTCTCCAGGCCCATCGCCGCCACGCCCGCCGCAGACCCAATGATCAAGATAGAGCCCCCCGTGCCCGCGCAATACGCCATGAATTCCCACAGGAAACTGTCAGTGGGATATTGCGCCAGGTCGTACATGCCCATGGAGGCCGCCACCAAGGGCACGTTGTCCACCACCGCACTGGCCAATCCGATGAGCAACACAATGACGTCTTGTCGTCCCACCGCTTGATCGAGCCAGGCGGCCAAGGAAGACAGAATATGCGCATGCTCCAACGTGGCTACCGACAACAAAATACCGACAAAGAACATGATCGAACTCATGTCGATGCGCCCCAAGGCACTGACCAGCGTGAGATGTTCTTTGGTGTCGTCCGGTTTCTGTCGATGAACCAGTTCCCCCACCAACCACAAAATACCCAGCCCGAACAGGATTCCCATGAAAGGAGGCAGGTGCGTGACCGTCTTGAACACCGGCACCAGCACCAAAATTCCGAGCCCCATGAAAAACATCACGTTGCGCTCGAAGGGGTTGGTATGGGGTGAGTCTTCGTCTTGGCGAGAAGGGGCGATCACGGGGCGTTGACCCAACATCCTGCTGACGATCAGGAGCGGGATCACCAGGTTGACCAGTGAGGGCAACAATAGCCCCTTCATGATTTCCACCGTCGTGATCTGCCCCCCGATCCACAGCATGGTGGTGGTGACGTCTCCGATGGGCGTCCACGCACCGCCCGCGTTGGCGGCAATGATGATGATGCCCGCAAAGAAGAGGCGATCTTCCCTTTTGTCGAGCAATTTTTTCATGAGTGACACCATGACGATGGTGGTGGTCAGGTTATCCAATATGGCACTCAAGAAAAACGTGGTGAAACCCACCATCCACATCAAAGAGGAGAGCTGGGCGGTCTTGATGCGAGAGGTGATGACGTCGAAGCCGTCGTGCGCATCCACCACTTCCACAATCGTCATGGCTCCCATCAGAAAGAAGACGATTTGGGCCGTACTCATGAGCGACTCGCCCAAATGCTCGCTGAGCACCTCCGGCTGAATACCGGACAAGGCATACAGGGTCCACAGCAAACCCGCCCCCATCAACGCAGAAGCCGACTTGTTCACCTTGAGCGGGTGCTCCAGCGCAATCGCCACATAGGCCAGAACAAATACAACCACCAAGAGCGTGTTCATGGGGAACATCCTTTGACTCAAATTTTTTTACCCTATCGGGCACCCGACCTGGCATGACTTCTCACGACAGTGCCCGGCCAGTATGACCTATTGGCAATCCAAACGCCTGCAAGAGGCGTTTTGACAGAAAAATCGCATTGCGCGGGTGCTTGTCATCCTGGCACTGTCAATGGTAACTCCCTACTTCAGCATGATCAGAAACTGACTTGCGCCCCCACCTTCAAACTTCTGCCGGCGATCGGGGGGGCATATTCGCGCAGGGTTTGGGTCAGCACAGACGTCGACGAGTAAGCGAGTTGGTTGGTGATGTTGTCCAGTTTGGCAAACAACATCCAGTGCGTGGGGCCCACGTGAGCGTGATAATTCAAGCCAGCATGCCACAGCGTGTGCGCTGCGGTGGCCACGCCACCTTCCGGCACTCTGTTCTGAGCAGCTGCGTGCATGAATCCGAATCTGGCGCCCCATGCCTGTCGCGACCACAGGGCATCTGCGCCAAGGCGCAAGGGTGCAATGCGCGGCATCGCCTGGTTATTCGTCAGGTCTGTGGCATGCACCAGATCAGCACGCAGTTCCAGATCCATCGCACCGTGCGTGGCGTTGGCCGTGAGCAAGGCTGACTGCCCACCGACCATGCGCAACTTGGCGGTGGATTCCAGACCCTGGAAGCGTGCACGGACTCCTTCAAACCGATACGTCGGCAAATCTGCTGCATTACCGGTCACTGCGCCACTGCTGTCACGAAACTCCCCAGTGGGTTGCAAGGAGATGTAGTTGGAGAATTGCGATACAAAGCCGGTGATCCCAAATTTGTGCGCCCCTCGCTTCCACTCCCCGCCCAGATCCAGTTGCGTGCCATTTTCAAGACCATTGGCAGGTTGACCTATCTGATAGGCGGCAGTGGCCACATGCCTTCCATAGGCAAACAGCTCGTAGTCCTTAGGAGCACGCTGGCTCATGCTCACATGGCTGGTCAATTGCCAGCCGTCCTGAGCGTCCCCCTGGCGCAGGTTGCGCAGGGCACCGACAGCCAGACTCAGCGGCTTGAATTTTCGGGTCTGTGCCATGTTTTCAAGGTTCGGGCCGATGTCCTCCTGCGACGTCACCTCTACTGTCTCCGCGCGAGCGCCTGCACTCAGTTGACCCCACGACGTTTTCAAGGTCTGGTAGGTGAACAGGCCGGAGCTGAGCGTGCGACTTGAGGGCAAAAATCGCTCATCCCCCATGGCTTGCAAGTGGGTGCCTTCACGTTGAAGGCCTGACACGCCTTCCCATTGCCAATCGCTGCCTATGCGCAGAGCTCGCTGACGTCCCTCAAGACGCAAGTCCACCCCCTTGTTGTCAAAACGGGTGCCCGCCACTGCGCCTTCAAATTCCGTGTGGGTGTAATTGGTATATCCCCACTGAAACTTCAAATCCTGAAATACCCCGACATCTCGCATCAACCCTTCCAGCACATGATGACGCCTCAGCATGCCAATGCTCACCTCTGGCTCGGCAACCGTTCCATAGGTACTGCGGTATTCACTGGTCGAGAGCCCCAGGTAGCCCCGATCAAACAGCAATGTTCCGCCGACCGCCGCACCCTTGCTGTTGCTGGCCGAGTTACAGACCCGACGGCCGCTGGAAGCACCCCCCGCTTCGCACACCATGTCTTTGGGCACCTTGAGGTGTTGAGTGCTCCGATCAAAGGCGTCCACATGCAGCACGAATTTATCGTTGCCCGCTTCGACCAGTGCGCCGGTGCTTCGTTCACTGGCTGCGCCGCCGGCTCGCATTTCAGCCTTTCCAATGACACCGCCTTGCGCATCGAATGTGGGTTCTCTGGCAATGCGGTTATCGATCACATTCACCACACCCCCCATCGCGCTGCTGCCGAACATGAGGGTGGCCGGGCCTCTCAACACCTCAATTCGTTCTGTGGTCAGCGGATCGATCGGAACTGCATGGTCGTTACTCAAACTCGACACGTCTGTGTTGGCGCCACCGTTTTGCAAGATGCGTATACGGTCACTGTCCATGCCGCGAATGACTGGACGGCCCACGTTGGGGCCAAACGAGCTATTGGAAATGCCTGGCAAGTTATCCAGTGTCTCACCCAAGGTACTGCCTTGGCGTTGCATCAACGCAGGCCCAGACAACTGTTGAGCGGGAACCAGCCAACTGCTTTGCTCCAAGGAGCGCGCGGTGATGGTCACTTCTTCCAAAGCATGAACTGACTCGCCCCCTGATGTCTGCGCCCATGCTGCGCAGAAAGTTGTGCCCAAGAATGTATATATTGCTGCAGCTTGAACGCTGCGCTTGAAATGCGCTGTCATGTGCTATTCCTACTGGGCATGCCGAGCCCCGGTTTGCAATGAATTCAGGCCGACAAGATGGATTGCTTGAGGACCGAAACGAAATCAAGTCAGTGCAGCAGGTGGCCCGTGGGCCAAGTAGAAACGCTCAAAAAGGGCAAAGCGTACTTGTAATCCAGCAACCACCCACAGGGACGGCGATGTTGACAGCGATATCTGCCCGTCAGACAACTCCAGCAGGTCTGGGCAACTTTGATCAAAGACGCGGCAGTCAGAGGCGTTGCTGTGGTCACCCCAAAGTGCATTGATCGGGCTGGAATTTTCACTGACCACGTGGGCGACAGCACTCTCAGTCTGCTTGTAATGGGCAACCCGGTGCATCGCTCCCATCGTCTGCGCCAGCAATAGCACCGCGAGCAGCATGGTCAACATGCTGCTGGTGATACTCGATCGGCTTAGGGCGTGCATGTGGCCATTATGACAAAGCCAGGTTCCGAATGCTCGAGCTGCGATGCCCTCATGGATGTTCACAAGCCCATGGCAAAAGTCCCGCGTGGAGCGGGGCTTGAGGCGTTGTGTCGGCATGCTGAGGCGGCTGGGAGTCTGTTATCTGGTACAAAGAGCGGGACTATTACAGCTAGGTTATGTGCGAGTGGCTGATAAATAATTCTCTAGGTTTACCATTAGATCCCACTTCAAAAGTTACTAGAAATTTTATCTTTTACACGACGCATCGAAAGTGAAATAACTCATTACCGAAATATCAGGCCACCTGATCCGGCCTTAAATTTCTTGGCAAGACCATGACATCTTTCAGAGGCAGAGGCCTTGAGTAAAAATAGCCTTGAGCTTGCATGCACCCTAATCGCAACAACGTATCTCGTTGAGCTTGGTTTTCAACACCTTCTGCCGTGACCTCCAATTCAAGAGAATGGGCCAAAGCCAGGATACCTGCAACAATTTTGACGTTCTCTTCCTGCGCCAGCCCCGCGGTAAAGGACATATCAATTTTTAATTTTTGGATGGGCATGCTGGCAAGACGGGAAAGGGATGAATAGGACTTTCCAAAATCGTCGATAGCAATTTTGACCCCAAGATCCATGATGCCTTGAAGTTGGATTGAAATCTCTTCTGGGCTTAGCGCAAGATCTGACTCGGTGATTTCAAGAACAAAGCCCGCAAGTGCACCCTCCAACTCGAATGCCAGAGTTTTAAGCATCGTCAAAAGCCACTTGCCGCCCAACAACTGAGGTGAAGAGTTGAACGCCAAGCGAACGCCAGGAAATCGAGCCTTTATGACGCGACTGTCCGCAACCAATTGGGCGAACAGGCTCTGCGTCAAAGATGCAATTGCCCCCGATTGCTCTGCAAGAGCAATGAATTCGCTCGGCGACACATTGCCCAGCTCTTCGTCATGCCAGCGTGCCAAGGCTTCAAAACCGATGATCTTGCCCGTCAGCAAATCCACTTCAGGCTGGTAGTGAGGATGGATTTTCCCTTGGCTGATGGCGAGCGCCAGTTTGTTATCGATCTTGGATTTTCGAGAAGTGGCGAACATCATCTGCGAATCCAGCCATCTGATCTGATTGCGCCCCGATTCTTTGGCGCTCAGCAAAGCCGTATCCGCAAAAATCAACAGATCACTGACCTCCCCCGAATCATCTGGATAGAGGGCGGCACCAGCGCTGAATGTGGCGTTGAAATGGGCTGATCCCGTGACATTCAACTGTATGACAAGGGGCTTGATACAACGTTGCAATTTATCCTTGAAATCGTCCAAAGACTCACTCACGGTGACAACGGCAATGAACTCGTCCCCGGATCGCCGGCACAGAAATGTTCCAGATGGCAAGACCGAACCGAGGTGCTGCGCAATCAAACGTATGGCACCAAAACCTCGATTTTTTGCCACCCCCCTCCCGCCGTACCGCGGACAAAAAGTCAGGAGGTTCTGAGACGAAACGGGGTTTGAGACGGATTTCGGGGGTGGGTGGCCATGGGGTCAGTCAGGAGCCCATAACGCAAAGCCCCGCGTGGTGCGGGGCTCTGAGCGCCTGACAACTCGACTGAGCGAGTTAGCAGGACTTGTCCTGGCGGAAAGAGAGTCTGCAACACCACTAGTATTCATGGGGGTTACAGGCTTAAAAATATCCGGTTCCCCCATAAGGACCACCTTCAATAGTGCGCTCAATCGAGACAGCTTGATAGGAAATCCCTGCATGGGATTCACATCCGATTGAGGCTTTGCCTGTTGGCACTCTGGCTGAAATCCGGCCCAATCCCTGCATGAACTTGATTGTAAGAACTGCTTCTGTTTACTGAACTCCGTGTTCGCAGTTTTATTTAGCTCCAGCAGATCGCCTTCCCGCTTGTATAAATGGAAACGGCCCCGCAGGGCCGTTCCAATAAGACTGTCAACCAAACTGAGTTAACGCATATTCAATACAACACCCTTGAGCCCATCAATCGCGATGCTCGACCCGGCACCCAGTGTGTCCATGGCCGATGACAACACGCTGGGTAATTCCGTGCGCGCCATCTGACGCGCCGAGGCTGAACCAGCCGCAATCACCAGACGGTTGTCGATGATGGCACCACGGAATTGAACAGTTTCGTTGTTAGCGTTGCGTGCCTCGATGGTGGTGTAGCGGGCTACCAAGCGGTTGGAAGCCACCGACGTACTCACTGGAGAATCCGCCATCTGCAGCTTAACAGCGCTATTACCCTGAGCATCGAACTTGACACCAAGTCCTTTTGAGGCGGCGGCACCCACCACGGTCACAGGCAATATGCCATTAGGAGTAGAAGACACCGTGGCATTGCTGGTACTGACCGTCGAGCTCAATACCTCGTTCAAAGCCGCACGTTGCGCTGTTGTCAACGTGCTCTGCCCGGTGTTGAGCAGGTTAGCGCGGTTACGCATCAAGGCCACCGCCTGCGGACGGCTCATTGAACCCAGTTGAGTGGGGCTGAATGCCGCCACCTGCTTGATAGGCAAACCGCTGAGTTGTTGCGGCTGCAGTGCTTGCACCTGAGTGACATCTAGGGTTTGCAACTGCGGCGCAGACAGCGTGGCCAGCTGGCGCGGGGTGAAGGCCTGCACCTGTGTTGGCGATAGCGAAGTGATCTGGGTGTCGGTCAAGCTTCGGACCTGTGCAGGCCGAAATGCCTGGATATCGCTCACCGTCAGCGTTGACATGGTCGTGGGATTGGAAGAGGAGGACCCAGTTGCGATAGAAGATGAAGATATGGTTGACACAGCCGCCGCAGCCGGCACTGCTCCTGGTCCAGCGGCGATTGTTCCGGCTACGACAGCGCCAGAATTCGCTGGGGTTGACGTAGCTCCTGCCACAGCACCAACGTTGATAAAGCTCGACGGAGTTGATGATATCCCCGCACCTGCTGCACCTGCAGGAGCGCCAGTAGCGTTCATTGCCCCAACCAATGGCTGTGCAGCGGCCACTGTTGTAATAACAGTCGCGGACTGGGCAGTGCCAGATGCGCCACCACCTGCTGCACCACCTGCTGCACCACCTGCTGCACCACCTGCTGCACCACCTGCTGCACCACCTGCTGCACCACCTGCTGCACCACCTGCTGCACCATCTGCTG
>CANFMY010000058.1 GCA_947448375.1 Comamonadaceae bacterium | reverse complement strand
TCATCACCACGTCCTATGACTCGGTGGTGAACTGGGCCAAGACCGGCTCGCTGTGGCCCATGACCTTTGGTCTGGCCTGCTGCGCGGTGGAGATGATGCACGCGGGCGCAGCCCGTTACGACATCGACCGCTTCGGCATGCTGTTTCGCCCCAGCCCCCGTCAGTCCGACCTGATGATCGTGGCGGGCACGCTGTGCAACAAGATGGCCCCCGCGCTGCGCAAGGTCTACGACCAGATGTCCGAACCCCGGTGGGTGTTGTCCATGGGGTCGTGCGCCAACGGTGGCGGCTACTACCACTACAGCTACTCGGTGGTGCGCGGTTGCGACCGCGTGGTGCCGGTCGATGTCTACGTGCCGGGCTGTCCGCCCACCGCTGAAGCGCTGCTGTACGGCATTCTGCAATTGCAAACCAAGATCCGCCGCGAAAACACCATCGCACGCTGAAGCATCAGCCCACCAGAAGGCATTTCATGAGCAATTCCCTCGATACCCTGCAGGCCGCACTCGAGGCCGCATTGGGTGCGCGCATCCAGCAGTTGCAGTGCGCCCTGGGCGAACTCACCCTCACCGTCAAGGCGGCGGATTACGCCGCCGTGGCGATCCAGTTGCGAGACGATCCTTCACTGGCCTTCGAGCAGTTGATGGACCTGTGCGGCATGGACTACTCCGCCTACAAGGACGGTGCACCCAACGCCTTCTCGGAAGGTCCGCGTTTTGCCGTGGTCTCGCATCTGCTGTCGGTGCGCCACAACTGGCGTCTGCGCCTGCGCGTGTTTGCGCCCAGCGACGACCTGCCGGTGGTGGCTGCGGTCACGCCCGTGTGGAACTCGGCCAACTGGTTCGAGCGCGAAGCCTTCGATCTGTACGGCATCGTCTTCGAGGGCCATGACGACCTGCGCCGTCTGCTCACCGACTACGGCTTCATCGGCCATCCTTTCCGCAAGGATTTTCCCACCCAGGGCCACGTGGAGATGCGCTACGACGCCGATCAAAAGCGTGTCATTTACCAGCCCGTCACGATCGAGCCGCGCGAGAACACCCCGCGCATCATCCGTGAAGAGTCCTACGGCGGCTTGCACTGAGAACACAGCATGGCTGACATCAAGAACTACACCCTGAACCTGGGCCCGCAGCACCCGGCCGCGCACGGCGTGCTGCGCCTGGTGCTCGAACTCGACGGCGAGGTCGTGCAGCGTGCCGACCCGCACATCGGCCTGTTGCACCGCGCCACCGAAAAACTCGCCGAGAGCAAAACCTTCATCCAGTCGCTGCCCTACATGGACCGTCTCGACTACGTGTCCATGATGAGCAACGAACACGCCTACTGCCTGGCGATCGAAAAGCTCATGGGCATCGAAGTGCCCGAGCGCGCGCAGTACATCCGCGTGATGTTCGCCGAGATCACACGTCTGCTCAACCACCTGCTGTGGTTGGGCTGCCATGGCTTTGATTGCGGTGCGATGAACATCCTCATCTACTGCTTCCGCGAGCGTGAAGACCTGTTCGACATGTATGAGGCCGTCTCGGGTGCGCGCATGCACGCGGCCTATTTCCGACCGGGCGGTGTGTACCGCGACCTGCCGGACACCATGCCGCAGTATCAGGTCAGCAAGATCAAGAACGCCAAGACCATTGCGCGCCTGAACGAAAACCGTCAGGGCTCGCTGCTTGACTTCATCGACGATTTCACACGTCGCTTCCCCAAGCTGGTGGACGAGTACGAAACCCTCCTCACCGACAACCGCATCTGGAAACAGCGCACCGTGGGCATTGGTGTGGTCACCCCCGAGCGCGCCAAAAACCTGGGCTTCACCGGCGCCATGCTGCGTGGCTCGGGTGTTGTCTGGGACCTGCGCAAGCACCAGCCCTACGAGGTCTATGACCGCATGGACTTCGACATCCCCGTGGGCAAGACCGGTGACTGCTATGACCGCTATCTGGTGCGCATCGAGGAGATGCGCCAGTCCAACCGCATCATTCAGCAGTGCGTGCAATGGCTGCGTGCCAACCCGGGTCCGGTCATCACCGACAACCACAAGGTGGCACCGCCGAGCCGCGAGGCGATGAAGTCCAGCATGGAAGAGTTGATCCACCACTTCAAGCTCTTCACCGAAGGCTTCCACGTGCCCGAGGGCGAGGCCTACGCCGCCGTCGAGCATCCGAAGGGCGAGTTTGGTATTTACCTGGTGAGCGATGGTGCCAACAAGCCCTATCGCCTCAAGATTCGCGCGCCGGGCTTTGCCCACCTGGCCGCCATGGATGAAATGGCCCGTGGCCACATGATTGCCGACACCGTGGCGGTGATCGGCACCATGGACATTGTGTTCGGGGAAATTGACCGATGAGCTCCCACGCTACCCATTCTGCAGCCGGCGCGGCGCCGCAGCCCGTTGTGTTGTCTGACGCCACGCGTGCACGTTTCGCGCGCGAGGTGGCCAAGTACCCCGCCGACCAAAAGCAGTCGGCGGTCATGGCCTGTCTGTCCATCCTTCAGCAGGAGCAGGGCCACGTGAGCGCCGAAGGCGAACTCGCGGTGGCCGAGTACCTGGGCATGGCGCCGATGGCCGTGCACGAGGTCACGACCTTCTACAACATGTACAACCAGCGCCCGGTGGGGCGCTTCAAGATCAACGTGTGCACCAATCTGCCGTGCACGCTGCGCGGCGGTGGCAAGGCGCTCGAGCGTCTGTGTCAGCGCCTGGGCGTTGAAGTGGGCGGCACCACGGCAGACGGCTTGTTCACGCTGCAACCGGGTGAGTGCATGGGCGCTTGCGCTGATGCGCCGGTGCTGCTGGTGAATGACCGCAACATGTGCAGTTACATGAGCGACGACAAACTCGACCAGCTGATCGATGGCTTGCGTCAAGCCGAGGGGCAGGCATGAACGTTCAACAGATCCTCTCGCAGTTCCAGTCCCGCGGGGTTGAGACCTGCTTCCACGACCGTCACATCAACCCGCAGATCTATGCGGGCCTGGATGGCAACAACTGGCACTTGCAAGATTACATCGCACGCGGTGGCTACCAGGCCTTGCGCAAGGTGCTGGGTGTGGACGGCGGCGAGCCGCTCACACAAGACCAGGTGATTGCCACCGTCAAGGAATCCGGCTTGCGTGGCCGTGGCGGCGCAGGCTTTCCCACGGGTTTGAAGTGGAGCTTCATGCCGCGCCAATTCCCCGGCCAGAAGCACCTGGTGTGCAACTCCGACGAGGGCGAGCCCGGTACCTGCAAGGACCGCGACATCCTGCACTACAACCCCCACATCGTGATCGAAGGCATGGCGATTGCCGCCTATGCCATGGGCATCAACGTGGGCTACAACTACATCCACGGCGAAATCTTCCAGACCTACGAGCGCTTTGAAGCCGCGCTGGAAGAAGCCCGTGCCGCCGGCCTCCTGGGCGACAAGATTTTGGGCAGCAACTTCAGCTTTCAGTTGCACGCCGCGCACGGCTTTGGCGCTTACATCTGCGGCGAGGAAACCGCGTTGCTCGAGTCGCTGGAGGGCAAAAAAGGCCAACCGCGTTTCAAGCCGCCGTTCCCCGCCAGCTTTGGCCTGTACGGCAAGCCCACCACCATCAACAACACCGAGACCTTCGCGGCGGTGCCCTGGATCATCCGCAACGGTGGTCAGGCCTACCTCGAGTGCGGCAAGCCCAACAACGGCGGCACCAAGATCTTCTCGGTGAGTGGCGATGTGGAGCGCCCCGGCAACTACGAGGTGCCCATGGGCACGCCGTTTGCCAAGCTGCTGGAAATCGCGGGCGGTGTCCGCGCCGGGCGTCAGTTGAAGGCAGTCATCCCCGGCGGTTCGTCCGCCCCGGTGCTGCCGGCCAGCATCATGATGGACATCACGATGGATTACGACGCCATCGCCAAGGCCGGCTCGATGCTGGGCTCGGGCGCGGTGATCGTCATGGACGACACCCGTTGCATGGTCAAGAGCCTGCAGCGGCTGAGCTACTTCTACATGCACGAGTCGTGTGGTCAGTGCACGCCGTGCCGCGAGGGCACGGGCTGGCTGTGGCGCATGGTCGACCGCATCGAGAACGGGCAGGGCCGTCCCAGCGACATGCAGTTGCTGGACAACGTGGCCGAGAACATCATGGGGCGCACCATCTGCGCCCTGGGCGACGCGGCAGCCATGCCGGTGCGCGGCATGCTCAAGCATTTCCGCCACGAATTTGAACACCACATCACGCACAAGACCTGCATGGTCCCGGCGTACGTCTGACCGGAAAGCATCATGGTTGAAATCGAGCTCGATGGCAAGAAGGTTGAGGTCCAGGAAGGCAGCATGGTCATGCATGCTGCGGAGAAGGCCGGCACTTTCATTCCCCATTTCTGCTATCACAAGAAACTGAGCATTGCGGCCAACTGCCGCATGTGCCTGGTGGACGTGGAGAAGGCGCCCAAGCCCATGCCGGCCTGCGCCACCCCGGTCACCCAGGGCATGATCGTGCGCACCCACACCGACAAGGCCATCAAGGCGCAGAAGTCGGTCATGGAGTTCCTGCTGATCAACCACCCGCTGGATTGCCCCATTTGCGACCAGGGCGGCGAGTGCCAGTTGCAGGACCTGGCCGTGGGCTACGGCGGCTCGGCCTCGCGTTACGACGAAGAAAAGCGTGTGGTGTTCCACAAGGACGTGGGCCCGCTCATCTCCATGGAGGAGATGAGCCGCTGTATTCACTGCACCCGCTGCGTGCGGTTTGGCCAGGAAGTGGCAGGCGTGATGGAGCTGGGCATGTCGCACCGCGGCGAACACTCCGAGATCGAGACCTTCGTGGGCGCCACCGTGGATTCCGAGTTGTCGGGCAACATGATTGACCTGTGCCCCGTGGGCGCACTCACCAGCAAGCCCTTCCGCTACAGCGCCCGCACCTGGGAACTGAGCCGTCGCAAGTCGGTCAGCCCGCACGACGCCACCGGCGCCAACCTGATTGTGCAGGTCAAGAACCACCACGTGATGCGCGTGGTGCCGCTCGAGAACGAAGCGGTCAACGAGTGCTGGATCGCCGACCGCGATCGTTTTTCCTATGAGGCCCTCAATGGTGAAGACCGCCTGACCCAGCCCATGCTCAAGCAGGGCGGCGAGTGGAAGACGGTGGACTGGACCACGGCCCTCGAGTACGTGGCCAACGGCCTCAAGCAGGTCAAGGCCGAGCAGGGCGCTCACGCCATCGGCACACTGGCCAGCCCGCACAGCACCGCTGAAGAGTTGTACCTGGCCGCGTCACTGATGCGTGGCCTGGGCAGTGGCAACATCGATGCACGCTTGCGTGCGGCCGACTTCCACCACGAGGGTGGGGTGCGCTGGCTGGGCACGTCCATCGAGTCGCTGTCCGAGTTGCAGCGTGCACTGGTGATCGGCGGCAACCCGCGCAAGGATCAACCGCTGCTGGGTCAGCGTCTGCGCCAGGCCGCCCGTCGTGGTGCCCAAATTCTTTCGCTGAACGAAGCACGCGTCGACTGGGCCATGCCGGTGCACACCTCCTACCAGGCGCCAGCCTCGGTTTGGGTGCAGGCGTTGGCCGATGTGGCTGCTGCTGTGGCCCAGGCCAAGGGTGTGTTGCCCCTGGTGGTCGGCAATGCCACGCATCCGCAGGCGCTGGCCATGGCGCAAGCGTTGTTGAGCGGCGAGCGCAAGGCGCTGCTGCTGGGCAATGCGGCCGCGCACCACCCCCAGGCCTCGGGCCTGCTGGCACTGGCCAACTGGATCGGTCAGCACACGGGCGCGTGTGTGGGCTTCCTGGGCGAAGCCGCCAACACCGTGGGAGCTCAACTCGTGGGCGCTCTGCCGTCAGACGGCGGGCTGAATACGGCCCAGATGTCGCAGTCGGGTGCGCTGAAAGCCGTGCTGCTGCTCAACAACGAGCCGGGTGCCGACAGCGCGCATGGCACGGCAGGGTTGGCCCAGTGCGACATGGTCGTGACCCTGTCGCCCTTCAAGACCAACATGGACATCAGCGACGTGCTGCTGCCCATTTCGCCCTTTACCGAAACGGCGGGCACCTTTGTCAACACCGAAGGCCGCGCACAATCGTTCCACGGCGTGGTGCGTCCCCTGGGTGAAACCCGCCCAGGCTGGAAGGTGTTGCGCGTGCTGGGCACGATGCTGGGCTTGCCGGGCTTTGGTTTCGAGACCATTGAAGAGGTGCGCGCAGCGGCGCTGCCCGCGGACATCGCGTCCCGACTGTCCAATGCCTCGACGGCCTATGTGGAGGTGGCGCCCAGCGCGGCCCCGGTGACGGCGTCGATCTATCAACTCGACGGTCTGGTGCGCCGCGCTCCGCCGCTGCAAGCCACGGCGGATGCCGCAGGAGGGGTCTGACCATGGTGGAATCCCTTTACAACGGCGGCTTGCACCTGCTCACCAGCCCCTGGTGGACCGCGGTCGTCTGGCCGGTGATCTGGACGCTGATCAAAATTGTCGTGGTGCTGTTGCCCCTGATGGGTTGTGTGGCCTACCTCACGCTGTGGGAGCGCAAGGCCATTGGCTTCACGCAGGTGCGCGTGGGCCCCAACCGCACCGGCCCGGGCGGATTGCTGCAACCGATCGCCGATGCGCTCAAGTTGCTGACCAAGGAAATCATCGTTCCGTCACAAGCTTCCACCGGCCTGTTTTTGCTCGGCCCGATCATGACCATCATGCCGGCGCTGGCCGCCTGGGCTGTGGTGCCTTTCGGTCCCGAGGTGGCGCTGGCCAACGTGAACGCCGGCCTGCTGTTCCTGATGGCCATCACCTCGCTGGAGGTGTACGGCGTGATCATCGCCGGCTGGGCCTCCAACTCCAAGTACGCCTTCCTGGGTGCCATGCGTGCCTCCGCACAGATGGTGAGCTACGAAATTGCCATGGGCTTTTGCCTGGTGGTGGTGCTGATGGTCTCGGGCAGCCTCAACATGACGGACATCGTGATGGGGCAGGGCAAGGGTCTGATGGCCGAGCAGGGCCTGGGCTTCCTGTCATGGAACTGGTTGCCGTTGCTGCCGATCTTCCTGGTGTATTTCATCTCCGGTCTGGCTGAAACCAACCGCCACCCGTTTGACGTGGTGGAAGGCGAATCGGAAATCGTGGCCGGTCACATGATCGAGTACTCGGGCATGTCCTTCGCCATGTTCTTCCTGGCCGAATACGCCAACATGATTCTGGTGTCCATGCTGGCGGTGCTGATGTTCCTCGGTGGCTGGTTGCCCCCGCTGAACAACGAGCTGTTCAACGCGGTGCCGGGCTGGATCTGGCTGGCCATCAAAACGTTTGTCGTCGTCACTCTGTTCCTGTGGGTACGTGCGACCTTCCCGCGCTTCCGTTACGACCAGATCATGCGTCTGGGCTGGAAGATCTTCATTCCGGTCACCCTGGTGTGGCTGGTGGTGGTGGGCCTGTGGATGCAGACCCCCTGGAATATCTGGCAATGACCCGGAGCCTGACATGACCACGATGGCAACCCGAGCCCCTTTCTCCTGGCGCGACTTTCTCTCCAGCTTCATGCTGACCGAGCTGTTCAAGGGCATGGCCCTGACCGGTCGCTACATGTTCGCGCGCAAGATCACGATTCAGTTCCCTGAAGAGAAGACGCCGCAAAGTCCGCGTTTCCGCGGCCTGCACGCGCTGCGCCGCTACGCCAACGGCGAAGAGCGCTGCATTGCGTGCAAGCTGTGCGAGGCGGTGTGTCCTGCCATGGCCATCACCATCGAGTCGGATGTGCGGGATGACGGCAGCCGCCGCACCACCCGCTACGACATTGATCTCACCAAGTGCATCTTCTGCGGTTTCTGCGAAGAGAGCTGCCCGGTCGACTCGATTGTCGAAACCCACATCTTCGAATACCACGGAGAAAAGCGCGGCGACCTCTACTTCACCAAAGAGATGCTGCTGGCCGTGGGCGACCGTTACGAACCCGAGATCGCCGCCAACAAGGCAGCGGACGCCAAATACCGCTGAAGCGAGCCCCTGACCATGGATATCAAATCAGCCCTTTTCTACGTCTTCTCGGCGGTGCTGCTGTTGGCGGCCTTTCGGGTCATCACCGCACGCAACCCGGTGCACGCGGCACTGTTCCTGGTGCTGGCCTTTTTCCAGGCCTCGGGCGTGTGGATGCTGTTGCAAGCCGAATTTCTTTCCATCACCCTGGTGCTTGTGTATGTGGGCGCGGTGATGGTGTTGTTCCTGTTTGTGGTGATGATGCTCGACATCAACCTCGACACCTTGCGGCAAGGTTTCTGGCGGCACTTCCCGCTGGCGGCCACCGTCGGTGCCGTGGTGGCGCTGGAGTTGGCCGCCGTGCTGATGGGTGGCTTCCGTGTGAGTGAAGCCCCCGCCGTGGCGCAGGCCGCGCCGACCGCGGCAGGCACCATGCCGGTTCAGATTTCCAACACCCGTGATCTGGGTGTGGCGCTGTACACCCACTACCTGTATCCGCTGCAGATTGCCGCGGCCATCCTGCTGGTGGCCATGGTGGCGGCGATTGCCCTGACCCTGCGTGAGCGCAAGGACAGCAAATACCAAAACCCGTCCGAGCAGGTGCGTGTGCGCGCCAAGGACCGGTTGGACATCATCAAGATGGAGCCGGTTCGCCCCGCGCCTCCCGCACCCGTCGAGGAGAAGCAAGCATGAGCGTGACCCTGGGCCACTACCTGTCACTGGGCGCAATTTTGTTTGCGCTGTCGGTGACCGGCATCTTCCTCAACCGCAAGAACCTCATTGTGCTGCTGATGGCCATCGAACTGATGCTGCTGGCGGTCAACATGAACTTCGTCGCCTTCTCGCATTACCTCGGCGACATGCAGGGCCAGATTTTCGTGTTTTTCATTCTGACCGTGGCCGCTGCCGAATCAGCGATCGGTCTGGCCATCCTGGTGCTGCTGTTCCGCAACCGCGCGAGCATCAACGTCGACGAACTCAACTCACTCAAAGGCTGATCGCGCAGCTCCCACAGTCATGAGTCAAACCTTACAAGCTTCCACCCTGCTGGCTGTGCCGCTCGCCCCGTTGGTGGGCTCGGCACTGGCCGGTATTCTCGGCACCCGTCTGGGGGGCAACTGGATCGGCCGCACCCTCACCCATTCGCTCACCATTCTGGGCGTGCTGCTGGCCTTTGTGCTGTCGGCCATGACCCTCTACAGCGTGGCGGTCGATGGCGCGCGTTTCAATGAAACCCTCTACACCTGGATGGTGGTGGGGGGCCTCAAGATGGAAGTGGGATTCCTGATCGACGGGCTCACCGCCATGATGATGTGCGTGGTGACTTTTGTCTCGCTGATGGTCCACCTCTACACCATCGGTTACATGGAAGAGGACGACGGTTACAACCGTTTCTTTGCCTACATCTCGCTCTTCACCTTCTCCATGCTGATGCTCGTGATGAGCAACAACATGCTGCAACTGTTCTTCGGCTGGGAAGCCGTGGGCCTGGTGTCCTACCTGCTGATCGGCTTCTGGTTCAACAAACCCAGCGCCGTGTTTGCCAACATGAAGGCCTTTTTGGTCAACCGGGTGGGCGACTTCGGTTTCATTTTGGGCATCGGCCTCATTGCCGCCTACGCGGGCACGCTGAACTACGCCGAGGCCTTTGCCAAGGCCGCTGATCTGGGTACGCAAACCTTTCCCGGCACCGACTGGATGCTGGTGACCGTGATCTGCATTTGCCTCTTCATTGGCGCCATGGGCAAGTCGGCCCAGTTTCCGCTGCACGTGTGGCTGCCCGACTCGATGGAGGGTCCGACCCCCATCTCCGCACTGATCCACGCCGCCACCATGGTGACGGCCGGTATTTTCATGGTGGCGCGCATGTCGCCCCTGTTTGAACTGAGCGACACCGCACTCAACTTCGTGCTCGTGATCGGCGCCATCACGGCGCTCTTCATGGGCTTTCTGGGCATCATCCAGAACGACATCAAACGGGTGGTGGCGTATTCCACGCTGTCTCAGCTGGGCTACATGACGGTGGCGCTGGGCGCTTCTGCCTACTCGGTGGCCGTGTTCCACCTGATGACGCACGCCTTCTTCAAGGCGCTGCTGTTCCTCGGCGCGGGCTCGGTCATCATGGGCATGCACCACAACCAGGACATCCGCTGGATGGGGGGCGTGCGCAAGTACATGCCCATCACCTGGATCACCTCGCTGCTGGGCTCGCTGGCCTTGATTGGCACGCCGCTCTTCGCGGGTTTTTATTCGAAGGACAGCATCATCGAGGCTGTGGCCGAGAGTCACCTCCCCGGTGCCGGTTTTGCGTACTTCGCAGTCACGGCCGGGGTGTTCGTCACGGCTTTCTATTCGTTTCGCATGTACTTCCTGGTGTTCCACGGCAAGGAGCGTTACGACCAGAACCCGGATGCGCATCACGACGCGCACCACGATGACCACCACGGACATGATGACCACCATGAGCCGCACGAGTCGCCCTGGGTGGTGACGGTGCCCTTGCTGTTGCTGGCCATTCCCTCGGTGGTGATCGGGTATCTGACGATCGAGCCCATGCTCTACGGTGACTTCTTCAAAGACGCCATCTTTGTCAACGCCGACAAGCACCATGTCATGAAGGAGCTCGCCGATGCCTTCCACGGCCCCCTGGCCATGGCCGCGCATGCCTTCAGCACGCTGCCGTTCTGGCTGGCCTTGGGCGGTGTGGTGCTCTCTTACTACATGACCATGATCAACCCGGCTCTGCCCGCCGCCATCAAGCGGACCTTCCTGCCCCTGTACACCCTGCTGGACAACAAGTACTACCTGGACTGGATCAACGAAAACATCCTGGCTCGCGCGGCGCGTGCCCTGGGCACGGGCCTGTGGCGCGGGGGCGACCAGGCGCTGATTGACGGCGCCTTGGTCAACGGTTCCTGGAAGTTGGTGGGCTGGGTGTCCTCGGTGGCACGCCACCTGCAGTCTGGCTACTTGTATCACTATGCCCTGGTGATGATCCTGGGCGTGTTTGTGCTGATGACCTGGTTCGTCTGGCTCAACCCCTGACGCGCGCTGATGCCCCGCACGACCCAACCCTGAGCAAAGAGAAATACACATCATGGGACTTCTGAGCCTTGCCATCTGGACACCGATCGTTTTCGGTGTCGTGTTGCTGGCCCTTGGACGCGATGAACATGCCGGCGCCGTGCGCTGGATCGCGTTGATCGGCGCCCTGGTCAGTTTTGCGGTCACCCTACCGCTGTACAACCAGTTTGAACTGGGCACTGCTGCCATGCAGTTTGTCGAACAAGCGCCCTGGATCGAGCGTTTCAACGTCAACTACCACCTGGGCGTGGATGGCCTGTCGGTGTGGTTTGTGCTGCTGACCGCGTTCATGACCGTGATCGTGGTGATTGCGGGCTGGGAAGTCATCACCGAGCGTGTGAACCAGTACATGGGCGCCTTCCTCATTCTGAGCGGGTTGTTGGTGGGCGTGTTCTGCGCGCTCGACGGCATGCTGTTCTACGTGTTCTTCGAGGCCACGCTGATTCCGATGTACCTCATCATCGGCATCTGGGGCGGTCCGAACAAGATCTACGCCGCGTTCAAATTCTTCCTCTACACCTTGCTCGGTTCGCTGCTGATGCTGGTGGCCCTGATTTACCTGTACACCCAGTCGGCAGGCAGCTTCGACTTGGCCACCTGGCACAAGCTCCCATTGCCGATGTCGGTCCAGACCCTGCTGTTCTTTGCCTTCTTCGCAGCCTTCGCGGTGAAGGTGCCGATGTGGCCGGTCCACACCTGGCTGCCCGACGTGCACGTCGAGGCGCCCACCGGCGGGTCTGCCGTGCTGGCGGCCATCATGCTGAAGCTGGGGGCCTACGGTTTCCTGCGTTTTTCCATGCCCATCACCCCGGACGCCACCCACGAGTGGGCCGGCTTCGTGCTCGCGTTGTCACTGATTGCCGTGATCTATGTGGGTCTGGTGGCCATGGTGCAACAAGACATGAAAAAGCTGGTGGCGTATTCGTCCGTGGCGCACATGGGCTTTGTCACCCTGGGCTTCTTCATCTTCAACGAGCTGGGTGTGGCTGGCGGGCTGGTGCAGATGATTGCCCACGGCTTTGTCTCGGGCGCCATGTTCCTGTGCATTGGTGTGCTGTATGACCGCGTGCACTCGCGCGAGATTGCCAGCTACGGTGGCGTGGTCAACACCATGCCCAAGTTCTCGGCCTTTGCGCTTCTGTTTGCCATGGCCAATTGCGGCTTGCCGGGCACCGCCGGTTTTGTCGGCGAGTGGATGGTGATTCTGGGCGCTGTGCAAGTCAACTTCTGGCTGGGGCTGGCCGCCGCGACGGCGCTGATCTTCGGTGCCGCCTACACCCTGTGGATGGTCAAGCGGGTGTATCTCGGCCCCATCACCAACGATGACGTGCGCAACCTGGACGACATCAACAGCCGTGAATTCCTGATGCTGACCTTGCTGGCGCTGGCGGTGCTCGCCATGGGCCTCTATCCGAAACCCTTCACCGATGTGATGGACGCATCGGTGGTGGAGCTGCTCAAGCACGTGGCTCAATCCAAGCTGCCGAACTGAGGCGGAGAAGAACATGATGGACAACCTCAACTGGGTCGTGCTGTACCCCGAAATCATTCTGCTGACGATGACCTGTGTCATCGCGCTGTTCGACCTGGGAGTGAGCAGCCCGCGTCGCACCGGCACCTATGTGCTCTCCCTCATCACCCTGGCGGGTGTGGCGTTGATCGAGGCGATGTATGCCGGCACGGGCGGCACGGTGTACGCCTTTGACAACATGGTGGTCTCGGACCCCATGGGCAACTGGCTCAAGTGCTTTGCCACCATCGCCACGATGATGACCTTTGTGTATGGCCGCCCCTATGCGGCTGACCGCGACATGATGCGCGGTGGCGAATTGTTCATCCTGGGCTTGTTTGCGCTGCTGGGCATGTTCATCATGATCTCGGGCAACAACTTCCTGGTGCTGTACCTCGGTCTGGAACTGCTCACGCTCTCGAGCTACGCGCTGGTGGCGCTGCGTCGTGACCACGGTGTGGCCACCGAGGCTGCCATGAAGTACTTCGTGTTGGGCGCGATGGCCAGCGGCTTCCTGCTGTATGGCCTGTCCATGCTGTATGGTGCCACCGGCTCGCTCGACATCGGGACCGTGTTCAAGGTGATTGCCTCGGGCCAGGTGAAGCACCAGGTGCTGGTGCTGGGCCTGGTGTTCGTGGTGTGCGGTCTGGCGTTCAAGCTGGGCGTGGTGCCATTTCACATGTGGATTCCCGATGTGTACCAAGGCGCGCCCACCGCGGTGACCTTGATGATTGGTGGCGCCCCCAAGCTGGCAGCGTTTGCCATGACCATGCGCTTGCTGGTGGACGGGTTGCTGCCCCTGGCCATGGACTGGCAGCAAATGCTGATGGTGCTGGCCGTGTCCTCCTTGCTGGTGGGTAACCTGGCGGCCATTGCGCAGACCAACCTCAAGCGCATGCTGGCCTTCTCCACCATCGCCCAGATGGGTTTTGTGCTGATTGGCTTGCTCTCGGGGGTGGTGCAAGGCAGCACAGTGTCGGCGGCCAACGCCTACAGTTCGGCCATGTTCTACGTGGTGACCTATGTGCTCACCACGCTGGCCTCGTTTGGTGTCATCCTGCTGCTGGCACGTGAGGGCTTCGAGAGCGAAGAGATCGCCGACCTGGCAGGCTTGAACCAGCGCAGCCCGCTGTACGCCGGCGTGATGGCCGTGTGTCTGTTCTCGCTGGCCGGCATTCCGCCGCTGGTCGGCTTCTACGCCAAACTGTCGGTGCTGCAAGCGCTGATCGCCTCCGGTCAGGCCGGTGGGTTGCAACTGGCCGTTTTTGCCGTTCTGATGTCGCTGATCGGCGCCTTCTACTACCTGCGCGTCATCAAGGTCATGTACTTTGATGCGCCGCTCACCGCCACCACGGTGTCTGCCGGTGCCGATGTGCGCGTGGTGTTGTCGCTCAACGGCGCCCTTATCCTGGTGCTGGGCCTGCTGCCCGGTGGCCTGATGGCGCTGTGTGCCCAGGCCATCGTCAAGTCCCTGGGTACTTGAGCCCACCCGTCGTCCCCGGTACGGATGACGCGCTGATCGAGCGCCAGCTCGACAGCACCGAACTCCTGAAGGGGCATTTCCTCCACGCATTCCGCGACACGGTCGCGCTGCCCGATGGCAGTGCGGCCACGCGCGAGTACGTGGTGCACCCCGGCGCGGTGATGATCATTCCCTTGCTGGACAACGGCGAGGTGGTGCTGGAGCGTCAATACCGCTATCCGGTGCAACAGGTGATGATTGAACTGCCAGCGGGCAAGCTCGATCCGGGTGAGGACGTGCTGGCCTGTGCCAAGCGCGAACTGCAGGAAGAGACCGGCTACACCGCACGCGAGTGGGCGAGGGCGGGGGTGCTGCACCCGGTGATCAGCTACTCCACCGAATTCATCGAGGTGTGGTTTGCCCGCGGACTCACCGCCGGCGCCTCACGGCTGGATGAAGGCGAGTTTCTCGAGGTGTTCAGTGCCCCGCCGGAACAACTGCTGCGGTGGTGTTTCGAAGGCCGCGTGACCGATGCCAAGACGCTCACCGGAGCGCTGTGGCTCCAGAACGTGCTGGCCGGCCATTGGCCTTTGACCTGGCAGGGCTGACACGCCTGCGTCATAATTTGAAGCATGAAGGTTCTCAACCTGCAATGCGCCCACCAGCACGATTTTGAAGGCTGGTTTGGCTCTGAAGACGACTTTCAGAGCCAGTTGGTACGTGGGCTGGTGGAGTGTCCGCTGTGCGGCGATCGCCAGATCACCAAGCAGTTGTCGGCCCCCCGACTCAATTTGTCGACTTCGCGTGGTGAGCGCGAGGTGTCGACGCCCACCCCCTCAACACCCGCTCAAGCCGTCGCCCCGACACCCGCGAACGACGTGACCTCCGTATCGCCCGCTCAAGTCCAGGCTGCCTGGTTGCAGGCAGTGCAGCAGGTGATGGCCAATACCGAAGATGTGGGACAGCGCTTTGCCGAAGAGGCACGCAAGATGCACTACGGCGAGAGCGAAGAGCGCGGTATTCGTGGGCAGGCGACGCCGGAGCAGACGCGGGATTTGCTGGAGGAGGGCATCTCGGTGATGCCCTTGCCGATTCCGGATGCGCTCAAAGGGCCGGTGCAGTAGCTTCGGCTTTGCCCTTTGCGTTGACCTTGGCGTTGCACGGTCCGCGCTTCGGGGCAGACCTGCCCGCCTCAGACGGCGAGCCGATTCGTTGGTCAGGTCCACCCCGAATCGCGAACCTTCAGGCGCTCGGCAGCGGGATCGTGTGAAATCTTCCGAAAAAAACGGCGTGTGAGCAGGGGAAAGCTCGACCAACGAATCGGCTCGCCGTCTGAGGCGGGCGAGCTTTCCCCTGCTCGCACGCACTCCGTCGGAGAATACTCATATGAGACCCATCACCTCACTTCGCACGCCCTCAGC
>CANFMY010000057.1 GCA_947448375.1 Comamonadaceae bacterium | reverse complement strand
TTCCTGGCCTTCGCGGATCACGTCCTGGATGCGCGCCTGGTTGACCGGCACGCCTTCTTTAAAGAACTGGCGCGAGATTTCCTTGAATGGCCAAAAGCCGTGGCGGTCTTCGCCGTAGTCGACGAAGCAGGCTTCGAGCGAGGGCTCGACGCGGGTCACGACCGCTTTGTAGATGTTGCCCTTGCGCTGTTCGCGCCCTTCGATCTCGATCTCGTAGTCGAGCAGTTTTTGTCCGTCGACGATGGCCAGGCGGCGTTCTTCAGCCTGGGTCGCGTTGATCAGCATCCGTTTCATGATGCGTTCCTTTAACTCTGTACATCACAGGCCCATGACGGGCCAACGATGCCGGAGCCAGCACCAGACAACGAAAGGAATGGCCCACGAGGCCGCTCGCACCCGTCAGGGTCGCAAGCGGTGTGTGGGGATGTGGACAGGAGCGAGTCGCAAGTCAAGACGCGTTGCCCTCAGGGGCAGACGGTCAGGCCCGGGAAGCATGGTGTCGCTCAGGCATGCGGCCAAGCTTGCGCGCACAGGCATCAGCCAGCGTCGGCAAAGCATCCACATCAGCATGAACCATTCCATGGTCGGGGTGTCTCGCTATGATCCGCCGTCGTCGCTTTCATGGGGCGTCGACAGCCAAGGTATTCCGTATCGTGGTTGTCTGGGTATCGGCTCAACCGCCCGGGGTTCACGCCTCTGGTTCAGCAGGGGCAAACGGGTCCAAGCGGGGCATCGACCTCACAGCGGGGGTTCGGCGTGCTCTAATCTACGAATTAAATCAAGCACTTGGAACTCGTCGCTGGTGAAGAACATTATAGGGGCAGCCCAGCCCAATCCGCCCCCCGAGGTCCAATTTCTGGTCGTGGACGAGGAATCGGACGGCCAGCGCCTGGACAACTGGCTGATGCGCCACCTCAAGGGAGCGCCCAAAACCCTGATCTATCGCATCATCCGCTCGGGCGAGGTGCGGGTGAACAAGGGCCGTGCCAGCGCCGATACCCGGGTGGCCACGGGTGACCAGGTGCGGGTGCCGCCGCTGCGTCTGGCGGCCAAACCGCCCGCCGCGGTCAGCGGCGTTGCCGGGCTACCGGCTGCCCCGGCCCGTCAGTTCCCGGTGTTGTATGAAGACGACGGCATTCTGGCCATCGACAAGCCCGCCGGGGTGGCGGTGCATGGCGGCAGCGGGATCAGCCATGGCGTGATCGAGCTGCTGCGCCAGGCCCGTCCTGGGGCCCCGATGCTGGAGTTGGTGCATCGACTCGACCGGGAAACCTCCGGCGTGCTCCTGGTGGCCAAAAAGCGCAGCGCGCTGACCCGGCTACAGGAGCAGTTTCGCCAGCGCGAGACCGGCAAGACCTACCTGACCCTGGTGCCAGGACAGTGGCCCTCGCGTCAAAAAGTGATCGACATGCCGCTGCAGCGCTACCTCGTGCCCAACGGGCAGGGTGAGGGCGAGCGACGGGTGCGGGTGGTGGGCAAGGACGACCCGGACGGCCAGCGTGCCATCACCCTGGTGCGAGTCGCGCGTCTGGTGGGCGGCTTCAGCCTGCTGGAGGTCACCATCAAAACCGGTCGCACCCACCAAATCCGGGTGCACCTCTCGAGCCTGGGCTACCCCATCGTGGGCGACGACAAATACGGCAATTTCGAGCGCAACCGCGAGTGGCACAAGGCGGGCTTGCAGCGCATGTTCCTGCACGCCTGGCGGTTACAGTTCATCCATCCGCAAACCTTGCGACCGGTGAATCTCGAATCGCCGCTCCCTCCCGAACTTCAGGCCTTTATCGACCATGTCCAGCCCCCGCCTGCGCCGCTATGACCTGATCGCCTTCGACTGGGACGGCACCCTGTTCGATTCCACGCGCATCATCACGCGCTGCATCCAGGAGGCAGTGCGTGATGTGGGCGGGACCGTGCCCGATGACCGCGCTGCCTCCTACGTGATTGGCATGGCGCTCATCCCGGCGCTGGCCCACGCGGCGCCCGACGTGCCCCAGGAAAAATACCCCGAGCTGGGGGAGCGCTACCGTCACCACTACGTCCGGCACAAGGACGACATCAGCCTGTTCGACGGCGTGTTGCCCCTGTTGGGCGTGTTGCGTGAGCGCCAGCACTGGCTGGCCGTGGCCACCGGCAAGAGCCGGGTGGGGCTGAATGAAGCGCTGCGGACGGTGGAGTTGCAGGGACTGTTCGATGCCTCTCGCACGGCCGATGAAACGGCTGGCAAGCCCGATCCGCTCATGTTGCACGAATTGATGGGTGAGATGGGTGTCTCGCCCGAACGCACGCTCATGATTGGCGACACCACCCACGATCTCGAGATGGCGCGTCGCGCCGGTTGCGACAGCATTGGCGTGAGCTACGGGGCGCATCACCACGATAACTTTGAGGCGCTGGCCCCGCGCTTCGTGGCCCATTCGGTGGCCGAGTTGCAGGGCTGGCTGTTGTCGCATGGATGAGGCGCTGGTTCCCCTGTGCCCGTCGGCCGACCTGATCAACAGCGGCCTGGCCGTGCCGTTCGATGTGGTGTATGCCGGTGCCACTTGCCGCGCCTTTGCGGTTCGCTTTGACGGGCGGGTGCACGCCTACCTCAATCGTTGTACCCACGTGGCCATGGAGATGGATTACCAGCCCGACCGCTTCTTTGACGAGACCGGGCGCTGGCTGATGTGCGCCACGCATGGGGCTACTTATGCGCCAGACACCGGGGCGTGTCAGGGTGGGCCGTGTCGTGGCGGACTCATCAAGATACCCGTGAGCGAGCACGATGGTGTCGTGCACTGGCATACTGCGTACAACCTGAAACCTGTGGAGTTTTGATCCATTTATGAGTGAATTTGAGCGACACAACGCCAGCGAGGGCGCACCGCCTGCTGACCGCGCCCCGGGCTGGGAGCGACAAACCCTGGAGCGACTGGCCTTCGCGCACCTCGACGAGCAACGTGCTGCCCGGCGCTGGCGTAACGCCATTCGGCTCTTGTGGTTGGGCGTGGTGGTGGCGGTGCTGTGGCTGAGTTTTTCTCGCAGCACCGGCACCACCCATGTGAACCAACCCCATACCGCCGTGGTGCAGATTCAGGGCGAGATCGCCTCCGAGGCAGACGCCAGTGCCGACTGGATCGTGGGTGCCTTGCGCGATGCCTTCGAGGATGACGGCTCCCAGGCCGTGGTGCTGCTCATCAATTCACCGGGGGGCAGCCCGGTGCAGGCGGGCATCATCAACGATGAAATTCGCCGCCTCAAGGACAAACACCAGAAACCCGTCTATGCGGTGGTGGAAGAGTCGTGTGCCTCGGCGGCCTATTACATTGCCGTGGCAGCCGACCAAATTTATGTCGACAAAGCCAGCATCGTGGGCAGCATTGGCGTGCTCATGGACGGCTTTGGCTTCACCGGCCTGATGGACAAGCTGGGTGTGGAGCGGCGCTTGATGACGGCAGGCGAGAACAAAGGATTTCTCGATCCCTTCAGCCCGCAAACCAAGACACAGCGTGCCTACGCCCAAACCATGCTGGACCAGATCCACCAGCAGTTCATTCAGGTGGTGCGCGAAGGCCGTGGCAAGCGCCTGAAGGAAACCCCCGAATTGTTCAGTGGGCTGTTCTGGACAGGGCAGCAGGCCATTGAACTGGGCCTGGCCGATGCCTTGGGCAGCCTGGATTTTGTGGCCCGTGAGGTCGTCAAGGCCGAGGACTTGGTGGATTACACCCGTCGCGAGAACGTGGCTGAACGCCTCGCCAAGCGCTTTGGCGCCGCGGTGGGCGAGGGCGCTGTCCGGGCGATGAAGTCGATCCCCGGCTTGCATTGATGCGGCGTTGACGTGGCGCCGAAGCGGCGCTGACGTGCTTGACGGGTCTGATGACCTACCGCGTGCTGCGCAGTGCCAGTGATGGCAGTGGGCCCGCCTGGCCTCAAACGCCCAGGCCGAACACGGTGGGCAGTTGCAGGGCTGTGGGCGCGGCCCGACGTCGCCAGGTCTGCACATCGTGACACTGCACTTGTTGCGCGGGCAAGGTCAGCCCGCTGCAACACGCCACCCGCGTGGCGGGAGCCAACACCTGCAGCAAGCTGTCCCACAGGGCCGCGTTGCGGTAGGGCGTTTCGATGAACCATTGGGCTGTGCCGGTGCGTTGGGCCAGCGCTTCCAGCTCCCGCAAACGTTGTGTCCGCTCCTGTGCCTGGGCGGGCAAGTAGCCCACAAAACTGAATTGCTGTCCGTTGAGGCCGCTCGAGGCCATGGCCAGGGGCAGCGACGAGGGGCCGACCAAGGGACGCACCGTCAGCCCGAGTTGATGCGCCGCGCGCACCACCGACACGCCAGGGTCTGCCAGAGCCGGCATGCCGGCCTCGCTGATGAGTCCGACGTCATGCCCGTGCACAGCGGCTTGCAGCAGCCCCCGGGCGTCAAACTCGCCCTGATGGTCGCCCTTTTTGTGAACGGCCCGGGGCAGCTCGGTGATGGTGTGCTCCTGGATCGGGCGTGACAAAGGCATGAGCGCGTTGACCCGCTTGAGATAAGCCCGCGTGGATTTGGCGTTTTCGCACACCCAGTGGTTGAGCCGTGCGGCCACTTCCAGCGTCCCCGGGGGCATCAGGTCGTGCAAGGGCACCTCGACATCGCAGCCAAAGTCGAGCGGTGCCGGCACGAGCCACAGGGACCCGGTGGGCGCTTGCGCCGTGGCCGGCACGTCCATTCCCGAAGGCGACTGGGGAGGAGGGGTGTGGTGCATGATCAGCCCAGCAAGGGCAGGCCCGCCGCGCGCAGCAGGCGGACCGTGCGGATCAAGGGCAGGCCGACCAGCGCGGTCGGGTCGTCGTTGTCGATGGATTCCAGCAGGGCAATGCCCAGCCCCTCGCTCTTGGCGCTGCCGGCGCAGTCGTAGGGCTCCTCCAGCCGCAGATACGTCTCGATCTCGGCATCGGTGAGCGCCCGAAAGCGCACCTGGACGGCGGCCAGATCGCTCATTTCAAAGCCGCTGGCCTGGCACACCACACTCAGGGCCGTCTGGAAGATCACGGTGCGCCCGCGCATGCGCCGCAGTTGCTCGACGGCTCGTTCATGGGACCCTGGCTTGCCCAGGGGCTCTCCCGCCAGATCCGCCACCTGGTCCGATCCGATCACCACCGCCTCTGGGTGACGTGCCGCCACCGCGCGGGCCTTCGCCAGCGCCAGGCGTCGGGCCAGCGCCTCGGGAGGCTCGCCAGCCAGGGGTGTTTCGTCCACTTCCGGGGCTTGTACCTCGAAGGGCAGATGCAAGCGCTCCAGCAACTCTCGCCGGTAGCGCGATGTCGAACCCAGAATCAGCGGTCGGGGCGAGGGGTGGGGGGCTGCGGCAGGCGAGGTCATGGCAGGATTCTCTTACACTGATGGCATGAATGCCGCCTACTCCCCCGCGCGACTCGATGTGCGAGCCCTCGCTCGGGCAGGCGATCGCCTGGCCGGTGAAACCCCCACTCATGAATGTGAGCGCCTGCTTGCCGAGATGGTCTCCCCATCCTACTCGGCGCCCCTGATCCACTGGAGTGCGCAAGGGGAATGGCGCGAACGCCTTGGCGGAGCGGGTCAGTGCTGGCTGCATGTGACGGCCGAGGTGCGCTTGCCCATGGTGTGTCAACGCTGCATGGGCGCGGTGGACGTGCCGCTGACGGTGGAGCGAAGCTTCCGTTTTGTGGCGGATGAAGCCACCGCCGAGCGCGAGGACGAAGAGGCCGAAGAGGATGTGCTGGTGCTCAGTCCGCAGTTCGACGTGCTGGGCCTGATCGAGGATGAGTTGCTCATGGCCTTGCCCCTGGTGCCGCGGCATGAGCCCGATTGCCCTGCGCCGGTTCGATTGTCAGCGCAAGATGCCGGGTTTGACGAGGCCCAATCGACGGAGCGCCCGCACCCGTTTGCCGCCCTGGCCCAACTCAAACGCAAGCCCTGATCGCAGGCGCTGGCGCTGGGGGTGGGGTGGCCGGGGCGGATGGCGCCGCTGCCCTGGCCCTTGGGCGCGCTTCGGGGCTTGATCGGGACTCGACCCTGAATCCGCTATAATCTGCGGTTTTGCCGAGTCGTCCAGGATTTTTCAGGGACGCGGGCAGTTGAACCCCATTCATGTCAGGAGCCGATCATGGCCGTCCAGCAAAATAAAAAGTCTCCCTCCAAGCGCGGTATGCACCGTTCGCACAACGCCCTGAATGTGCCGGGCATCGCTGTTGAGCCCACCACGGGCGAAACCCACCTGCGTCACCACATCAGCCCCAACGGCTTTTACCGTGGTCGCAAGGTGCTCAAGACCAAAAACGAAGCCTGATTTTTCAGTCGATGCACAGGCCCGTCGCACACCTGGTGGCGCGGGCCTTTGTGTTGATGCACCTCCCTTGTTGACTGATCGACTTCCGGCTTGCCCATGATCACCCTGGCTGTTGATGTCATGGGCGGCGATCACGGCCCCGATGTCACTCTGGCGGCGTCCCGCCGCTTTCTCGATCAGCACCCCCAAGCCCGTTGTCTCCTGGTTGGTCTGGCCGACCGTCGGGGCGACTGGACTCATCCCCGCGCTGACTGGATCGATGCCACCGAGGTGGTCACCATGGACGATCCGGTGGAGGTGGCCCTGCGTCGCAAAAAAGGCTCGTCGATGCGCCTGGCCATTGAGCTGGTTCGCGACGGCAAGGCGCAAGCGGCCGTATCTGCCGGCAACACGGGCGCTTTGATGGCAATCGCGCGCTATGTTCTGAAAACTCTGGATGGTATTGACCGTCCGGCCATAGCCGGCCAGATGCCCAACGTCAAGGGCGGTGGCACCACCATGCTGGATCTCGGTGCCAATGTGGATTGCACTCCCGAGCACCTGTTGCAGTTTGCTGTCATGGGATCTGCCCTGGTGTCGGTGCTTCTGGACATTGAAAATCCCTCGGTCGGACTCCTCAACATTGGCGAAGAAGTCATTAAGGGTAACGAAAACATCAAAAAAACCGGTGAACTGCTTCGAAAAGCGGCTAACAACGGCGATTTGAATTTTTATGGCAATGTTGAAGGTAACGACATCTTCAAGGGCACCACGGATATCGTGATTTGTGACGGTTTTGTCGGCAATGTGGCCCTGAAGGCCAGCGAAGGCCTGGCCAGCATGGTCAGCACCATACTCCGGGAAGGTTTTTCCGCCAACATCTTCACGAAATTGATGGGTATTTGTGCTTATCCCGTTCTAAATTCGTTTAAAAAGCGAGTTGACCACCGGCGGCACAATGGCGCAGCCTTGCTGGGTCTGCGCGGCCTGGTGTTCAAGAGCCACGGATCCGCGGACGCCCTGGCATTCGAGACGGCCTTGACCCGGGCCTATGAAGCGGCCCGGCACGATCTCCTGGACAGGGTGCGTGCCCGCATCGCCCATGCAGCGCCCTTCCTGTCGGCTGCGAGCGAGGATAATGGCGCCATGCATGGAGCCCAGGCTTGAACAACGTATTTGCCCGCATCACTGGCACAGGCAGTTATCTGCCCACCCGTCGACTCACCAATGACGATCTGGCCGCCGAGTTGGCCCAGCGCGGCGTGGAAACCTCCTCCGAATGGATTGTCGAGCGCACGGGTATCCAGGCGCGTCACTTCGCCGCAGCCGGCGAGGGCAGCAGCGATCTGGGGTTCGAGGCGGCCCGCCGGGCCCTCGAGGCTG
Source organism: Comamonadaceae bacterium (assembly GCA_947448375.1). Taxonomy (GTDB): domain Bacteria; phylum Pseudomonadota; class Gammaproteobacteria; order Burkholderiales; family Burkholderiaceae_C; genus Limnohabitans. The sequence goes on along the minus strand of CANFMY010000057.1, from coordinate 7,752 downwards.
CCGGTCGCCAGCCGCAGGACATCGACCTCATCATCGTGGCCACCTCCACACCGGACATGGTGTTCCCCTCCACGGCCTGCATGATTCAGCACAAGCTGTCGCAACTGGAGTCGGGGGGGGGCGGCATCATCGGCGCGGCCGCCTTTGATGTGCAGGCCGTGTGCAGTGGTTTTGTCTACGCGCTCACCGTGGCCGATGCCATGATTCGCGGCGGCAACGCCCGCCGCGCGCTGGTGATCGGCGCGGAAGTGTTCTCCCGCATTCTCGATTTCAACGACCGCACCACCTGCGTGCTGTTTGGCGATGGTGCTGGTGCCGTGGTGCTGGAAGCCAGCGACCAGCCCGGCATTCTGGCCAGCGACCTGCATGCCGATGGCCGTCATGTCGGCATTCTGTGTGTGCCCGGTCATGTCAACGGCGGTCAGGTGCTGGGTGACCCGGTGCTCAAGATGGACGGTCAGGCCGTGTTCAAGCTGGCGGTGGGGGTGCTGGAGGCCGCTGCCCGCGCCACGCTGGCCAAGGCTGCCTTGCAGGAGCAGGACATCGACTGGCTGATTCCCCACCAGGCCAACATCCGCATCATCCAGAGCACTGCCAAGAAGCTCAAGCTGTCCATGGACAAGGTGGTGTTGACCGTGCAGGACCATGGCAACACCTCGGCGGCCTCCATTCCCCTGGCCCTGGACGTGGCCGTGCGCAGCGGCCAGATCCGCCCCGGTCAGCGCGTGCTGATGGAAGGCGTGGGGGGCGGCTTTACCTGGGGTGCCGTGCTGGCCCAGTTCTGAACAACCAAGACCATGAAATCATTTGCTTTTGTTTTCCCCGGTCAGGGGTCGCAAGCGGTGGGCATGCTGGACGGCTGGGGCGATCACTCGGCGGTGCGTGACACGTTGCAAGAGGCCTCTGCGGCCATCGGCCAGGACCTGGCCGCGTTGATTCACGCCGGCCCCAAGGAAGACCTGGCGCTCACCACCAACACCCAACCGGTGATGCTGGTGGCGGGTGTCGCCGCCTACCGTGCCTGGCGTGCCGAAGGGGGCGATGTGCCCGCAGCGGTGGCCGGCCATTCGCTGGGCGAATACGCGGCCCTGGTGGCGGCCGAGGTGCTCACCCTGGCCGAGGCGGTGCCACTGGTGCGCTTGCGTGCGCAGGCCATGCAGGAAGCCGTGCCGGTGGGGCAGGGCGCCATGGCGGCCATCCTGGGCCTGACGTCTGCGCAGGTCATCGACGGGTGTCAACAGGCGCAAGCGAGCTTTGGGGCGAACAGCGCCGAGGTGGTCGATGCCGCCAACTTCAACGACCCGGCCCAGACCGTGATCGCCGGCAGCAAAGCGGCCGTCGACAAGGCCTGCGAATTGCTCAAAGCCATGGGGGCCAAGCGCGCCTTGCTGTTGCCGGTGTCGGCCCCTTTCCATTCGCGCCTGATGAAGCCCGCCGCCGAACGCCTGCAAGCCCGTCTGGCCGAGTTGACGTTGCAAGCGCCGCGCATCCCGGTGGTGAACAACATCGATGTGTCGGTCGAGTCCGATCCCGCCCGCATTCGCGATGCGCTGTTTCGCCAGGCCTTCGGGCCGGTGCGCTGGGTGGAGTGCGTGCAGGCCATCCAGGCGCGCGGCATTGGCGCGGTGATCGAATGCGGTCCCGGCAAAGTGCTGGCGGGCCTTACCCGTCGCATTGATGCCGAACTCCTGGGCGGCGCTGTGTTTGACCCCGCCAGCCTGCAAGAAGCCCGAACCCTGTTGTCCTGATCATGTCCTCTGAACTTGTTTTTGCCGGTCAAGCGGCCCTGGTGACAGGCGCCTCCCGCGGCATCGGTGCCGCGATCGCCCTGGAACTGGCGCGTCAAGGCTTGCATGTGGTCGGAACCGCCACCACCGAGGCGGGCGCTGCCGGCATCACCCAGGCCCTGTCGGACTACCCGGGCTGTCAAGGCGTGGTGCTCGATGTCAACCAGGGCGAGGCGGCCCAGGCGGTCGTTGACGCCATCGTGGCCCAGCACGGGGCCTTGCACGTGCTGGTCAACAACGCCGGCATCACGCGCGACACCCTGGCCATGCGCCTCAAGGACGAGGACTGGGACGCCGTGCTCGACACCAACCTGAAGGCGGTGTTTCGCCTGTCCCGCGCCGTCATTCGCCCGATGATGAAGCAGCGCTATGGCCGCATCATCAGCATCACCAGCGTGGTGGGAGCCAGCGGCAATCCCGGTCAGGTCAACTACGCGGCCGCGAAAGCGGGCGTCGCCGGCATGACACGAGCCCTGGCCCGCGAGCTGGGCAGCCGCAACATCACCGTCAACTGCGTGGCCCCTGGCTTCATCGAAACCGACATGACCTCGGCCTTGCCCGAGGCCCAGCAGCAGGCCTTGCTGGCTCAGATTCCCCTGGGGCACCTGGGCCAGCCCGCCGACATCGCGCACGCGGTGGCCTATCTGGCCAGCCCGCAAGCGGCTTACATCACGGGGCAGGAACTGCACGTGAATGGCGGCATGTTCATGGCGTGAATGTCACCCAAACAGCTTTTTTCAATCGGACCGTCCGCCCGGGTAAAATCGCGGACTTCAACTTAACCCTTTGAGGGAACCATGAGCGATATCGAAGCACGTGTCAAAAAAATCATCGCCGAACAACTCGGCGTGGAAGAGTCTCAAGTCACCAATGAAAAAGCCTTCGTGGCCGACCTCGGTGCCGACTCCCTCGACACGGTGGAACTGGTGATGGCCCTGGAAGACGAGTTCGGCATCGAAATCCCCGATGAAGACGCCGAGAAGATCACCACGGTGCAAAACGCCATCGACTACGCGTTGGCACACCAGAAGAGCTGATTCGCTAGAGAGACTTCCGCATGAGCCGTCGTCGCGTTGTCGTGACTGGCCTGGGTTGCGTCAGCCCCGTGGGCAACACGGTGGATGAGTCCTGGGCCCGCCTGCTGGCCGGCCAGTCCGGCATTGCACCCATCACCAAGTTCGATGCCAAGGACTTCGCCTGCCGCTTTGCGGGTGAGGTCAAGGGTTTGAATCTCGATGACTACATTCCGCCCAAGGAAGCCCGCGCCATGGATGCCTTCATCCATTTCGGCGTGGTCGCTGCCTTGCAGGCGGTGCAGGACTCGGGTTTGCCCACCGGCGACGCGCTGGACGAGGAAGCCTCTCACCGCATCGGTTGCCTGATCGGTTCAGGCATTGGCGGCTTGCCGCTGATCGAAAACATGCATGCCGAGCTGACCGCCCGCGGTCCCCGGCGCATTTCCCCCTTCTTTGTACCGGCCTCGATCATCAACATGATCTCGGGCCATGTCTCCATGCGCCTGGGCTTCAAGGGCCCGAACCTGGCGGTGGTGACGGCCTGCACCACGGGCCTGCACAGCATTGGCGAGGCCTCTCGCATCATCGAATACGGCGACGCTGACGTGATGGTGGCCGGCGGTTCCGAGGCCACGGTGTCGCCCCTGGGCGTCGGTGGGTTTGCCGCCATGCGTGCCCTGTCCACCCGCAACGACGACCCCACCACCGCCTCTCGTCCCTGGGACAAGGACCGTGACGGTTTCGTGTTGGGTGAAGGCGCAGGCGCGCTGGTGCTCGAAGAGTACGAGTACGCCAAAGCCCGTGGCGCACGCATCTACGCCGAAGTCATCGGCTATGGCCGCAGCGCCGATGCTGGCCACATGACTGCACCCAGCATGGACGGCCCGCGCCGCGCCATGGTCAACGCCCTGCGCAACGCCGGCATCAATGCCGACCAGGTCCAGTACCTCAATGCGCATGGCACGTCCACGCCGCTGGGCGATGTGAACGAAATCAACGCCATCAAGGCGGCCCTGGGTGACCACGCGCGCCGCATCGTGGTCAACTCCACCAAGTCCATGACCGGGCACCTGCTGGGTGGCGCGGGCGGCATCGAGAGCGTCTTCACCGTCAAGGCGTTGTACGAACAAAAGAGCCCGCCCACCATCAACGTGTTCAACCAGGACCCGGAGTGTGACCTCGACGTCTGTGCCAACCAGGCGCGCGACCTCCAGATCGACATCGCGCTCAAGAACAATTTCGGTTTCGGCGGTACCAACGGTACCCTGATCTTCAAGCGCGTCTGACGCCACCCCCATGCAAGCGGCCCCGCAGGTGTTGTACCCGCTGGGGCGTGCACGCCGGTTGCATGCCCTGCTGGTCGTGTTGCTGATGTTCTCGCTCGCCCTCATGGCTGCCGTGGCCGCCTCACAGCCGAGCCTGGACCTGGTGGTCCTCATGGGATCGTTGCTGTTGCCTGCCCTGTGGCTGTCGGTGCGTGCAAGCCCTGCGCCAGGCGTCAGCTTGAGGTGGGATGGTGAGCGTTGGCACCTGCAAGGCGCGCAACCCGTGAGCGGGCGTCTGATCCTGGCGCTTGACCTGCAGCACGCCTTGCTTTTGCGCTGGGTCTCCCCATGTGTCGGTTCAGATCCTGCCTCCCCGTGGGTGTGGATCGAACAGCACGACGACCCTGTCATCTGGAAGGACGTTCGGCGCGCTATATATTGGCACACCCACTAGGGTGCTTGTTGGGAGTTGTTGAATATGAATGTCTTGAAATCCTTGACCGGCCTGGTGTCCGCTGTGGCGCTCATCAGCGTCCTGGCTCTGGCGCCTACGCCACCTGCCGTTGCGCAAACCCGCACCTTGCCTGACTTCACCGACCTGGTGGAACAGGTGGGCCCCTCGGTGGTCAACATCCGCACGCTGGAGCGCGTGTCCGCCCGAGGCGCTGGGGGCGCTGGCAACCCGAGCGACGAGGACATGCAGGAGTTGTTCCGCCGCTTCTTCGGTGTTCCCCTGCCGGGGCCCAATAACCCGCGCCCACAGCGCCCCAATCGTCCTCAGCAAGAGGAGGAGCAACCCCGTGGTGTGGGGTCGGGCTTTGTGCTGACGTCCGATGGCTTCATCATGACCAACGCCCACGTGGTGGATGGTGCCGACCAGGTGCTGGTCACCTTGCCCGACAAGCGCGAGTTCAAGGCCCGCCTCGTGGGTCTGGACAAGCGCACCGATGTGGCGGTGGTGAAGATCGAGGCCACCGGCCTGCCGGCCGTTCGCATTGGCGACGTCAGCCGTCTCAAAGTGGGTGAGTGGGTCATGGCCATTGGTTCACCCTTTGGCCTGGACAATTCAGTCACCGCGGGCATTGTGAGCGCCAAGCAGCGTGACACCGGGGACTACCTTCCTTTCATCCAAACCGATGTGGCCATCAACCCAGGCAACTCGGGTGGACCGCTCATCAACATGCGTGGCGAGGTGGTGGGCATCAACAGCCAGATTTATTCCCGTTCGGGCGGTTTCATGGGCATCTCGTTTGCCATTCCGATTGACGAGGCCGTGCGCGTGAGCGACCAGTTGCGTGCCTCCGGCCGTGTGCAGCGCGGCCGTCTGGGCGTGCAGATCGATCAGGTGAGCAAGGAAGTGGCCGAGTCCATCGGCCTCAGTCGGCCGCAAGGCGCCTTGGTGCGCAATGTCGAGTCGGGTTCACCCGCCGACAAAGCCGGCCTGGAAGCGGGCGACATCATCCTGAAATTCGACGGCAAGACGATCGAGAAATCGGCCGACCTGCCGCGCCTGGTGGGCAACACCCGCCCGGGCACCCGCAGCACCCTCACGGTCTGGCGTCGCGGTGCGCAGCGTGAACTCAGCATCGTGGTGGGTGAATTCGAGCCCGATCGCCCTGTGGCCAAGGCCGCCACACCGGACAAGCCCGCTGCTGCAGTGGCCGTCGATCCCCTGGGGTTGACCTTGAGCGACCTGACCGAGACACAAAAGCGTGAACTGAAGCTTCGTGGGGGCGTGCGCGTGGAGGCTGCCACGGAAGCCGCCGCGCGTGCCGGTCTGCGCGAGGGCGATGTCATCCTGGCTTTGGCGAATGTGGAGGTGGACTCGGTCAAGGCATTCGAGGCGACCCTGGCGCGTCAGGACAAAAGCAAACCCGTCACCGTGCTGTTTCGCCGAGGAGACTGGGCCCAGTACGTGCTGATCCGACCCGGCAAATGAGGCCCCTCAACCCGGCGGCAAAAACCACCCATGACGCCGGGTTTTTGATGCAATCGCCACAGGGGAAAAATATTTTTTAACGGCAATTTCCACTAATGACTTATCGGTCATTATTTCTTAATGCCCTTTTCTATAGAATATGGTCATGCATTCGGGAAGATTTCACATAAGAAATGGGTCCAAAACCCACGATGCGAGATCAATCCTGACACTCCACAGACCTTCCACAGATCACCCACAACTTGTCCCATGGATATGCAACCAGTTCTGTGGTTAAGTTGTGGATAAAATGCGTGTGGTGGTTCCACAACGACGCTTCCTGGCCACTGAGGGCACTGTACGGGACGGGCTTTTTGCCTACAATGAAGTTCCAACTTTCGCAGTTGCCAATGATTGTTGGTTCAGGGCGCGTCCAACCGTGACGCGCCCTTTTTTATGCCGTTCTGCCTTTTGAATTCAAACACTTAAGTCTCCCGCTTGATGAAGCACATCAGAAATTTTTCAATCATTGCGCACATCGATCACGGCAAATCGACACTCGCAGATCGACTCATCCAGCGCTGTGGAGGACTCGAGGATCGCGACATGCAAGCGCAGGTGCTCGACTCGATGGACATCGAGAAAGAGCGTGGGATAACCATCAAGGCGCAGACGGCTGCGCTGCAATACAAAGCGCGCGATGGGCAGGTCTACAACCTCAATCTGATCGACACGCCGGGTCACGTCGACTTCTCCTATGAAGTGAGCCGATCGCTCTCCGCGTGTGAAGGCGCCTTGCTCGTGGTCGATGCCAGTCAAGGCGTGGAAGCTCAGACCGTGGCCAACTGTTACACCGCACTCGACCTGGGTGTGGAGGTGATGCCAGTGCTCAACAAGATGGATTTGCCGCAGGCCGATCCTGACACCGCCAAGGCCGAGATTGAAGATGTGATCGGCATCGATGCGAGCGAAGCCATTCCCTGTTCAGCCAAGAGCGGCATGGGCGTGGAAGAAATCCTCGAGGCCATCATCGCCAAGGTGCCGCCGCCCCGGGGTAACCCGGATGGCCCGTTGCGCGCCATGATCATTGACAGCTGGTTTGATACCTACGTGGGCGTGGTCATGCTGGTGCGTGTGGTGGACGGGCGACTGGCGCGCGGTGACCGCATCAAGATGATGGCCACCGAAGCCACTTACAACGCCGATAACCTGGGCGTGTTCACACCCGCCAACCAGCCGCGCGAATCGCTCGAGGCTGGCGAGGTGGGCTACATCATCGCCGGCATCAAGGAGTTGCAGGCGGCCAAGGTGGGCGACACCATCACCCAGATCAAGACGGGTTCTGGCGGTGCGGCGGCCACGGCCACCGCACCGCTGCCGGGTTTCAAGGAAATTCAGCCGCAGGTGTTCGCGGGCCTGTATCCCACCGAAGCCAACCAGTACGACGCGCTGCGCGACAGCCTGGAAAAGCTCAAGCTCAACGACTCCTCGCTGCACTACGAACCGGAAGTCTCGCAAGCCCTGGGGTTTGGCTTTCGTTGCGGCTTCCTCGGCCTGCTGCACATGGAGATCGTGCAGGAGCGCCTCGAGCGCGAGTTCGACCAGGACCTCATCACAACCGCTCCGAGCGTGGTGTACCAGGTGGTCAAAGGGGACGACGAAGTCATCATGGTGGAAAACCCCTCCAAGATGCCCGAGCAGGCCCGCATCCAGGAAATCCGCGAACCCATTGTGACGGTGCACCTGTACATGCCCCAGGAGTACGT
>CANFMY010000056.1 GCA_947448375.1 Comamonadaceae bacterium | reverse complement strand
CCCGCCAGTGTCAACGCCGCGACCATTTTGTGGGTGGTGCCCCGCATGACGCCGTCATGCCCATGGATTACTTTGTCTGGCTGATACGCAACCAGAACCGCACCATCGTGGTCGACACCGGATTCCATGCCAGCATGGCGAGCAAACGCAAGCGTGATTACCTGCGCACCCCCAAGGAGGGATTGGCCCTCATGGGCGTAGATGCCAACTCGGTGAAGGATGTCGTCATCACTCACATGCACTATGACCACGTGGGCACCTTTGACGATTTCCCGCAAGCCCGCTTTCACCTGCAGGACGCCGAGATGAGTTTCGCCACCGGCCGCCACATGTGCAATGACTACATGCGCCACCCTTACGAGGTGGATGAAGTGGTGTCCATGGTACGCCTGGTCTATAAAGACCGGGTCCAGTTCCATGACGGCACGGCCGAATTGGCCCCGGGTGTGACGCTCCACCACATCGGTGGACACACTGATGGCTTGCAATCGGTGCGGATCATGACGCAGCGTGGCTGGGTGGTGTTGGCTTCGGATGCGAGCCACTACTACGAACACATGCGCAGCAAGCGTCTATTCACACTCGCTTTCAACCTGGGCGACATGCTCAACGGCTACCGCACATTGCACGAATTGGCTGAATCGGCAGACCACGTCATCCCCGGGCATGACCCGCTCGTGTTGAAGTACTACCCGGCGCCCAGCCCTGATCTGGAGGGCATTGTGGTTCGCCTGGATGTCCCGCCCAAGGCCTGACCCTCCGCTGCTTGTCTTACTTGACTACGGAGTCTCCCATGAAGCTTCATCGATTTCTTGTCACCCTGCTGGCAGCCACCTGCACGACCTTCGCACAACTGCCTCTTACTGCCAACGCGCAAGAGTTGCCGGATCGCACAGTCCGTCTGGTGGTGCCTTTTGCTGCCGGGGGTGGTGTGGATGCACTGGCACGACCCTTTGCGATTGAACTGGGCAAGGCCTTGCAACGCACCGTGGTGGTCGAGAACAAAGCCAGCACCACAGGCCAGATCGGCACCGCCGAAGTGGCCAAATCACCTGCCGACGGCACCACCCTGGTGATCAGCTCGGCGGCCTTCGGCACCACCCCATCCTTCGTGCCTAAACTGCCCTACGACATCTTCAAGGACTTTGAACCGGTGACCATACTGGCGGCAACGCCCCAGGTGCTGGTGGCGCCAGTGGGTTTCAAAGCCAACAGTTTTGCCGAGGTGTTGGCCATGGCGCGCAGCAATGGTCAGGTGAATGTCGCACTGCCCGGCAGCAGTGGCATTCAACGGCTCGCCACCGAGTTGCTGATCTCCACCGCCCAGATCCAGGTGACCAAAGTGCCTTACAAGGGAGCCGGCGCGGCCTTCACTGACCTGATTGCCGGACGTGTCGATGTGATGTTCGACAACCCAGGATCGTCCATGGTGCACGTCAACAGCGGGCGCCTCAAGGTGCTGGCCAGTACGGGATCCAAACGCCTGCTCACCCTGCCACAGGTGCCCACCGTGGCAGAGACCTACCCGGGCTTCGAGGCATTGAACTGGTTCATCGTGGCCGCCCCGGCCGGCACGCCGCCCGCCATTCTGGATCGTCTCAACGAAGCCAGCGCTCAGGCCTTGCGAAGTGATGCCATGCGCCAGGTGCTCGAGCGTGACGGGCTACAGCCCCTGGCTAACTCACGCACGCAGGCCCAGCAGTTTTTGCGCAGCGAGTTCAACAAATGGGACCGCATCGTGCGCGACAAACAACTCACCGCCGATTGAGGCTGGCCAACCAATCCCGTGTGCCATGTCAACCACCACCACATCGACGCGCCTGCTCGAAGGCAGACGCGCTCTGATCACCGGATCCAGCGACGGACTGGGTCTGGCGATGGCACAGGGTCTGGCGCAAGCAGGTTGCGATGTGGTGTTGCATGGGCTGGTCCCTGGTGCCGACATGGACGCGCTTTGTATGCAATGGCAAACCCGTTACCAGGTGCGGGCGCACTATATCCAACAAGATGTGTCGCACAGGGCCGGTGTGCTGCGTCTGCATGAACAGACCTGCGCCGTACTGGGGCCACCCGACATTCTGCTCAATAATGCCGTGGTGCGTCATTTTGGTCCGATCGAAACCCTGGCGTTCGACGATTGGCAGCAGGCGCTGGCGGTGAACGTCAGCGCTGCGTTTGGACTTATTCAATGCGTGCTGCCGACCATGCGTGAGTCCGGCTATGGTCGCCTGATCCAGATGACCTCGGTGTATGGTCAACGCGGCACATCCCATCGTGTCGACTACGTCACCACCAAAACCGCTCTGATCGGACTAACTCGGGCTGTTGCAGCCGAAACGGTGAGCGACGGCATCACCAGCAATGCTGTTTGCCCGGGCTCAGTCCTGACACCAGGCACTGACAGCCGGGTAATGGACCTGATGCGCGAGCAGCATCTGGATCGCCCCTCGGCAGAAGCCCGCTTTCTGCAAGGCAAACAGCCCTCGGGTCGGTTCGTGCAGGCGGCAGACGTGGCCGCGTCGGTGGTGTACCTGTGCAGCCCAGCCGCGCGCGACATCACTGGCCAGGTGTTGTCGCTGGATGGTGGCTGGTCTGCCCTGTGAGAAATCCATCACACGTACACAGAGTCTGAAGACCTCAGTTTTACCCGCATGAACTCTCCCTCAGCCACCGCAACCATCACGCCTGTTTCGCAAACCTTGTGCGAGTTTGTCCATCACAGCCGCTGGTCAGACATATCGCCCCCCATTCGGCATGAGGCCAAGCGATCGCTGCTGAACTACCTGGCCGTGGCGTTTGCCGGCGCCCACGATCCGACCCTGAACATCCTGGTCGACACATTGGCCCCCTTCTCGGCGGGCGCCCACTGCACACTGATCGGACGGGCCGAGCAGACCGACATGCTCAACGCTTGTGCGATCAATGCCATGAGCGCCAACGTGTACGACTTTGATGACACGCATGAGCGCACCGTCATTCACCCGACGGGGCCGGTTGCAGCACCGTTATTCGCTCTCGCCGAGCTTCATGGCCTGTCGGGAACGGCCTTCCTGCACGCCCTGCTACTAGGCATAGAGATCGAGTGCCGTGTGGGCAATGCCGTGTCTCCCTGGCACTATGCCCGCGGGTGGCACATCACCTCGACCTGCGGCGTGATCGGCTCGGCATTGGCCACAGGGCAGGTACTGGGTTTGTCCAGTGCCCAACTGCGCCACGCCATGGGCTCGGCCAGCAACCAGGCGTGCGGCCTGGTCGAGACATTGGGGACCATGGCCAAAAGCACCAGCGTGGGCAACGCTGCACGCAACGGCTTGTTGTCTGCCCTGCTGGCATCGCGTGGGTTCACCGGCCCGGATCAACCACTGGAAGGGCCACGAGGTTTTTTGCAAGTGATGGGCGAGCAGCCCGACCTGAACTGCCTGACTGAGGACTTGGGCGAACAGTGGGAAATTCAACGCAACAGCTACAAGCCCTATCCTTGTGGCGTGGTGCTCAACCCGGTGATCGAGGCCTGTCTGGCGCTGTCCCGACAAATGGGGCCGATCGGGCAATGGGCACACGATATTCAACGCATCGAGTTGCGAGGGCACCCGTTGTTGCGCCAGCGCACGGACCGACCAGGCGTAACCAGTGGTCGGGCCTCTCAGGTCTGTGCCCAGCACGCAGTGGCCGTCAGCCTGCTGCGCGGGCAGGCCGGCCTGCCTGAATTCAGCGATGAGGCCGTGCAGGATCCGAGGATCCGCCGCCTGGGTGAGCGACTGCACTTTGTCGATGATGATCACTACGCCATCGATGCTGCCACAGTGAACCTCCAGTTCGGTCAGCGCGATGCCGTGTCATGGCATGTCGAACACGCCCGCGGCTCCGTTCGGCATCCCCTGAGTGATGCCGAACTGGAAACCAAATTCCGCACGCTGTCAAATTCGTACCTTCATCCTACGCAGGCGGACCGTATCATCCAGATCGTCTGGAACTTTGAGGCACTGGAGAACGCGGCCGAGCTCATGCGAATGACGCGAATCGAGCACGCGGGCTAAACCCGGGAATACCCTAGTATGAAGAAACGATACGGGCTCTTAATCGCGCTGTGGCTGTCCTGCCTCTGTGCGCTATCGGCACAGGCGCAAAGCGCCTTCACACCTATCCGCCAGGTCACCCTGGTCGTTCCCTTTCCTCCTGGCGGTGGCACTGACGCGCTGGGACGGATAGTGGTCGAACGCCTGAGTGCGTTGTGGAAACAACCGGTCATCGTGGACAACCGTGCCGGTGCACAAGGGAATGTGGGCACCGCCTGGGCCGCAAAGGCCCCGGCTGACGGTCATACCCTGGTGCTGGCTCATCAAGGGGTGTTCACCGTCAATCCGCACCTCTACAAGGAATCGGCGCTGGACCCTTTGAAGGATTTCAAACCGATCACGCGTGGCACCCAGCAGCCCTTTGTGTTGGTGGCACACCCTTCCCTGCCTGCGCAAACGTTTCGGGAACTGATCGTGCTGGCCAAAAGCCAACCGGGCAAGTTGTCCTACGGGTCTAGTGCCTCGGGTCCGCAACTGGCCGGTGAGATGTTCAAGTCTGTCACGCAAGTTGACATGCTGCACGTGGCCTACAAAGGAGCAGGTCCTGCGGTCGTCGATTTGCTAGCCGGTCACATCCCGCTGATGGTGGCCAACCCCGCCTCGGTAGCACCGCATGTACGCACCGGCAAGCTCAAGGGCTTGGTACTGTTTGGCAAAGATCCCCTGGACGTCTTGCCCGGCACGCCCACCGCCGAACAAGCCGGGTACCCCTCATTGGGCGAGATGCCCGAGTGGTATGGATTTGCCGTGCCCTCGGCCACACCTGCGGCCACCGTAAATGCCCTCAACCAGGACCTTCAAGCCGTGCTCAACGAACCCGGCGTACAGGCGCGCATTCGTGCCCTGGGCTTGGTCCCCTCACCCAGCACACCTGAGGCCTTTGCCGAACAGATCCGACGCGACTACCTTGCTGTGTCCCGTCTGGTCAAATTGGCCGGCATCGAGCCCCAGTGATGAGGCCGCATTCGATTCACGACACAAGGAGATGAGCATGAAGAAAACCGCAATCTCGGGACTGCTCCTGACAGCCTGTCTGACCACTTCAATGGCGTGGGCAGAAGTGTCCGAACTTCGCGTTCCGCTGGGGGCAGGCGGGTTTGGCTTTTTACCGCTACACGTCATGAAGGCGCACAACCTGATCGAGAAGCAAGCCGAGAAGGAAGGGATCAAACTCAAGGTGAACTGGGCCAATGTCGGCGGCCCCTCGGCCATGATCGATGCCCTGATCTCGGGTTCGGCGGATTTCGTGTCGGCAGGACCGCCCTCCTTCCTGATCTTGTGGGACAAGACGCGCACCAATGTGGAAGTTAAGGGCGTGGCCGCCATGAGTTCCATGCCCATGAACCTGAACACCAAGGCGGATCACCTCAAAACGGTGGATGACCTCAAAGGCTCTGACAAAGTGGCCGTCACATCGGTCAAATCCTCGATTCCCTCCATCGTGATGCAGATGTATGCCGTGAAAAAATACGGGAAAGATCAGGCTTTTCGCTTTGACCCCTTCACCGTCAGCATGAACCATGGTGATGCTGCCTCGGCCCTGCTCTCGGGCAGCGCATCCATCACGGGTCACTTTGCTTCGGCACCACTGGACCAGGTCGAGCGCAAGACTCCGGGGGTGCGCTCCATCATGAACACCGATGACGTGATGGGTGGCTCCACCACCTTCACCATGATTTCGACCACCCGTAAATTCCAGGAGCGCAACCCCAAGGTTTACGGCGCATTTGTGAGCGCACTCAAAGAGGCGCAAGACATGATCCGGCAAGACAAGCAGGCAGCAGCCCAGGTGCTGATCGACTCCATGGGCGGCCCCGGCAAATGGTCACTCACCGACATGGTGACCATGCTCAACGATCCTGCCATCAAGTACACCACCGCGCCCGAGAACGTCATGAAGTACGCCGTGTTCATGCATGAGATTGGCTCACTCAAATCCCGCCCGACCTCGATTCGCGACTTGTTTTTCCCGGGCGTTGACCTCCAAAACGGCAACTGATGACTTCTGCCCCTCACGACCCCTTGCTCTCTGTACGAGGGGTGACACTGCAGTATCGCACCGAAGACCATCGGGTCACCGCGACTTACCGGGTCAGTTTTGATGTTCACCGCTCGGATCGTTACGTCATCCTCGGCCCCTCCGGTTGCGGCAAGTCCACCCTGTTGAAAGCTGTAGGCGGTTTTCTGCGTCCCACCGAAGGATCGATTCACCTCAATGGCCGGACCATTGATCGCCCCGGCCCGGACCGTGTCATGGTGTTTCAGGAATTCGACCAGCTATTACCCTGGAAAACCGTGCACGAGAATGTGGTGTTTGCCCTCACCGCCAGTGGCCGCCTGCCTCGTCGGGAAGCGATGGAGCGCGCCAGCCATTACATCGACAAGGTCAACCTCACCCCGTTTGCCGACAACCTGCCGCACACCCTGTCGGGTGGCATGAAGCAACGCGTGGCGATTGCCCGCGGCATGGCGATGGAGCCCGACATCCTGTTGATGGACGAGCCCTTTGCAGCTCTCGATGCGCTCACGCGCGGCAAGATGCAAGAAGAGTTGTTACAACTGTGGGAGGACACACGATTCACCGTGCTGTTCGTGACCCACTCGATCCCAGAAGCTGTGCGCATTGGCAGCCGTATCCTGCTGCTGAGCCCACATCCCGGTCAGGTGCGGGCTGAACTGGGGTGCCAAGGGCCGGATTCGCTGGGCCCTTCGGGTCTGCCACTGAACCAGGAAATCGAAGCCCTTCTGTTTGACAACCGTGACAGTATTGCCCATGCCTGAACTTCGCCCCGACCGCATCCATGAGGTACAGGCCCCTCGCGAATTACCGCTGCTGCAGCGACTGAGTCCCTGGGTCCTGATGTGGAATCACACGGGACTGCGCAAGACGGTGGTGTTGTTGTGTCTGGCAGCGCTGTGGGAAAGCTACGCGCGCTGGCTCGACAACACACTGCTGTTCCCCACCTTGAGTGAAACGATGCAGGCCTGGTGGAGCGGCGTGCTCGATGGCCAGATTCTGTTGGCCACTTGGTCATCCGTGCAGGTGCTGCTCAAGGGCTATCTCAGTGGCATGCTGTGTGCCGGCCTCTTCACCGCCTTTGCCAGCGCCACGCGTATGGGTTCGGATGTGCTGGAAACGCTGACGGCGATGTTCAACCCGTTGCCGTCCATTGCCCTGTTGCCCCTGGCCATGATCTGGTTCGGTCTGGGCGAAGGCAGTATCGTCTTCGTGCTGATCCATGCCGTGTTGTGGGCAGTTGCCCTCAACACCCATGCCGGTTTTCGCTCGGTCAGCACCACCTGGCGCATGGTGGGACAGAACTATGGGTTGTCCCCGCTGGGTTATGTGCTGCGCATTCTGATCCCAGGAGCCTTTCCCAGCATTCTGACTGGGTTGAAGATCGGGTGGGCTTTCGCCTGGCGCACGCTCATCGCGGCCGAACTTGTCTTCGGTGCGAGCTCAGGCCAGGGCGGCTTAGGTTGGTACATCTTTCAGCACAAGAACATGCTGGACGTACCCAATGTGTTCGCCGGCCTGCTGACCGTTATACTCTTTGGCCTGCTGGTGGAGAACCTGATTTTCAAGGCCATTGAGAAACGCACGGTGGTGCGCTGGGGCATGCAAAACTGAGGTCTGCTCTTGACAACACCCTCAGTGCGGTGACACCGCCGCTACGGACAGTTTCAGAGCGGCAACCCCACATAGTTCTCCGCCAGCGAACGTTGCGCCGAGTCTGAGGAGAACAGGTAGGCCATTTCCACTTCCTGCAACTTCTTGTCGTACTCGATCGAGTCCGGAAAGGTGTGCAGCAGCGTGGTCAGCCACCACGAGAAGCGCTGCGCCTTCCACACGCGTGCCAGCGCTTTGGCCGAGTACCCCTCCAGACCCGAGTCGTCGTGGTGGTGGTAGTGCGCCACCAGGGCGTGGTAGAGGTAATGGATGTCAGAGGCCGCGGTGTTCAACCCACGCGCGCCGGTGGGTGGCACGATGTGGGCGGCGTCCCCGGCCAGGAACAGCTGGCCATAGCGCATCGGCTCGGCCACGTAGGAGCGCAGCGGCGCGATGGATTTTTCGATCGAGGGGCCGGTCACCAGGCGCTGCGACACCTCATCGGGCAAGCGGCGCTTGAGCTCGGCCCAGAAGGCGTCATCCGACCACTGCTCCACCGTGTCCGTCAACGGCACCTGGATGTAGTAGCGGCTGAGCACCTGCGAGCGCAGCGAGCACAGGGCAAAGCCACGCTCGTGGTGGGCGTAAATGAGCTCGGGAGAGACCGGCTTGGTGCGGGACAACACGCCCAGCCAACCAAAGGGGTAGACCTTCTCGTACTCCTTGAGCACCGTCTTGGGAATGGACTTGCGGCTGACCCCGTGAAAGCCGTCAGCGCCGATCACGAAATCGCAGTCCACGCGCAAGTTGTCGTTGCCCAGACGGTAGGTCACGTAGGGGCGGTCGCTGGTGAGGTCATGCGGTTGCACGTCTTCGGCGTTGTGGATCACGACGCCCTTCATGCGGTCGCGGGCATCGTATAGGTCGCGGGTGACCTCGGTCTGACCGTACACCACCACCGAGTTGCCGCCACTGAAGCGGTGCAAATCCACCCGGCTCAATTGGTCCTGGTGGGCAATGTAGAAACCATCATGGACCTCGCCTTCGCGGTCCATCCGTTCGCCACACTGGGCCTCATGCATCAATTTGGCAAACCCGTGCTCCAGCACCCCAGCGCGAATACGGCTGAGCACATACTCGCGGCTTTGCCGCTCCAGCACCACGCTGTCGATGCCCTTGACGTGAAGCAGTTGGGACAACAGCAGTCCGGCGGGGCCGCCACCAATGATGCAAACCTGGGTTTTCATGCGAATTTCCTGAGAGGGATGGGAGGTGGGGGCCAGGGCATGGACGCCTCTGACCGGGGTACACCCTGGATAAACGAACGATACACCGGGCTCAGAGGCCCCGGGAATGGCCAAATCCCACCAAAACTTGTACATTTCGAACATGCGATCCCCTGCCCCGACGACCCAGTCCATTCAATCCTTCAGCCTTTTTGGCGAATCAACGCACTTGCCCGATGTGATGCACTGCGAAACCATCGCCGAGCGATCGGTCTTGCACGATTGGGAACTCGCACCGCACCGCCACGCTCGGCTGCACCAGGTCATGCTGGTGCAATCCGGGGGCGGCTGGGCGCACCTGAACGATCAGACCACGGCGCTGCAGCCGGGCAGTGTGGTGAACGTCCCGCCCGGACATGTGCACGCCTTCCGTTTCGAACAGGACACCCAGGGCTGGGTGGTCACCCTGGCGGACGAGCTGCTGGACGAAATCCTGACGCATGTGGGCGATGTGCGGCAATCGCTGTCGGTGTGTTGCGTGCTGCCGGGATCGGCGCTACTCGCTTCCCTGATGGCGCAGATCTGGCAAGAGTTTCAAAGCAGCTCGCCGGCGCGTGCGCTCATGCTGCGCGGCTTGAGTGCCACCCTGCTCGGTCATGTGGCCCGAACACGGGTGACGTCCGAGTCGAGCAGCCCTGCCGCCACCGAATCCCGTCTGGTGCAACGCTTGCGAAACCTGATCGATCAACACTACCTGGAGCACTGGCGTGTGGCCGATTACGCCCGGGCACTGTCGGTCACCACCACACACCTCACCCGGGTGACGCGGGCCGCCACCGGCGCCCCCGCCTCCGCCCTCATCGAAGCGCGCACCATGCGCGAAGCCAGACGTCACCTGGCCTATACCCACCTCAACATCACGACCATTGCCGATGCCCTGGGTTATGCCGATCCGGCGTATTTCACCCGTGTGTTCACCCGTGATGCCGGCATTTCCCCGCGGGAGTTTCGGGCCCGCTTGAAAATGTGAGGTGCATCGGGCACATGCAATGCCGATCGAGCACCCACACCCACAGCCCACAGCCCGCAACCCGGATAATGTCAACCAGTTAAGCCCCTTTCACCATGTGCCAACTGCTCGGACTCAATTGCAAGCACCCCACCGATGCCATGTTCAGTTTTGCCGGCTTCGCCCAGCGCGCTGGCGTCACCGACCAACACGCGGACGGCTGGGGCATGGCCTTTTTTGAGGGCAGCGATGACAACCGGGGCTTGCGACTGCTGGTGGATCACCAGCCGGCCAGCACCTCGCCCGTGGCCGACCTGATCCGACGCTATCCGATCAAGAGCCGCAACATCATGGCCCACATCCGCAAGGCCACCCAGGGCGGGGTGGCCCTGGAAAACTGCCACCCCTTCGTGCGGGAACTGTGGGGCCGATACTGGGTGTTTGCTCACAACGGCGATTTGAAGCAGTACGCCCCGCGCCTGCACGGCGGCTTTCATCCGGTGGGGCAAACGGACAGCGAACGCGCCTTTTGCTGGTTGATGCAAGAGCTCGCCAAGTCGCACGCCAGCCTGCCCAGCCTGGAGGAACTCACCCTCACGCTGCAAGAGTTGACGCCCCAGATCGCGCGCCATGGCGTGTTCAATTTCATGCTCTCCAATGGTCAGGCCTTGTGGACGCACGCTTCCACGAACCTGAGCTATGTCGAGCGGCAGCACCCGTTCTCCACCGCCACGCTGAGCGACCAGGACCTGAGCATCGACTTTGCCCGATGCACCCGGGAAGACGACCGGGTGTCGGTGATCGTCACCACGCCGCTGACCACCAACGAGACCTGGACGCCCCTGGCCCCGCAGACGCTGGCCTGCTTTGTGGAAGGTCAGCGCTGGCGCTGAGCCAGTGCTGCGTGGACACCAGGACGCTCCTCCCATTTGCTTTTTTTACTTTCCAGGACTCCATACCATGTCGCTCTCCCGCCAACTCCTGAGTTTCGCCCTCGCCTGTGTGCCGACCCTGGGCCTGTGCGCCGACTGGCCGCAACAAGCCGTGACCATCGTGATGACCTTTCCCGCCGGGTCCGGCGTGGATGTGGTGGCCCGCACCGTACAGGACCCGTTGTCGCGCCAACTCGGACAGCCGGTCGTGATCGAGTACAAGCCGGGCGCGGCGGGCAACATCGCCAGCGAATGGGTGTCGCGCGCCAAACCCGATGGCTACACCTTGGTGTTTGGCACGGCCGCCACCCATGGCAGCAACGCCGCGCTGTACAAAAAATTGTCCTTTGATGTGGAAACCGATTTTGTGCCGGTGGCCCCCTTGCTTGACGTGTCCAACGTCTTGACCATCAACCCGGCGGTGATCGATGTGAAATCACTCAAGGAGTTTGTCGAGACGGTGCGTGCCAATCCGGGCAAATACAACTACGCCTCCACCGGCAATGGCGCCGGCACCCACATGGCCTTTGCCGAGTTCAATTCACGCCTGGGTCTGAACATGACCCATGTGCCTTACAAGGGCGGACCGGAAGCCATCACCGCCGTCCTCAAGGGCGAAACCTGCTGCATCATGAACCAGGTGCAAACCGTGATGAGCCATTACAAGGCCGACAAGGTGCGCCTGCTGGGGGTCACCACGCTCAAGCGGGTGGCGGCCATTCAGGAGGTGCCCACCATTGCCGAAAGCGGGCTGGCCGGTACGCAAGGCTTTGACAGTTCGATCTGGTTTGGCCTCTTTGCCCCCAAAGGCACCGATGCGCGCGTGGTGGCCCGCTTGAACGAAGCGCTGCGCACCGTGTTGCAAACGCCAGACGTGCGCAGCAAACTTGAAAGCGCGGGCAACAGCATTCGTCTGGAATCACCCGAACAATTCAAAAACACCGTGCGCGCCAACCGCCTGAAGTGGGCCGAAGTGGTGCGCGCTGCCAACATCACCCTGGATTGAGCCGCGCAACTGGCGCGTGGGCGGGGGTCGCCCACCGCCAGCGCAACTCAGCGGCTGGCCGGTTTGCCCACCGGGTCGAGCCCCGTGGCCCGCACGATCTCCGCCACCGCCGCCGAGCTCAAAAAGCGCGCCAGTTGCCGTGCAGCGTCGGCCTGGGTCGAGCCCTGCACCAGACCGGCAGAAAAGAAAATCGTCTGCTGCACCTCGTCGGGCAAGGTGCCGACGAAGTCCAGCTCCTTGAAATAGATCAACTCGCTCACCTGCTGAAACCCCAACTCGGCGTCGCCCCGTGCGACCACGGCGCCCACACGCTCGCTGAAAATCCGCTTGGCCGCCACATCGGTGTGTTGCGTCACGCCCAGCTGGGGGAACAACTCGGCGGACAGGTAGGTGCCGCTGGCGCTGGCCGAGTAAGCAATCGACTTGGCATTCAGAATGGCTTGCTTGAGCGCCGCCACGGTGCTGATGTCAGGCTTGGGCGTCCCCTTGCGAACTGCCGCACCAATTTGCGAGCGCGCCAGATCCATGCGCGAGCCGGGCACCACCTTGCCGCTTTTCTCCAGCGCCGCCAGCCCGCCTTCGGAGAGGATGACCAGGTCAAACGGTTCACCCCGAGACAGACGCGTGGGGATGGAGTCGGGGGCGTTGCCAATGGACGCGCCAAAGGCGCTGATCACCTTGTCGCCCGTCGCCGCCTCATACAGGGGCACGAGTTGTTTGTAGGCCTCGGTGAACGCACCCGAGGTGATGACGCGGATCTCGGCCGCCAAGCTGGCGGGTGCCACCCCCACGGCGCTGGCGACCCATAAAGCCAGCATCCAGCGGCGTGTGACTTGACGAAGTGACTGCATGAAAGGTTCTCCGGAACACATGACAAGGATTGCACCCACGGACAAGAGGACTTGCCTCGCGGTCAGGGCATGGCGATCTTGCGCTCGCGAATCACACGACCCCAGGTGGCCGACTCACGGGCGATTTCGCGCGCCAGTTCTTCACGAGTGCCGGGCAAAGGCGGCAGGCCATGGCTGTTGAGCGACTCCACCACGTCCGGCGACTTGAGCACCTTCACCAGTTCCTGGTTCCAGCGATCCAGGATGGCCGCAGGCACCTTGGACGAGGCCACAAAGGCGTACCAGTTGGTGGCGCTGTAGCCCGGAAAGCCAGACTCGGCAATCGTGGGCACCTTGGGATAACCCGGCAGGCGCTTGGGTCCGGTGCTGGCCAGCGCAATGAGTTTGCCGCTTTCAATGTGCGGCTGGGCCGTGGCCACGGTGGAGTAATACGAAGCCACCCGTCCAGCCAGCAAATCCTGCAAGGCCGGTGCACCTCCCTTGTAGGGCACATGCACCGTGTCGATGTGGGCCATGTCGTCGAGCAACTCGCCCGCCAGGTGCGACGCTGAGCCGGGCCCGGTCGAGGCATAGTCCAGTTTGCCCGGATGGGCTTTGGCGTAGGCGACAAATTCGGCAAAGTTGTTGATTTTCAGGCCCGCATGCACCACCAGCAGGTTGGGAAAGTTCACGCCCATGGTGATGGGCGAGAGGTCCTTCACCGGGTCATAGGGCAGCTTCATCAAGTGCGGGGCGATGCACAGGGGACCGACAGATCCAAACAGGAGGGTGCTGCCATCCGTGGGGCCCTGGGCGGTGTACTGGTGAGCGATGTTGCCACCCGCGCCCGGCTTGTTGTCGATCACCACCGCCACACCCAGGTTGTCGCCGAGTTTCTTGGCAATGATGCGGGCCGCGGTGTCGGCGGCCCCGCCGGCCGCAAAACCCACCACCAGGGTGATGGATTTCTTGGGCGGGAAGTCTTGCGCCTGCGCTCCCGGGTTCAACACGCAGGCCACCGCCAGGGCCACTGCGCCCCGACACCATGTTCGCTTGTTCATGAGAACTCCTCCCAGTCGATTCATTCAGAGCCCAAGCCCAACCTGGAGGGCTGGCGCTTTTCCACCGCGTGACGAAGCAAGGATGCGGTGCGAAACACGCCGTGGGCAAACTTGCCATAGGGCATGGTCAGCATCAAGGCCATCACGGCACCCAGGTGCAAGCACAGCAGCCAGGTGAGCAACGGGGTTCCGCGCGCCAGCCACAGCGCCAGACCGCTGGCAGCCGTGACAAACAGCAAGGCGATGAAGGCCAGGTCCATGGGCCGCTGCGCCGCATCGCCGTGCTGGGGATGACGCCGGTGGTGAAGACGCCACAGGCCGGCCGTGCCCAGCATCAGGCTCACGCCGCCCACCACGCCCAGCACCTTGGGCAGCGAGGCCAGGTCGTACGGCGCCACCCAACCCCAGACGTAGTGGTAGAGCGTGGCCACCGAGGTGGCGGCCAGGCACAGCATGAAGCCATAAAACGTCAAGTGGTGGCAGCGACGTCGCGCGTGGGTGGTGGCGTCATCGTCGTCGTGGCACCCCTCGCCATGCCCGCCGTCCAGATATTTCAAGCGCAACACATCGTGGGTGGCTTCGGCCATGGCCGGTGGGCTGAGCGCTTGACCGCTGGTGGCCGGTGTCACTTCACGCCAGAACCGATGAACCCCCATGCCCAGCGCCAGCACCACCCACGCGAACACGGGCGCAAACATCACGACCATCGTGCCGTGCGGAAACACATCGTAAAAACTGGTCGGCACCGTGCTGCCCCACAGAGCGTTGTGGGAGGCTGCCGCCAGCCACAAAAACACGGCACACGACAGCAACAACGCCAGCCCCACCGTCAAGCCATTGCGCTGGTACAAACGGCCCAACGCGGGTGGCCAGGCAAAATCGGCATACGTCTGCCCCCGCACCCGGGCCATGGCCTGCGGCACATTGAGCATGAACTCGTGCGGCGGCGCGTACTGGCAGGCGTGCAGACAGGCACCGCAGTTGTGGCACAGGTTGGCCAGGAAGTGCACGTCGGCCCGCGCGAATTCGAGGCGACGCGTCATGGCCGGAAAGACGGCGCAAAAGCCCTCGCAGTAGCGGCAGGCATTGCAGATCTGCATCTGGCGGGCCACCTCGGACTCGGCCTCGGTCATCACCGGCTGCCCATTGGCCAGGTCGCGCGCCTGTTGCGTGAGGGTGTTCAGGGTATTCATGCCGTTGCTCCTGCGCGGGCCAGCGCTTGCCGGGCCGCCTGGGTGCCGGCAATGCGTCCGAAGGCCGTGCCAATCGACATGCCCACCCCGGCGGTGTAACCCTTGCCCAACACGTTGCCCGCCATCATCTCGCCCGCCACAAAGAGGTTGTCGCTGGGCACATCGTGAAAGCGCACCGCAGCGGTCTCATCCGTCCTCAGGCCCAGGTAGGTGAAGGTGATGCCGGGTCGAACGGCATAGGCGTAATACGGCGGGGTATCGATGGGTCGGGCCCAGTGCGTCTTGGCGGGGCTCAGGCCCTCGGTGTGGCAATCGTCCAGCGCCGTGTGGTCGAAGGTGCCTACGCGGCATGCCGCATTGAAGTCTTGAATCGTGGCGACGAAAGTGGCCGGGTCGACGCCGATGGCCGTGGCCAGCTCGTCCAGTCGCTGGGCCTGCACACCCGGAAACACCGGCGGCATGAAACGCCCCACCGATTTGGCATCGATGATGGAGTACCCGGTCTGGCCGGGCTGCATGGCCACCAGCCGCCCCCAGATCGCATAGCGCTTGGGCCAGAAGTCTTCGCCTTCGTCGTAAAAGCGCACCCCCTGCTGGTTGACGACCACGCCCAGTGACACGCAGTCGATGCGGGTGCAGATGCCGCCGTCATACAGCGGCGCGCGCGCGTCGATGGCCACCATG
>CANFMY010000055.1 GCA_947448375.1 Comamonadaceae bacterium | reverse complement strand
TGTCGCTTGCTATCCCAACGAGGCGGTGGCCATCATGCGTTCGGTCAACGAGATCGGCCTGGGCTCGCAGGTGCAGATTTTCGGCGGTGGCATGGTGGGTCTGCAGTTCACGCCCATCATGCAAAGCCTGGGCAGTCTTTTGAATGGCGTGGTCAACTACAACTCGTACGTGCCCGGCATGAAGATGCCTGGCATCGACGACTTCTTCAAGCGCTACAGCGTTCGTGCGGCCGCCGCCAAGGTCGATCCGCTGGGCTTTTACTTGCCCCCGTTCAACTACGCCACCGGCCAGATGCTGGAGCAGGCTGTCAATGCCACCAAGACCCTCGACCACAAGAAACTGGCCGAGTACATCCGCAAGACCGAGTTCCAAACCATTGTCGGCCCCATCGGCTATGACAAGTCGGGCGAGCGTGCCAAGCCTCGCCTGGTGCAGGCCCAGTTCCGCAACATCCAGGACAACAACGTCGACCAGTTCAAGGCGCCGGGCAAGCAGGTGGTGCTGTGGCCGGACACAGACAAGCAGGGTGATTTCATCTTCCCGTTCGACAAGGCCCGCAAAGCCACCTGATTTCTTCGTTTGAATTGAAGCGGGCGGCTTCGGCCGCCCCTCCTGGATTGCACTTTCATGTTTTCTCTTGAACTGTTGTTCGAAGCCGCCCTCTTCGGGGTGCTTCTGGGCTGCTTTTATGCGGCCGTGAGTTTGGGGTTGTCAGTCGCCTTCGGTTTGCTGGATGTGCCCTATGTGGCACACCCCGCCTTGCTGATCATGGGCTCGTACGCCACGTACCTGGTCAGCTCCCTGGGCATCGACCCGCTGCTTTCGGGTCTGCTGCTCATGCCGGTGTTCTTCTTGCTGGGCATGGGCTTGTACCGCTTCTATTACGAAACCTTCGAAAAACGCGGCAGTGATGCCGGAGTTCGTGGACTGGGTTTCTTTTTTGGCATCGCCTTCATCATCGAAGTCGTGCTGATCCTGATCTTTGGTGTGGACCAGCGCAGCGTACGCGCAGGCTACATCGGCAGCAGCCTCGAGATTGGCGACTTCCGCTTTCCGTATCGCATGCTGGTGGCTTTTGCGGTCGCTTTGCTCCTCACCCTGGTGCTGACGATCTACTTCTCCAAAACCTTCAACGGTCGTGCCATCAAGGCCGTGGGGCAAGACGAATCAGCCCTGCGCCTCATGGGGGCCAACCCGGTCAAGATCAAGCAACTGGCCTTCGGGATTGCCACCGCGGTCAATGCCCTGGCCGGTGCCATGTTGATCATCGTCGGGCCGGTCGAACCGGCCATGGACCGCATTTACATTGGTCGAACTTTCTGTGTGGTGGTGCTGGCCGGTCTGGGCAGCATGAGCGGCACGCTGGTGGCTGGCCTCATCCTGGGGGTGGTCGAGTCGATGGTGCTCATGACGTTTGGAGCGTCGTGGGCGCCGGCCGTCTCCTTCGGCTTGTTGCTTGTGATGCTGGGCGTACGTCCGCAAGGCCTGTTCGGAAGGTAAGCCAACCATGAAATTCTGGATCATTTGTGCAGCCCTGGTGCTGGGCTTTCTCGGGCTGAGCCTCTCGGGCATCAACGAGTACGTCTTCTTTGCCGGCTTCGTCATTTTGCAGTTCGTGGTGCTGGCCACGGCCTGGAACATCCTGGGCGGCTACGCCGGTTACGTCAACTTCGGCGTGCCGGCATTCGTGGCCGTTGGGGCGTATACCGCGGTGGTGCTGTTCAAGGCCTACCAGGCCCCCATCCTGGTGCAGATTCTGTGTGGCGGCATCCTGGCGGGCGTGCTGGGCTTGGCCGTGGGGTTGCTCACCTTGAAGCTGCGTGGCATTTTCTTCTCCATCGCCACGGTGGCCGTGGTCTTCATCCTGGAGACTGTGGTGATGAACTGGCGCTATGTGGGGGGTGCTTCCGGCTTGCAGTTGACCCGTCCTGCGGATGTGATGTTCTTTGATTCGTACACCCGCATGCTGTTCTTTGTCATGGCGGTGCTGGCGATCGGGTCGGTTGCCGTGGCTCGCTACATTCAAAACTCCTTCCTGGGTCGTGGCTTGCGGGCGGTGCGTGACTCCGAAGAGGCGGCCGAGTGTTCGGGGGTGCCCACCTTGCGCATCAAGTTGATCGCCTGTGTGGTGTCGGGCGCCTTGATGGGTATCGCCGGTGCACCCATGCCGATGTACTTGAGCTATATCGAGCCCACGTCAACCTTCAACCTCAGCTATTCCATTTCTGCGTTGGGCATGCCCATCATTGGGGGCACCTCGCACTGGCTGGGCCCGGTGATCGGTGCGCTGATCCTGGGAACCCTGCAGCAAATCGTCACCGTCACGGTGTCGAGTGAACTCAACGTGCTGGTGGTGGGGTTGCTACTGGTGTTCTTTGTCGTGGCGGCGCCCGATGGCGTGCTCGGACTGGTGAAAAAATGGAAGCAATCCTCGAAGTAAACAACGTCAGCAAGCACTTTGGCGGCTTCACAGCCCTCAATGGGGTGAACCTGCATGTGCAGCGCGGCGAACGACTGGGTCTGATCGGTCCCAACGGATCGGGCAAGACCACCATGATCAACTGCATCTCGGGTGCATTGATCAACGATGGCGGTGATATCCGCTTCAATGGCCGCGACATTCACACGCTCCCGGCTTACAAGCGGACCAAACTGGGCATTGCGCGCAGCTTCCAGATTCCGCGACCCTTTGGCAGCATGACCGTGCTGGAAAACCTGCTGGTGCCGTTTGCCTATGTGGGCGGCGCCGATGGCCCCAAGGAGCGCCGCGAAGCGATGGACATCCTCGAGCGCATGGGACTGGCCGCCAAAGCGGAGGTGTCTTCCAAGCAACTCTCGCAAGTGGAGTTGCGCAAAATGGAACTCGCACGTGCCATGGCGGCCAAACCGCAATTGCTCATCTCCGACGAGGCCATGGCCGGACTGGCCGGGGCCGAGGTGGATGAGGTGCTGCAGATTTTGTTTGATCTGAATGCCATGGGCATCACCATCATCATGATCGAGCACATCATGCAGGCGGTCATGAAGTTTTCACAGCGCGTGGTGTGTCTGGATGCCGGCAAGATCATTTGCGAAGGCACCCCTGAAAGCATCTTCAAAAACCCGGACGTACAGAGAGCATACCTTGGCGATGAAGCTTGAAATTCGTGATCTGCACGCAGGCTACGGCGCAGTCCGGGCCTTGATGGGCGTGTCCCTGGACTTGAACCAGGGTCAGACCGTGGCGCTCCTGGGCACCAACGGCAATGGCAAAAGTACCCTGATGAAATGCATCATGGGCATGGTCAAGCCCGACCAGGGCAGCATCCACCTCGAGATCGACGGCCACCGCCACGACCTCACCCAGATGTCCACCGAGGACATTGTCAACCTGGGGGTGGCGCTGGTGCCCGAAGGGCGTCGGCTGTTTCCCAAGCTGACGGTGGAAGAAAACCTGCTGCTCGGTGCCTATCGGGAAATTGCCCGGCCGCAAATCGCCAGCAATCTGGAATTCGTGTACGAAGCCTTCCCCTTGCTGCTCGAGCGCCAAAAGCAGCTCGCTGGCTCGATGTCCGGTGGTCAGCAGCAAATGCTGGCCATTGCGCGCGCGCTGATGTCCTCGCCCAAGGTGCTGCTGGTGGACGAGCCCTCGGTGGGCTTGTCGCCCTTGCTGGTTTCACACACCATCACCAAAATCCGCGAGCTCAAAGAGAAGTATCAGCTCACCGTGCTGATGGCCGAGCAAAACTTCAACCAGGCCATTCGCATCGCCGACCACGGGTACATCATCGTGCACGGCGAGATTGTGTTCGAGGGTGATGTGGACACGGTCAAGAACAACGAATTGGTCAAGAGTTTCTACCTGGGCGTGGCGGCCTGACCTTCGCGGCCTGGCCCTCGCGTCGTGGTTCCCTGTTGATTGTTGCGGGCCTTGATCAGCCCGTTTTGGAGAAGGTGTCAGCAATGAAATCTGCTGCATTTGAATACCACCGCGCCACCAGCCTGAGCGACGCCTTTGACTGCATGGCACGCTATGACGGTCAGGCGTTGTGGCTGGCAGGCGGGCAAAGCCTGTTGGCCATGATGAACCTGCGCCTGGCCAACCCACCCGCACTGATTGACATTCGTGGCATTGCGGGCATGTCTGACATCCGTCAATCGGGGTCGATCGTGCGCATCGGTGCGTTGTGCACGCACCACCAACTGCTCACGTCACCGGTCATCCAGTCGGCAGTGCCCTTGCTGGCCCAGGCCGTGCCCCATGTGGCGCACCTGGCCATTCGCAATGTGGGCACCATTGGCGGCAGCCTGGCGCTGGCCGATCCCGCGGCGGAATACCCCACCGTGGTGCAGGCGCTGCAAGGCACTCTCATTGCGCAAGGGCCAGCTGGTGAGCGCCGCATCCCGGTGGACGAGTATTTTGTGGGGCTGTACCAAACGGCGCTGCAACCGGGTGAGTTGCTCATCGCCATCGAATTGCCGGTGGCGCAAGCAGGTCAGCAATTCCATTTCGACGAGTTGTCACGCCGCCGTGGCGACTACGGCATGGTGGGGCTTGCCGCCGCCGGGCATCTCCAGGCGGGAGCCTGTTCGGGCGTTCGTCTGAGCTTCCTGGCCGTGGGTGATGGCCCTGTGCTGGCGCGTCAGGCCATGGCGGCGCTGGAAGGCCACCCGCTGGATGACGCCACGATTCGGCAAGCGCAGCAGGCACTGGTTCAGGACCTGCAACCCGCCGGAGATTTGCAGGCCAATGCCGCCACCAAACTGCACTGCGCCCGGGTGTTGCTTGGTCGCGCCCTGGCTGCCTGGAGGACCGCATCATGAGTGAATTCACCGTCAAGACCTGCTTCACCCTCAATGGCGTGAAGGTTGAGCAGGACATTGCTGCCCGCCAGCACCTCGTTGACTTCTTGCGCGAATGCCACGACCTGACCGGCTCACACCTGGGCTGCGAGCACGGCGTGTGCGGGGCCTGCCAGGTGATGGTCGACGGACAGGTGGTGCGCGGCTGTCTGACCCTGGCCGTGCAGATGCAAGGGCGCAGCGTGGACACCATTGAAGGCTTGTCCGAACGGGGCGATCTGGCCCGTCTGCAACAGGCCTTTTTGCAGCACAACGCGTTCCAGTGCGGATTTTGTTCGTCCGGCATGCTGATCTCGGCGCTCGACATCGTGCGTCATCACCCCCAGGCCAGCCGCGACGAGATTCGCGACCTGATCTCGGGCAACTACTGCCGTTGCACTGGCTATCAGGCCATCGTGGACGCCATCGAATCGGTGCTCCAGGAACAACGTGTCATGCCGCCTCAAGGAGCCATGTCATGAACGCCCGCAACGAACTTCCCGTGTCCGACGACGTCGGTCAGACGGTGAACCCCATCGGCCAAAGCACTCCCCGCAACGGTGCACGCAAGCTGTTGCAAGGTCGTGGCATGTACCTCGATGACATGCGCGTGCCGCGCTTGGCCCACGTGGTGTTTTTTCGCAGTCCGCACGCGCATGCGCGCATCAAACACCTCGACTTGACCGCTGCGCGTCAACAGCCGGGTGTCATTGCCGCGGTGGACGGACAGGCCATCGCCGAGTTTTGCACCCCCTGGGTGGGCGTGCTCACGCACCTGAAAGGTCTCAAGTCCGCACCGCAACACGCAGTGGCAATTGACCGCGTGTGCTGGCAGGGCGAGGCAGTGGCCGCCATTGTGGCGCAGACACGCCGTCAGGCCGAGGATGCACTGGACCATGTGGTGGTGGAGTGGGAAGTGCTGCCCGCAGTGACCGACATGCGCGATTCGCTGTCCAATCGTTACGTCATCCACCCCGAGTTGGGCGACAACGTCTGCTTCTCGCGCGAGATGGTCACCGAAGGCTTCGAAGAAGCCTTTGCCAAGGCCGATGTGGTGGTGGAAAAAACCTACGATTTCAGCCGCCACACCGGCGTGACCAACGAGCCGCGCGGCCTGCTGGCCGATTACAACCCGGCCGATCACACCCTGGTGGTGTACCAGGGCACGCAGGCGCCGCACATGATGCAAGACATCTTCTCGCGGCACCTCAACATCCCTGAATCGCAGGTGCGCGTGGTGTGCAAGGACGTGGGCGGCTCGTTCGGCATCAAGGTGCACGTGTATGCCGACGAGATGGCCACTGCGGCGCTGTCGGTGATGTTGCGCCGTCCGGTCAAGTTCCTGGCCGATCGCCTCGAGTCCTTTCTGACCGATATCCACGCGCGCGAACACACGGTGACGGTGCGCATGGCTTGCAACCGCAATGGCGAGATTGTGGGCTTTGACATGCGTGACCTCACCGGCATCGGCCCCTATTCGGTTTACCCCCGCACCAGCGGCATCGAGGGCAACCAGGTGGTCAACCTGACCGGCGGGCCTTACAAACACCAGCATTACCGGGCACGACTCGACGTGGTGTTCACCAACAAGAACGTCACCTGCCAGTACCGCGCGGTGGGGCACCCCATCGCGGTGGCCATCACCGAAGGCATCGTGGACGAAGGCGCGCGTGCCATCGGCATGGACGCGGCCGAGTTCCGACGTCGCAACCTCATTGCAGACGACGCCTATCCCTACACCTTCCCCTCGGGCATCAAGTTCGAGAAGCTGTCGCACCATCAGTGTCTGGACCAGTTGTTGAAGATCATGGATTACGACGGCTTGCGCCGCGAGCAGGCCGAGTGTCTCCAGCGTGGCGTGTACCGCGGCATTGGCCTCGCCGCCATGATCGAGGTGACCAACCCGTCTCCCGCGTTTTATGGCGTGGGCGGCGCGCGCATTTCAGCCCAGGACGGTGCCACGGTGCGTCTGGACCCCGGTGGCATGGTGCAAGTGCTGGTCAGCGTGACCGAGCAGGGGCAAGGCACCGAAGCGGTGTTTGCGCAAGTCGCAGCCAGTGCGGTGGGCGTGGGGGTGGATCGTGTGCGCGTGATCACGGGCGACACGGCTGTCACGCCTTACGGTGGTGGCACCTGGGCGTCGCGTGGTGCCGGCATTGGAGGCGAGGCGGTGTTGCAGGCCGGCAAGGCCTTGCGTTCCAACATCCTCGATGTGGCGGCAGCCCTGCTGCAGGTGGACAAATCCACCCTGGACGTGCGCAACAACGGGGTGGTGGACCGACTCACCGGCCAGGAGCGACTGCCCTTGAGCGAAATCGGCCGCGTGGGCTATTTCCGCCCGGACACCTTGCCCATGAACTTCCAGTCGGAGCTCACGGTCACGCGCCATTTCACGCCGCGTGAATATGGCTTCACCTTCACCAATGGCATCCAGGCCTCCTATGTCGAGGTCGATGTCGAGACCGGTTTTGTCAAGTTGCTCAAACACTGGTGCGTGGAAGACTGCGGCACCGTCATCAACCCCATGCTGGTGGACGAACAGATTCGTGGCGGCGTGGTGCAGGGCATCGGTGGTGCGCTGTTCGAGGAGTGCCTCTACAGCGATGACGGCCAGTTGCTCAATGGCTCGATGGCGGACTACCTGGTGCCCATGGCCGCCGAGATGCCTGACATCGTGGTGGGTCACGTGCAAACCCCCACCAAGACGTCCGAGCTCGGGGCCAAAGGTGCCGGAGAGGCGGGGACGGCGGGGGCGCCAGGCGCAGTGATGAATGCCATCAACGACGCCATTGGCGTGTTGGGCGCTTCAGTTGCGGTGCAGCCCTTCACCCCGCAGCGGGTGCTGCAGGCGTTGGGCAAGGTCTGAGGCGTTAAACGCCGGCGGGTGGGGGTACCTGGGCGCTGTACCAGTCCGCCACCTGTTCCCCAGTCATCACAGCCACTTCGGTTTTGGCTTGCACGGCATCGAGCAGACGTTCAAAGGCGTCGATGCGATGTGGCACGCCCGTGATGTACGGGTGCACGCTGATGGCCATCACCCGCGGCTGCGTCGCGCTTTCTTTCCACAAGCGGTCGAGCTGCTGCACCCCGCGCACATACAACTCATCACTGCGATGTTGCTGGATGGCCATGAGGGGAATGTCGTTGAGTTCGACGGTGTAGGGCACTGACAGCACCGGCTTGGGGTGTGCCTGGATCCAGGTGGGCAGGTCGTCAATCACCCAGTCGGCCACATACTCGATGCCGTTGGCGCTGAGGTAATCCAGGGTGTCGTCGGTTTCGGTCAGGCCCGGGCTTTCCCAGCCTCGCGGCGCCTTGCCCGTGAACTGGCGGATGGCCTCCACGGTGTCGCGGATGGCGCTCATCTGGTCTTCCACCTTGTGCATGGGGCCTTGCACGTAGCCGTGGCCCATGAATTCCCACCCCTCGTCCAGTGCGGCCTGTGCCACGCGAGGATAGGATTTGCACACAATCCCGTTGGTGGCCAGCGTGGGGGTGATGCCGCGCGAGCGGAGTGCATCAAACAAACGCCAGAAACCAGCGCGCATGCCGTACTCGTGCCAGGACCAGTTGGGCAGGTCGGGCAGCAAGGGTTGCCCCATGGGCGGCGGCAACACGGTGCGAGGCATGGCCCGCTCGATCGACCAGTGCTCGACGTTGACGATGATCCAGACGGCCATGCGGTTGCCATGGGGCAACTTCAGGGCCGGACGGTCGGGAAAAGCCTGGTAAGGCACGCGGTCACTCAGTAAACGAAAGGCACTCATGGATAGTCAATCTCCGTGGTCATGAATCGGGCTGCGAGCCCTCGGTGGGCATTGTGCTCAATCACGGGGTACTTGTCGATGCCTGCGCTGTCCTTGGGGCTTTGAAATGCGGCCCCGCAATCTCCTGTGCGACTGATGATGGCCCAGGCGTCGACACTGCATCCGCCATAATGGCTTTGAGCTCAACCCCTGCAACGGGTTGCTGCCCTTTTTGGGCCCTTCCCGTTGCCCCGACCGCTGCTGATATCAGGAACTGACGATGGCTTATCCACTGCCCCTGGCCTCCCTTGACACGGCCCCCTTGCGCCCCGGCGCCATCGATCCGTTGCTGAACTTGATCGAGCAGCACATCGCCGAGGGTCGCTACCCGGGCTGTCAACTGGCGCTGGCCCATCAGGGACGCCTGGTGCTCAACCAAAGTTTCGGGCAGGCCCGCGTCGGACACGGCGACCCGGCCGACACGCAGGCCCTCGCCGCGCAGAGCGACACCTTGTGGCTGCTCTATTCCAACACCAAGGTCATCACCGCCACGGCGCTGTGGAAACTGCACGAGCAGGGCCGTTTGCGCTTCACCGACACGGTGGCGGACCACTTGCCCGAGTTTGCCCAGCATGACAAGGGGGCCATCACCTTGTTCCAGGTCATCACCCACCAGGGCGGTTTTCCGGACGCCGAGGTTCCGATCGAACTGACGGGCGATCATGCCCGCGTGCGCGAGCGGGTGTGCGATTTCCAACTGCAATGGGCACCCGGTTCGCGGGTGCACTACCATGGCCTGAGCGCGCACTGGGTGCTGGGCATGGTCATCGAGGCCATCACAGGACAGGATTTCCGCCAGGCCATCACCGACCTGGTCATCCGACCGCTGGGGCTGGAGAACGATCTCTTCGTCGGTTTGCCGCGCAGTGAAGCGCCGCGCATGTCCTACCTCTATCAACCCGGCAAGACGGCAGGCTCGTATGCCTTGCGCTTTGAGAGCACCAGCGAGGCCTGGCAAGAATGTGGCGCGCCCGGTGGCGGTGGCTATGGCACGGCGCGCGGCATGGTGGCGCTGTACCAGATGATGTTGCAAGGCGGACGGCTCAACGGCGTGCAACTGCTCTCGCCCCGGACCCTGGCCTATGCCATCCGCAACTACACCGACGAGCGCGTGGACGAATTCATGGGCATGGCCATGCACCGTGGCCTGGGACCGCATGTGCGCGGCAACACCGTGGGCATGCGTGGGCTGGGCTCCCTCGCATCCCCCCGTGCCTATGGCCATGGCGGTGTCGGCACCAGTTACTGCTGGGCAGACCCCGACAGTGGGCTCTCCTTTGCCTACATCACCAACTCACGCGTTCCCGACCCGTGGCACTCGGTGCGGCTCGACCAGGTGAGCAATCTGGTGCACGCAGCCATCCAGGCCTGATCACGCGCGGGTCACTGGCCGAATCCGTCGGCCATCATGATCTCGATCAGCTGGGGACGTCCGCTGGCCAGCGCGCGTTGCAGCGCCGGGGTGATGTCGTCCGCCTCGGTGATGCGATGGGCCTCGATACCCATCGATCCGGCCAGCTGGCAAAAATCGATGGCCGGGTCGCGCATGTCCATCCCGATGAATTGATCGCACTGCTGCATGGACACCAACCGTTCCTTGATGATGCGGTAGCTGCGGTTGTTGGTGATGACGTAGGTGATGGGCAGTTTGAGGTGCGCCGCGGTCCACAAGCCCTGGATGCTGTACATCGCGCTGCCGTCGCCCACCACGGCCAGCACCGGGCGTCCCGGTTTGGCCAGGCTGATGCCCACCGCGCCCGGAATGGCAAAGCCCAATCCCCCGCTGGCCAGCCCAAAAAAGCTGTCGGGATCCTGTCGACGCAAGTAATGGGGCAGGGCGTGCGTGGACGTCAACGCCTCTTCCACCACAATGACGTCGCGCGGCAATTCGCGCGTGAGGTGCCAGAGCATGGTGGGTGCCGTCAGTGGCCGCTGGGAGGCCTGCGATTGCGCCAGCGCCACGCGTTGCGGATACCGCTGGGTCCAGTTGTCACTGGCGAGCGCCTGGTTGCGCTGCGCGGCAGCGGCACGGTCTGCCGCTTGGCTGTGCGAGTTCAGCACCGGCAGCAGGGCTCGCAGGGTCTCGCGCACATTGGCGGCCACCGCGGCTTCGGTGTTGTAGTTCTTGCCCAGTTCCCACGGTCGCTCGCTCAGGTGCAACACACGCGCATGGGCCGGCAGGGGCTCCACCGGGCTGTACACCGACATGCGCAGCAAGTCGGCACCCAGACACAGGATCAGGTCATAGGGCTCGAGCGTGGCCCGCACGTTCTCTTGTGATCGCGTGAGCATGCCCTGGTAGCTGGGGTGATCGGTCGGGAACGAGGCGTTGTAGGGCACCGGTTCCTGGAACACGGCGGCCCCCAGGGTGGTGGCCAACTCCGAGGCCAGACCAAAGGCATCGTGAATGGCCAGTTCCTGGCCCGCAATGATGCAGGGTCGTTTGGCGTTCAGCAGCAATTGGGCCCACTGCGCCAGCACCTCGTCGCTGGGGCGCACGCGCGGATCGATGCGCATCGATTGCATCATGTCCAGATCACCCTCGGCGTTGAGGATGTCGCCCGGCAGGCTGATGAACACCGGACCCATGGGATATGTGCATGCCACCTTGGCCGCACGTCGCATGATGCGCGGCAGGTCCTGCAGTTGCGTGACTTCCACTGACCATTTCACCAGCGGCGCGGCGATCGGGGGCAGGGGGTCATAGAGCAGGGGTTCGAGCAAGCCATGCCCTTGCTCCTGCTGGCCCGCCGTCAGGATGAGCGGAGAGCCCGAGAACTTGGCGTTGTACAGCGCGCCCATGGCATTGCCCAGACCGGGTGCCACGTGCACATTGGCGGCAGTCAGCTGGTGCGAGGCCCGGGCAAAGCCGTCGGCCATGGCCACCACCACGGCCTCCTGCAGTCCCAGGATGAAGCGCAGGTCCGGGTAATCGGGCAGCGCCTGCATGATGGGCAGCTCGGTGGTGCCGGGGTTGCCAAAGAGATGGGTGATGCCCTCGTCGATCATCAACTCGACAAAGGCCTGGCGTCCGAATAAGTGTTTCATGGGTGCAAGCTTATCGAATGTGCAACCCAGGGTTGTCCCTGGCATGCTTGACAGGTTCTATAGTTGGCCCATGATCGTCAGTCTTTGATCGTGACCCTGCACCATGCATCCCTTTGTCTTCAAGCCTGTCACCCTGCCTGCGGGAACCGAGGTTTTGCGCCAGCAACTCCGGCGCTTCCTGCAGACCGAGATTGACGCCGGCACCTTCGTGCCCAGTCGCAACACCTGGTCGGACACCAATGCCGCCTTCAGTCGCCAATGCGGGCAGGCCGGGTTCATTGGCATGGTGTGGCCCAAGCGCTATGGCGGCCATGAGCGCTCGGCGCTGGAGCGCTACGTGATGACCGAGGAAATGCTGGCCGCCGGCGCGCCGGTGGGCGCGCACTGGGTGGCGGACCGACAAAGTGGCCATCAAATCCTGCGTCACGGCAGCGAGCGCGCGCGCCAGACCATCCTGCCGCGCATTGCGGCGGGTGAATGCTATTTCGCCATCGGCATGAGCGAGCCTGATTCGGGTTCGGACCTGGCGGCCGTGCGCACCCGTGCCGTGGCGTGTGAAGGCGGCTGGAAAATTTCCGGCACCAAGGTCTGGACCAGCTATGCCCACCATTGCCACTACCTGATTGCCCTGGCCCGCACGGCGCCGAAGGAAGAAGACCGGCACGCCGGCATGACCCAGTTCATCGTCGATCTGTCACAACCGGGTGTGACCCTGCGCCCCATCTACAACATCTTCGGCGCACACGACTGGAACGAGGTGGTGTTTGACGAGTATTTCGTGCCGGACGACATGGTGATGGGGCAGGTGGGCAGCGGCTGGGACATGGTGACCGGCGAGCTGTCGTTCGAGCGGTCCGGCCCCGACCGCTTTCTGAGCACTTATCAGCTGCTCATCGAGTCCATCCGACAGCTGGGAGACGAGCCCGGTGAGCGGGCGCAGAACGAAGTCGGACGCCTGGTGGCGCACCTGGCCACGTTGCGCAGCATGTCCACCTCGGTGGCGGGCATGCTCGACGCCGGGGCCAAGCCGGTCCTCGAAGCCGCGTTGGTGAAGGACGTGGGCACGACGCTGGAGCGCGAAATTCCCGAGGTGTTTCGTCACCTGTTGCCGGGCGAACCCATCATGGATGATGAATCGTCAGACTACCCGGCCTTGCTGGGCATGGGCGTGCTCAAGTCGCCGGGGTTCACCCTGCGAGGCGGCACACGTGAAATCTTGCGCGGCATGATTGCCAAGGGATTGGGGCTGCGATGAGCGACATGCACGCTGAACTGGAAACGCTGATCGACCGCATCAGTGCTGATCTCTTGACCCCATCATTGCACCAGGAGATGGAGGGTGGGGCATGGCCTGCCGCCTTGTGGGAGGCCCTGGCGCAAGCCGGTGTACCCCTGGCCTGTGTGCCCGCTGACCAAGGCGGCGCCGAGTTGCCTTTTGCCGATGCCATGGTGGCCCTGCGGCGCAGCGCCTACCAGGGGCTGCCGGTGCCGCTGGCCGAGTCCCTGCTGGCCACCCGCCTGTTGCTGGCGGCCGGCTTGTCGGTGCCGTCGGGTGTCCTGACCGTCAGCGCCTGCCATGCACAGGACGATCTGCAGGTGCAGGGCGCGGGTTCGGACCTGTGGCTGCACGGTCAGGCGCATCGGGTGCCCTGGCTCACACACGCCCAGCACTGGGTGGTGGCGGCCCGCCATGAAGGCCAAGCCTGCGTGGCGGTGCTCGAGCGCGCGGCCTGGGCCGACGCCACCGTCTCCACGCGACACAACCTGGCCGGTGAGCCCCGCAGCCAGATGACCCTGCAACGCGCCGCCGTGCTGGCCCTGGCGCCCTTGCCCGATGCCGCCGAGCGTTTGCTGCTGGAAGGCGCGCTGATGCGCTCGGTGCAGATGGCGGGCGCCTTGCAACGGGCGCTGGACCACTCCATTCGATACGCGAACGAGCGCGTGCAGTTTGGTCGACCCATCGGCAAGTTTCAAGCGGTGCAACACATGCTGGCGGTGCTGGCCGGTCACGTGGCCGCCAGCAGCGCTGCGGTGGATGCTGTGGTGGGGGCCTCCGGGCACGCGGCCCACCCTGTGCTCACCGCAGTGGCCAAAGCCCGCGTCGGCGAGGCCGCCAGCAAGGGCGCCGAAATTGCGCACCAGGTGCACGGCGCCATGGGATTCACCCGCGAACATCACCTGCACCACGTGACCCGTCGCCTGTGGGCCTGGCGGGACGAATTTGGCAATGAAACGCTGTGGCAAACCCGTCTGGGACGACTGGTGACCCAGCAAGGCGCCGACCAGCTCTGGCCCCTGTTGACCTCTTTGTGATATTTTTCCTTTCAAGGTTTTCATGAGCACCTCGACCGATCTGCACATCACCTCTCACGGCCACGTCACCCAGGTGGACCTGTGCCGCCCGCCTCACAACTTCTTTGACCATGCGCTGATCCGACAGTTGGCCGATGTGTTCGAGCAACTCGATGCCAACCCCGAGTGCCGCGCCATTGTGCTGGCCGCGCAAGGTTCGTCGTTTTGTGCCGGGGCCAATTTCAACGACCCGAACGAGAGCGTGAGCCGCGACTCAGGCGGCACCATGAACCCGATCTACCAAGAGGCCTTGCGCATTTACGCGTGTCGCAAACCCATTGTGGTGGCGGTCCACGGCCCCGCCATCGGCGGCGGACTGGGGGTTGCACTGGTGGGCGACTTTCGTATCGGCTGCGAGGAGGCCCGCTTCTCGGCCAACTTCACACGCCTGGGCTTTCACCCGGGGTTTGGTTTGTCGGTGACCTTGCCACGACTGGTCGGGCTGCAGGCCGCGCAGCGCCTGTTCTACATCGGAGAGCGCATCAACGGTCGGCAGGCGCTGGAGATGGGCTTGGTGGACGAACTGGTGCCCAAGGACCAGGTGCTGCAGCGTGCGCTGGACCTGGCGCAGGACATCGCCTTGTCGGCCCCGATGGCGCTCGAGTCGGTGCGCGCCACGATGCGCCAAGGCCTGGTGGAACAATTGCGCGCGGCGGTGATCCGTGAAAGCTCGGAGCAGTACCAGCAGTTCAAGACCGAGGATTTCAAAGAGGGCGTGCGCGCCATGACGGAACGTCGACCGCCCCAGTTCCAGCGGCGCTGACCCGGGGCAGTGCGACAATTCCCGGTTGACGATCCAAGGAGAGGTTATGCAATTGGGTATGGTGGGGCTGGGCCGCATGGGGGCCAACCTGGTCAGACGTTTGTTGCCGCGCGGGCACGATTGCGTGGTGTTTGACGCGCAGTCGGACGCCGTGACATCACTCGCAGCAGAAGGCGCGAAGCCCGCCCGCGACTTGCACGACCTGGTGCAGCAGCTGGCCGCCCCGCGCGCCATCTGGGTCATGCTGCCAGCAGGTGACATCACCGAGGCCACCTTGCAGGCCTTGGCCGGCTTGCTGTCCCCGGGCGATATTCTGATTGACGGGGGCAACACCCATTACGTGGATGATGTGCGCCGCGCGCAAGCCTTTCAGGGCCAGGGGCTGCGCTACCTGGACGTGGGCACCAGCGGCGGCGTGTGGGGCCTGGAGCGAGGCTATTGCCTGATGATCGGGGGCGATGCCTCTGCGTTTGAGCACCTCGACCCCATTTTCCGTGACCTCGCACCCGGTCGGGGTTCGATAGAGTCCACCCCCGGACGCGAAGGGCGCACCTCCACCGCAGACCAGGGCTACCTGTACACCGGGCCTGCCGGTTCGGGTCATTTTGTGAAGATGATTCACAACGGCATCGAGTACGGCATGATGCAGGCCTTCGCCGAGGGTTTTGACATCCTCAAGGGTGCGGGGCAGTCATTCATCCCCGCCGAGCGCCGCTACCACCTGGATTTGGCCGACATCACCGAGCTGTGGCGACGTGGCAGCGTGGTGTCGTCCTGGTTGCTCGATTTGAGCGCCATTGCCTTGGCGCAGGACCCCGAACTCAGCAGCTACTCCGGGCATGTGGAAGATTCAGGCGAAGGGCGGTGGACGCTGTTGGCCGCGATCGAGGAAGCGGTGCCTGCCGAAGTGTTGTCGGC
>CANFMY010000054.1 GCA_947448375.1 Comamonadaceae bacterium | reverse complement strand
GGCCACCGTGCGGGCACCGCCAGTGATCAGCGCGTCCAGCGGCTGGTTGCCCGGATGGTCCAGCAAGGTGAGCGCGTGGCCATGCTTGTGCAGGTTGGTGGCAATGCCGTGGCCCATGAGGCCAATGCCGATCATTCCGATGTGTGTCATGTGCATCTTTCCGGTAGCGGCCGCGACGGGCCATGGCGGTCGTGGCCCGCAGGCCCCTGGGCAAGACTGTAACCGCAGCGCTCGTGACTTCAGCGCGGCAATGTTGCGCCCGCGTCAGGCGAGGCGGCATCGTCATCGCGCGCGGCATCAGCCCAGGCAGGCGGCAGGGTTTTGGTGGGGCGTAATCCCAACTCGCGCAGCAGCTCGGCTTGGCGCACCAGATTGCCGCGACCGGTGGAGAACTTGCCGCGCGCCTTGTCGTAACTCTTTTGTGCCTGACCCAGACGGTCGCCGAGTTGATCCAGGTCTTCGACAAAGCCCACCAGCTTGTCATACAGCTCGGCCCCGCGCGAGGCGATGTCCTGCGCGTTGCGCGATTGCGCCTCTTGTCGCCACAGGTGCTCCACCGTGCGCAACACAAACAGCAGCGTGGAGGGGCTGACCAGCAGCACCTGACGGTTCCACGCCTCCATGTACAGGTCCGGATCGTGGGCGATCGCCATCATGAAGGCCGGCTCCACCGGGATGAACAGCATCACGAAGTCCAGCGAGCGGATGTCGTAAATCTGCTGGTAGTTTTTGGACGACAAGCCGCGAATGTGGGCACGCAAGGATTCCACATGGCGCTTGATGGCCGCTTCCCGCTGCTTCTCGTCGTCCAGGGTGGCTGCCTGCTCGTAGGCCACCAGCGAGACCTTGGCGTCCACCACCAGGAAACGCTCGTCGGGCAGTCGAATCACCACGTCGGGCATGGCCCGGCTGCCGTCTTCACGGGTGTGGCTTTCCTGCACCACGTACTCGTGGCCTTTGCGCAGCCCCGAGCCTTCGAGCACGCGCTCCAGAATCAATTCGCCCCAGTTGCCCTGCGCCTTGTTGGAGCCCTTGAGTGCTTGCGTGAGATTCTTGGCGTCGGCACTCAGCACCTGGTTGAGTTCCATCAGTTGCTTGACCTGCCCGGCCAGTTCGGAGCGTGCACGTCCTTCGGTGTCGTAGACGTGCTCCACTTTTTTCTGGAACTCGGCAATCTTCAGGCCCAGCGGCCCCAAGAGCTCCCCCAGCCGAACCGCATTGGTTTCGGTGAAGCGTTTGCTCTTGTCTTCCAGGATGTCGTTGGCCAGGTTGCGAAACTGTTCGCTCAAGGTTTCTCGCGCCTGGGTGAGCAACTGAATTTTTTCCTGCGCGTGTCGACGCTCGCTGTCGAGCTCGGTGGACAGGGTGGCGAGTTCACGGGTCAGCCCCACTTCGCGTTGACGCAGGCCCTCGAGTTCGCGCTGGACCTGTTCACGCTGCTGCCGCAGCTCGAGGGCTTGATCGTCCCGTGCCTGCAATTGGGCGGTTTGCGTGGCGAGCTGCTCCTTGAGCGACATCCACTCGGGGCTGTGGGCTGTCGTGGATGCACGACGCCCCCACCACCAGGCCAGCGCCGCCCCCAGCAACAGGCCCAGCACACCGGTGAGCGCAAGCGTCGTCGAGTCCATGATTCGCTGTTGCTGCTGACGGCAGGCTCAAGCCTTGGGCACACGGCCCACCGTCTTGGACGCCGCGAGGAAGTCGAAGTCCACCCCCTTGTCGGCCTGGGTCACGGTCTGCAGGAAGAGTTTTCGGTAGCCACGGTCGGCGGTGGGCACCACCACCGGGTGGGCTTGCTGACGACGCGCGAGCTCTTCATCGCTCACCAGCAGGGAAATTTCGCGCTTGGAGACACTCAAACGGATGCGGTCACCCGTTTGCACATGGGCCAGCGGCCCGCCCATCGCCGACTCGGGCATGACGTGCAGCACGATGGTGCCAAACGCCGTGCCGCTCATGCGGCCATCGGAAATGCGCACCATGTCCTTCACCCCGGCGCGGGCCAGCTTGCGCGGAATCGGCAGGTAGCCGGCCTCGGGCATGCCAGGGGCTCCCTTGGGGCCGATGTTCTTGAGCACCAGCACATCCTCGGCATGCACATCGAGGTCATCGGCGTCGATGCGAGCGGCCATGTCGGCCAGGTTGTCAAACACCACCGCCCGGCCTTCATGCTCCATCAACTCGGGCTTGGCGGCCGACTGTTTGATGATGGCGCCTCCCGGGGCCAGGTTACCGTGCAACACGGCAATGCCGCCTTGCGGGTAGATCGGGTTGGAGCGCGGACGCACCACGTCCTGCTGGAATGACGGCGGCGCATTGTCGATCTCCTCGCCCAGCGTGCGTCCCGTCACGGTCAACGCATCCAGATGCAGCAAGGGCTTGAGCTCGCGCAACAGGGTGGTCATGCCGCCCGCGGCGTGGAAGTGCTCCATGTAATGCTGTCCCGACGGCTTGAGGTCGACCAGCACGGGGGTCTCGCGGCCCATGCGGTCCAGCGCGTCGAGGTCCACCTCAAAGCCCATGCGACCGGCAATTGCCGTCAGGTGAACAATGCCGTTGGTGGAGCCGCCGATGGCCAGCAACACCCGCATCGCATTCTCGAACGCCTTGGCGGTGAGGATCTGGTCAATGCCCAGGCGTTTTTTGGCCAGCTCCACCGCTTGGGCGCCGGTGCGTTCGGCCACGCGCATGCGGTCCGCCGTGACGGCTGGCGGCGAGGCCCCGCCGGTCACCGTCATGCCCAGTGCCTCGGCGATGCAGGCCATGGTGCTGGCCGTGCCCATCACCGAACACGTGCCCACGCTGGCCACCAGCTGGTTGTTGACCTCGGTGATCTCGTCCTCATCAATTTCATCCGCACGAAACTTGCCCCAGAAACGGCGGCAATCGGTACACGCACCCACCGTCTCGCCGCGGTGCGATCCCGTCAGCATGGAGCCGGTGATGAGCTGGATGGCCGGAATGCCCGCCGAGGCCGCTCCCATCAACTGGGCCGGCACGGTTTTGTCGCAACCGCCAATCAGCACCACTGCGTCCATGGGCTGGGCACGGATCATCTCCTCGGTGTCCATGGACATGAGGTTGCGCAGGTACATGCTGGTGGGTTGCGCGAAGCTCTCGCCGATGGAAATGGTGGGGAACTTCACGGGCAAACCGCCCGCCAGCATCACCCCGCGGTTCACCGCCTCGAGCAGCTGGGGCATGTTGCCGTGGCAGGGGTTGTAGCCGCTGCCGGTGTCGATCACGCCGATCACCGGACGGTCCAGCGCCGCGTCGGTGTAGCCTGCGCCTTTGATGAAGGCCTTGCGCAAAAACAGGGAGAAACCCGCATCACCGTAGTTGGTGAGGCCTTTGCGCATGCCGGTGGCGTCGACGTGATGAGCGGTCCCGGTGGGGTTCTTGGGGTCAGTCATGAGGGCTCTGTTCAATTAGGAAGCGACATTGTCACGCCCCGGACGGGGAGTGTGCGCACAACAGGGTATTTCAGCAGATAATTTTCTGAACCGCCGGTGGCGGGCGCAGCCTCAACCATACACCACAATGAACACACTCAAAGGCATCTTTTCCCCGGTCTTGACCCCGTTCAACGAGGACTACTCGCCAGACGCAGACCGTTTTGTGCGCCACTGCCGCTGGCTGATCGATCAGGACGTGGGGCTGGCCGTGTTTGGCACCAACTCCGAAGCGAACTCGCTGGGCGTGCAGGAAAAACGCGGTTTGCTCGACACCTTGCTGCAAGCCGGCATTCCCGCTGCACGCATGATGCCCGGCACCGGCAGCTGCGCCCTGCCCGAAGCCATCGAGATGACCCGTCATGCGGTACAGGCGGGCTGTGGCGGCGTGTTGATGTTGCCCCCCTTTTACTACAAGGGGGTGAGCGATGAGGGCATCTACCGTTACTTTGCCTCGGTGGTGGAGGCGGTGGCCGACAGTCGCCTGCGTGTCTACCTGTATCACATCCCGCCGGTGTCGCAAGTGCCCATTTCACTGGGGTTGATCGAACGGCTGCTCAAGGCCTATCCCGGCACCATTGCCGGTGTGAAGGACAGCTCGGGCAACTGGGAGAACACGGCTGCCATGCTGCGCCAGTTCCAGCCGCATGGCTTTGATGTGTTTGCCGGCAGCGAAAATTTCCTGCTGGCCAACATGCGAGGTGGCGGCGCCGGATGCATCACGGCCACCGGCAACGTCAACCCCGGCCCCATCGTGCAGCTGTACAAGAGCTGGCAAAACGCCGACGCCGATGCGCAGCAGCAACACCTGGACGCCACCCGCGCGGCCTTTGCGCAGTTCACGCTCATCCCGGCCATGAAAGCCGCCATTGCCTGGAAGTCCGGCCGTGAAGACTGGAAGGTGGTGCGCCCTCCCCTGGTGGAACTCAACGCCGACCAACGACAGACGCTGCAAGCCTCGCTCGACCAGGCCGGGTTTGACATGCCCAAGGCCGCCACCTTGGGCTGAAGGGCACCAACCGAACCTGGGCACGCCCGTGAACACACCCCGCCCCTGAACTCAGCGCACGTCATCCGCACCATGTCATCCCCCAAGACCCACGTGTACGTCTCCACTTCCGGGGCGGGTGAAGTGGCCTGCTTCGAACTCACCCCAACCGGGCAGTTGCAAGCGCATGGCGCTGTGGCGGCAGGGCCCCTGGTCATGCCCATGACAGCCACGCGGGATGGGCAGCGCTTGCATGCGGCCGTGCGCTCACAGCCCTTTCGGCTGTGCAGCTTCGACGTGAATGCCAACAGCGGCAGCCTGACGCCCCAGCCTGCAGTGGCACTGGCCGACAACATGGTGTACATCGCCCTGGATCACACCGAACGTTGGCTGGTGTGCGCCTCCTACTCAGGCAACACCGTGGCGGTGCATCCGGTGCAAGACAACGGTCAGGCCTCGCCCACCCCCGCTTGCTTCTTCCCCACGGGCGGCCACAAACCGCACGCCATTGCCATCTCACCCGACAACCGCTTTGTCTATGTGCCGCACCTGGGCTCGGACGAATTGCAGACTTACCCGTTCGACGCGGCCACCGGCTTGCTCGATGCGAGTGCAATGCGCAGCATTCGGCTGCCCGACAACTTCGGGCCTCGGCACCTGG
The DNA here is from genome assembly GCA_947448375.1 of Comamonadaceae bacterium. GTDB lineage: Bacteria > Pseudomonadota > Gammaproteobacteria > Burkholderiales > Burkholderiaceae_C > Limnohabitans. Next base: position 10,630 of record CANFMY010000054.1, on the reverse strand, counting down.
TGTTTGCAACAGACGGGCGAACGCTTTACTTGCTGGGAGAAATGAGCGGGCTGATCGCGGTGTTCGAGTGCAACGCCGACACGGGCACGCTCACGCTGACCCAAACCCTGTCCACGCTACCCGCTGACACGCCCTTGCGACCGGGCATTCCCCGGGTGCCCTCGGGTGTCAACGAAACTGCGCCGCTGGATTTGTCCACCCTGATCTGGTGTGCCGACTTGCTGATCACCCCCGATGGACGCTTCCTCTACAGCACCGAGAGAACCCGTGACCACATCAGTTGCCTGGCGATCGATCCGCTCAACGGTCAGTTGCAGTACCAGGGGCAGACGTCAACCGAGCGTCAACCGCGCGGCATTGCCTGTGATCCCGAGGGTCGTTACCTCATCAGCAGCGGCGAACACGCCGACCACTTGTCACTGTTCCGAATCGATCAGGCCAGCGGCGAGTTGGAGCGCGTGCAGCGTGTGCCCATCGGCGGCGGTGCCAACTGGATTCAGGTTGTGCGCGTCACCTGAGCGGTGAGGCGGTAGCCTGTCCCGCGCACCGTCTCCACCATCACGCCCGCTTTGCCCAGCGATTCGCGCAGGCGTTTGATGTGCACGTCGACCGTGCGCTCTTCGATGAACACGTGGTCACCCCACACTTTGTCTAACAGCTGCGACCGGGTGTGCACACGTTCGGCGTGATGCATGAGGTAGCTCAGCAACTTGAATTCAGTGGGTCCGATCTTGAGTTGCTCGCCCTGGTAGCTGACCCGGTAGGTGGCGCCATCGAGCGTCAACTCACCCACGGTCACATTGGGCACTGCCTGCTCGGGGGCACGGCGACGCAACACGGCGCGAATGCGCGCCAGCATTTCGGACACCGAAAACGGTTTGGTGATGTAGTCGTCTGCGCCAGCGTCCAGCCCCTTCACCTTGTCGGTCTCATCCACCTTGGCCGTGAGCATGATGATGGGCACGTGCTTGGTGCGCGGGTCAGAGCGCCACTTGCGCGCCAGCATCACGCCACTTTGCCCGGGCAGCATCCAGTCCAGCAGGATGAGGTCCGGCAGCACGGTGTCGATTTCTTTTTGTGCGAGTTCACCGTCCTCGACCCACAGCGGCGACAAACCGTTGTGACGCAGGTTGATCGAAATGAGCTCGGCAATCGCCGGCTCGTCTTCCACAATCAAAACACGGGGCGTCGACTTGATGGGCATGAGCGGTCAGCCAGTGGAACGTTACAGCACGTTCGATTCGATGTAGTCAACAGAGGTGTGGCGCACGTCGGCCCCTTTGACGATGAAAATGATGAATTCGGCGATGTTCTTGGCATGGTCACCGATGCGCTCGATGGCCTTGGCGATGAACAGCAGATCCAGGCTGGAGGAGATGGTGCGCGGGTCTTCCATCATGTAGGTGATGAGCTTGCGCACGAAACCATCAAACTCTGCGTCCACCAGACTGTCTTCGCGCAGAATCTCGACGGCCGCCACCGCATCCAGACGGGCAAACGCGTCCAGCGACTTGCGCAGCAATGCGCTGGCCAACTCGGTGGCGGTGCGCAGGTCTGACGAGGGCAACGCGCGGGGCATGCCATTGGCGATGATGGACTTGACCATGCGCGCGATGCGCTCGGCCTCATCGCCGACACGCTCGAGGTTGGCTGTGGTTTTGGAGATGGCCAGCAGCAAACGCAGATCCACGGCCGTGGGCTGGCGGCGTCCGATGATGGAGGCCAGTTCGCGGTCAATCTCGACTTCCATCATGTTCACGCGCGGCTCCGTCGCGATGACCTGATCGGCCACTTCCACACTGAATTCGGACAGGGCATAAACCGCCTGGCGGATCTGGGACTCCACCAGACCGCCCAACTCCATCACCCGCGTGGAGACGTTGTTGAGCTGCGAATCGAACTGGGTCGAGAGATGTTTATCGGGCATGGTGCTTCCTTGATAACCGTGTGCGCGCAAGCGGGCTTCAGCCAAAACGGCCGGTGATGTAGTCTTCAGTTTCCTTGCGCTGCGGCTTGAAGAACAACTGCTCGGTGGGACCAAACTCCACCAGATCGCCCAGGTACATGTAGGCGGTGTAGTCGCTGCAACGGGCCGCCTGCTGCATGTTGTGGGTGACGATCACCACGGTGTAGTCCTGCTTGAGTTCGGTGATGAGCTCTTCGATCTTGGCGGTGGAAATCGGGTCCAGTGCCGAGCATGGCTCATCCAGCAGTAACACTTCCGGCTTGATGGCCACGCCACGCGCAATGCATAAGCGCTGCTGCTGACCACCCGAGAGGCCCGAGCCGCTTTGCTGCAGCTTGTCCTTGACTTCGGTCCACAGGGCCGCCTTGCGCAGCGCCCACTCCACGCGGTCTTCCATGTCACTTTTGCTGAGGTTTTCAAACAACTTCACACCAAAAGCGATGTTGTCGTAGATGGACATCGGAAAGGGCGTGGGCTTTTGGAACACCATGCCGATCTTGGCGCGAATCAGGGCCACGTCGCGCTTGGACTCCAACAGATTTTCCCCTTCGAACTCCACCAGGCCTTCAGCCCGTTGCTCGGGGTAGAGCTCAAACATGCGATTGAAGACGCGCAGCAGCGTGGACTTGCCACACCCCGAGGGGCCGATGAACGCGGTGACCTGATTTTCGGGAATTTCCAGGTTGATGTTTTTGAGCGCGTGGAACTTGCCGTAATAAAAGTTCAAGTCCTGAACCTTGATCTTGGCTTGGGTTTGCAGGGCGGTGTCCATGTTGAATGCTTTCAATCAGGCTTTTTGACGGGTGACCACGCGGGCCAGGATGTTCAGGCCCAACACGGCCAAGGTGATGAGAAACACCCCGGCCCAGGCCAGCTGCTGCCAGTTCTCGTAGGGGCTCATCGCAAATTTGAAAATGGTGACCGGCAAACTGGCCATCGGGCCAGACAAACTGGACGCCCAGAACTGGTTGCTGAGCGCGGTGAACAGCAGCGGGGCCGTCTCGCCGGAGATGCGCGCCACGGCAAGCAACACGCCCGTCACCACACCCGCACGGGCCGCACGCAAGGTGATGCTGGTGATGACCTTCCACTTGGGGGTGCCCAATGCATACGCCGCTTCCCGCAAGCCGGCTGGCACCAGTTGCAGCATGTTCTCGGTGGTGCGAATCACCACCGGCACCACAATCAACGCCAACGCCACCACACCGGCCCAGCCAGAGAAGGATTTGAAACGCGCCACGATCAGCGTGTACACAAACAGTCCAATCACGATGGAGGGGGCCGACAGCAGGATGTCGTTCACAAAGCGGGTGACCGATGACAGCAGGCTGCGCGGGCTGTACTCGGACAAATAAATTCCGGCCAGAATGCCGATGGGGGTGCCGACGAAGGTGGCCAGCATCACCATCAGGAAAGAGCCGTAGATGGCGTTGGCCAAACCGCCTTCTTCGTTGGGGGCAGGCGTCATCTGGGTCAGCACGGACAACTGCAAGCCGCCGACGCCCCGCCAGAGGGTTTCCCACAAAATCCAGATCAACCAGACCAGACCGAAGGCCATGGCCGCCATCGACAAGGCGATGGCGATGCGGTTGACCCGTTGGCGGGACTTGAATTTCTGCAGGCGCGGATCGCTCATGACTTCGTTCCTTCCTGACGCTGCATGCGCGCCAGCAGCCACTTGGACAGCGCCAGCACCACGAAGGTGATGAAAAAGAGGATCAGGCCCAGGTAGATCAGCGAAGCCTGGTGCAGCCCATCCGATGCTTCGGCAAACTCGTTGGCGAGTGCCGAGGTGATGCTGTTGGCCGCTTCAAACACACTCAGGGAATTGAGCTGGTTCATGTTGCCGATGACAAAGGTCACCGCCATGGTCTCGCCCAGGGCGCGGCCCAATCCCAGCATGATGCCGCCCATCACACCGGCCTTGGTATAGGGCAACACGACCTGCGACATCACCTCCCAGGTGGTGGAACCCAGGCCGTAGGCCGACTCCTTGAGCATGGGGGGTGTGACCTCGAACACGTCACGCATCACGGACGCGATGAACGGGATGATCATGATGGCCAGGATGATGCCGGCCGACAAAATACCAATGCCCACCGGGGGGCCTGACACCAGCGAGCCCAGCACCGGCACGTTGCCCAGCCCTTGCTGCAAGGGTATTTGCACGTAAGTGGACAGGATGGGGCCAAACACCAGCAGTCCCCACATGCCATACACGATGGACGGAATGGCCGCCAGCAACTCGATGGCAGTGCCCAGCGGTCGCTTGAGCCAGGCGGGAGACAGTTCGGTCAAAAACAGTGCGATGCCAAAGCTGACCGGCACGGCAATCAGCAGCGCGATGATCGAGGTGGCCAAGGTGCCATAGATCATCACCAGGCCACCATAGTCGTTTTTGACCGGATCCCACACCGAACGCGTCACAAAACCCAGCCCGTATTCGTGGATGGCAGGCCACGCACCCGCGATCAATGACAACAAAATGCCCACCAGCGCGGCCAGGGTCAGAATGGCTGCGCCCAGGGCGGCCCAGGCGAACATCTTGTCCATCAGGTCGGTCCAGAACCGACGGGATGTAGCAGGTGGAGTTGTCATGGAGGGGGCAGTCGACTCGCGGCCCCTGGAGGGCCGGGTCGGGTCTGTGATCAGGGTCGACATGTGACGAATCGGTCAATTTAGCAGAATCACCGCCGTGCCAACAGGCTCAGTAGGCGATCGACTTGCCAGCGTCATCCTTGATGTTGGCCCACGACTTGCGAATCGCGTCCTTGACACTGGCGGGCATCGGCACGTAGTCCAGATCGTCCGCCGTCTTGTCGCCGTTCTTGTAAGCCCAATCGAAAAACTTCAGGACTGCGCCGGCATTGACGGGTTTGTCTTGCACCTTGTGCATGAGAATGAAGGTGGCACCGGTGATCGGCCAGGCGTCCTTGCCGTTCTGGTTGGTCAGAATCTGGTAGAACGATTTGTTCCATTCTGCGCCGGCAGCAGCTGCTTTGAAGGCCGAATCGTCGGGCGACACAAAAGCACCCGATGCGTTCTTCATCTGGGCAAAATTCATCTTGTTTTGCTTGACATAGGCGTACTCCACATAGCCGATGGAGTTGGGCAGGCGGTTGACGAAAGCGGCCACGCCCTCATTGCCCTTGCCACCCGCACCGGTGGGCCAGTTCACGGCCGTGCCGTCGCCCACTTTGGCTTTCCAGTCTGCGCTGACTTTGCTCAGGTAGTTGGTGAACAAAAAGGTGGTGCCCGAGCCGTCAGAACGGCGCACCGGCGCGATGGCGGCATCCGGCAGGTTCAGGCTGGGGTTCAGGGCCTTGATGGCAGGGTCGTTCCACTTGGTGATCTTGGCCAGGAAGATGTCCGCCAGCACCTCGCCGGTCAGCTTGAGTTGTCCGGGTGTCAAGCCCGCAATGTTGATCACCGGCACCACGCCGCCAATCACGGTGGGAAATTGCAGCTGGTTTTTCTGCGCCAGTTCGTCGTCCTTGAGCGGCATGTCCGAGGCGCCAAAGTCCACGGTCTTGGCATCGATCTGCTTGATGCCGGCACCCGAACCCACCGACTGGTAATTGACCTTGAGGTTGGTGGCTTTGTTGTACTCCGACGCCCACTTGCTGTACAGGGGAGCGGGGAAGCTGGCACCGGCCCCGGTGATGTCCTGGGCATACGCGGCAACGGTCAGGCCCAGTGCGCAGGCCAGAGAGAGCAGAGAACGCGGCATGTTGGTCATGATCAATCCTGTGGGTTGGAATAGTTGAGGAGACTGTAGTGGGCTTGTGTGACAGTTGCATGACATAAAGGCCGCCCACGGCCCGGCCATGGACGCTGACTACCCCGGTGCCGAGATGGCCTGTGGTGCCTGCCGGGGCCCTGGGCAGGCGTCAGCTTTCCAGCACATAGCGACCGGGCGCATCGCCATGCGATGCAGAGCCGGCCCTGGATTTCTCGGTTCGAGGCGCCTTGCGCAGCGGACCGGCTTGCCCCTCCAGCCAATGCGCCCAGGCGGGCCACCAGGAACCCGGGTGGATGGCGACTTCTTCTGCCCAGGTGTCCGGGTCCTGGTATTTGGCCCCTTGCTTGCGACGTGACAACTGGTAATGCCGCGGGCTGCTGCCCCCCGGCGGGTTGACCACGCCCGCATTGTGCCCCCCGCTGGTGAGACAAAACGTGAGTTCGGTGGAGGTGAACAGGTGCAGCTTGTAGACCGATCGCCACGGCGACACGGTGTCGCGCTGCGTGCCCAGACAGAACACCGGCAGGTGCACATCCCGCAGCACCACCGGCCGACCGTCGACGATATAGCGCCCCTCGGCCAGATCGTTGTGGTGATACAGGCTGTGCAAGTAGTGGCTGTGTTGACGATAAGGCATGCGGGTGGCGTCGGCATTCCACGCCATCAGGTCCGTGACGGGCGCGCGCTGGCCCATCCAGTACTCGCGAACCAGGCGCGAGAACACCAGGTCACGCTGATTCAGCAACGTGAAGGCGCCCGCCATTTGTTTGCCATCGAGGTAGCCCTGGTCCGACATCACCCCATCGAGAAAAGTCAGCTGGCTGTCGTCAATGAACAAGGCCAGTTCGCCCGGTTCGGTGAAGTCCACCTGTGAGGCCAGCAAACTCAAGGATTTGAGTCGCGTGTCGTCGCCGCGTGCCATCAAGGCAGCGGCAATCGACAGCAAGGTGCCGCCCAGACAATAGCCCACCGCCTGAATCTTCTGCTGGGGCACCCGCTCGCTCACCACCCGAATGGCATCCATCACGCCGTTGTTGAGGTAGTCATCCATGCCGAGGTCCCAGTCCTTGGCCTGGGGATTGCGCCAGGACACCATGAACACCGTGTGCCCGCGGTTGACCAAATACCGCACCATCGAGTTGTGGGGCGACAGGTCCAGGATGTAGTACTTCATGATCCACGACGGCACGATCAGAACGGGGCTCGCGTGCACCTGCGGTGTTTGGGCGTTGTACTGAATGAGCTCGATCAGGTGGTTTCGGTACACCACCTTGCCCGGCGTGATGGCCACCTCATGGCCCGGACGAAAGTGATCGGTGTTCAGCGGTGATTTGGCCGACAGCCAACGCACTGCATCCTCCCACCCGTTGCGCGCCCCCTCCAGCAGGTTGATGCCCCCGCGCTCGATCGTGCGGCGCAACACCTCGGGGTTGGTCCAGAAGAAGTTGGAGGGCGACACGACGTCCAGCAACTGGCGCGAGGTGAAGTCCAGTACCCGTTCATGGTGGTGGCTCACCCCGGGCACGTCGGTGGTGGCGTTGTGCCACCATTGCTGTTGCATCAGAAATATCTGGTAGATGGCCTGGTAGGGCATCTGCTGCCAGTCCCCGGCGGCAAACCGGGTGTCCTGCGGCAGAGGGTCGATGCACGTGTCACAGCGCCGCCAGGTGCTTTGCATCAGGTGCGCCAGCATCTTGCGTGCCTTGTTGCCCGCCTTGAGCGCGAGTTCATGCTGCTTGCCGGGCGAGAAGCCCAGATGAATCACCCAATCCACGTAAGCGTTGAACAAGGATGCCGGCGACAGACCCGAGGTCATGCGGGCGATGGTGGCGTTGATGATCTTGTCCAGATCATGCGGAGGTGCTGAATCCGCTTTGTTGCTCATGTGCACTTCCCGAACCCTGTCATGCAGGACTTTCCTGTTGGTTGACTCACCCCATCCTTCCAGGCAACCCCGCCACCCGGGCGGTGCCACCCTCGTTTATCGCGCCTGAACAGGTGAAACTCTGTTCGATGACCCACAGGCAACCGAGCACCGGCTGGTCATCCACTAACATGCAGGCCATGTCTGTTGAAAATTCTCCTGGGGTGGCGGTGATCGGCGGGGGGCCCGCGGGCCTCATGGCCGCCGAGGTGCTGGCCACGGCCGGTTGCTCGGTCGATGTGTACGACGCCATGCCGTCGCTGGGTCGCAAATTCCTGCGCGCTGGCGTTGGCGGCTTGAACATCACCCACAGCGAACCGCCGGACCGGTTTGCGCGCCGCTATGGCGACCGTCAGGCTGCACTGCAACCCGCGCTGGAGGCCTTTGACGCATCGGCGCTGTGCGAGTGGGTGAAGGGCCTGGGCATCGACACCTTTGTCGGCACGTCCGGACGGGTGTTTCCCACGCAGATGAAAGCCTCTCCCCTCCTGCGAGCCTGGCTGCAACGCTTGCGGGGCCTGGGGGTTCGCACACACGTGCGCCATCGATGGCAAGGCTGGCATCCGGATGGCAGCCTGCAATTGGCCCACGACGGCGAGTCCTTGAGCTTGCAGCCTGTGGCCACGGTCCTGGCCCTGGGGGGGGGCAGCTGGCCGCAACTCGGGTCGGACGGTGCGTGGGTACCCTGGTTGCAAGCACGGCAAGTCAACGTTCATCCGCTGCAAAGTTCGAATTGCGGGTTTGAGGTGACCTGGAGCGAGCATTTGCGCAGCCGCTTTGCGGGCTCACCGGTGAAACCCGTGGCGATCGGCGTGCAGCACGCCGATGGGCATTGGGAGCGCAGGCAAGGCGAATTCGTGATCAGCGAGTATGGCGTCGAGGGCAGCCTCATTTACGCCGCGTCAGCGGCCTTGCGCCAGCAATTGACGACGCAAGGCGTTGCCCATCTCACGCTCGATTTGCTGCCTCAGCATGACCCGGCGCGTGTGGAAGCGGAGTTGCGCCATCCGCGCGGCAGTCGCTCGATGTCCAGCCATCTGCAAAGCCGACTGGGTCTGCAGGGCGTGAAAACGGCGCTGTTGTTCGAGGTGCTGGGCAAGGAGGGTTGGCACGATCTGACCCACGTGGCTCAGACCATCAAGGCCTTGCCCCTGCGCGTGCGGGCTGCGCGCCCCCTGGCCGAAGCCATCAGCACCGCCGGGGGAGTGGATTTCGACGCCGTGAACGCCAACCTGATGCTCAACGCATGCCCGGGCGTGTTTGTGGCCGGTGAAATGCTGGACTGGGACGCGCCCACGGGGGGCTATTTGCTCACCGCCGCGATGGCCACAGGCCGTGCAGCCGGGCTGGGGGCGCTGCGCTGGCTGCGCACCCAGCATCCGGGTCAGTTCGGGACTGCGTGACGGCCGGCGCGGTCACGCGCCACAATGGTTTTCATGATTTGCGCCGTGCCGTCTCCAATCTGAAAGCCCAGCACATCGCGCAGCCGTTGCTCCATCACACCGCGGTCGTAGCCACCATGGCCAAAGGACAGCAGACATTGATGCACCACGTCATAGGCCAGCTTGGGGCCCCACCATTTGCACATGGCCGCCTGCGACGTGTGGGGCAACTCGCGGTCCTTGAGCCACAAGGTCTGCAAACACAGCAAGCGCGCCGCCTCCACCTGGGTTTCGAAATCGGCCAGCGGGTGTGACACGCCCTGGAAGGCCGACAGCGGCTTGCCAAAGGCCTGTCGCTGGGCCACATACGCCCAGGTCTCTTCCAAGGCAATCTTGGCCACCGCCAGCACTTGCAAGCCAATCAGGGCACGCGAGAAGTCAAAGCCCTGCATCACCTGCACAAAACCTTTGTTCTCATCACCCAGCCGATGGTTGACGGGCACGCGCACGTTTTCAAAAAACAGCGAGCCGCGACCAATCGCGCGCTGGCCGTGGCAATCAAAGCGTGTACGTGTCAGGCCGGGCACCTCGGTGGGCACCAACAGGGCGGTCACGCCGTGCGCGCCCGACTCGGGGGTGCCGGTGCGACCAAAAACCACCACGGCATCGGCCTGATCGGCTGCCGAGATCGAGGTTTTCTCACCGTTGATCACATAGTCGTCGCCCACACGCTCGACACGCAGGCGCAGATTCGCCGCGTCCGACCCGCCGCGCGGCTCGGTCAGGGCAATGGCAAACAACGCCTGGCCACTCACCAGTTTTTCCAGCCAGGGTCGCACCACCGCGGGGTCCCCATGATGGGCCAGGATTTGACCGTTGAGTGACGCCAACAGGTTGATGTAGCTGATGCTCAAGTCCGCACGGGCGATCTCTTCGTGAATCACCCCCGCGGCCAAAGAACCCAGCCCTTGCCCGCCGATGGACTCGGGCAGTTCGGGCGCAATGAAGCCCATCTCGCCCATCTCACGCATGATGTCGCGGTCCAGCACACGCGTGTGATCGCGCTCCTGAAACCCTGGCGCCACGCGGCCCTCGGCAAAGCGCCGGGCATGCTCGGCCAGGGTCTGCAAATCATCATCGATGTACGGATTCATTCGGGTCTCCTGGTGACCGAAGCAGGCTCGCGGTTACTTGGCGTACTTGCGAAACTCGGGCTTGCGCTTTTCCTTGAGTGCATTCACCCCTTCGCGCGACTCTTCGGTGTCGTAGTACAGCTTGAGGGCGTACATGCCCATGCCTGCGATGCCCGCCTGATGGGCCGTGTCCATGTTGAAGCTGCGCTTGGCGATGGCGATGGCCGTGGGGCTGCGCTCGCAAATCGTCTCGGCCCATTCCTGCACGGTGGCGTCGAGTTGCTCATGCGGCACACAGATGTTGGCCAGGCCCATCTCGACCGCTTCCGGACCGGAATAGCGTTTGTTCAGGTACCAGATCTCTCGGGCTTTCTTTTCGCCGACCACGCGGGCCAGGAAGGCGGTGCCGTAACCCGGATCGACCGAGCCCATCTTGGGGCCGACCTGACCGAAGATGGCCTTGTCCGAGCAGATCGTCAAGTC
>CANFMY010000053.1 GCA_947448375.1 Comamonadaceae bacterium | reverse complement strand
CGTCGGCCGCGTGGTGGCGCGCAACATCGTCGACGCCGAGACCGGCGAGATCATTGCCAAAGCCAACGTAGAGTTGACCGAGACCCTGCTGAAAAAATTGCGCTCCGCCGGCGTGCAAGAACTGCAGTGCATCTACACCAACGAACTCGACCAGGGCGCCTACATTTCGCAGACCCTGCGTATCGACGAGACGGTGGACGAATTTGCTGCGCGCGTGGCCATCTACCGCATGATGCGTCCTGGCGAGCCGCCGACGGAAGACGCGGTGCAGGCCCTGTTCCAGCGCTTGTTCTACAACCCCGACACCTACGACCTCTCGCGCGTGGGTCGCATGAAGTTCAATGCCAAGGTTGGCCGTGACGAATCCACCGGCCCGATGGTGCTGACCAATGACGACATCCTGGCCGTGGTCAAGATCCTGGTGGATCTGCGCAACGGTAACGGCGAAGTCGACGACATCGACCACCTGGGCAACCGCCGCGTGCGTTGCGTGGGCGAACTCGCCGAGAACCAGTACCGCACCGGTCTGGCGCGTATCGAGAAGGCTGTGAAAGAGCGTCTGGGTCAGGCCGAGCAAGAGCCCCTGATGCCGCACGACCTGATCAACTCCAAGCCCATTTCTGCAGCACTCAAGGAGTTCTTCGGTGCGTCCCAGTTGTCGCAGTTCATGGACCAGACCAACCCACTGTCCGAGATTACGCACAAGCGTCGTGTCTCGGCCCTGGGCCCGGGCGGTCTGACACGCGAGCGTGCTGGCTTTGAAGTGCGCGACGTGCACGTCACCCACTACGGCCGTGTGTGCCCGATCGAAACGCCGGAAGGTCCGAACATCGGTCTGATCAACTCGCTGGCCTTGTACGCCCGCCTGAACGAGTACGGCTTCATCGAGACCCCGTACCGTCGCGTGGCGGATGGTAAGGTCACCAACGAAATCGACTACCTCTCCGCCATCGAAGAAGGCAAGTACGTCATTGCCCAGGCCAACGCCACCTTGGACAAGGACGGCCGCCTGACCGACACCCTGGTGTCGGCCCGTGAAAAAGGTGAATCCATCCTGTGCGGTGCCGAGCGCATCGAGTACATGGACGTGTCGCCCGCGCAGATCGTCTCCGTGGCCGCTTCGCTCGTGCCCTTCCTTGAGCACGACGACGCCAACCGCGCCCTGATGGGCGCCAACATGCAGCGTCAGGCCGTGCCGGTGCTGCGTCCCGAGAAAGCCTTCGTTGGCACCGGTATCGAGCGTGTGGCGGCCATCGACTCCGGCACCGTGGTCACGGCCACCCGTGGCGGTATCGTCGATTACGTCGACGCCACCCGCATCGTGGTGCGCGTCAACGACAACGAGACGCAAGCCGGTGAAGTGGGCGTGGACATCTACAACCTGATCAAGTATCAGCGCTCCAACCAGAACACCAACATCCACCAGCGTCCCATCGTCAAGCGCGGTGACGTGCTGGCCAAGGGCGACGTGATTGCTGACGGCGCATCGACCGATCTGGGCGAACTCGCTCTGGGTCAGAACATGCTCGTGGCCTTCATGCCCTGGAACGGCTACAACTTCGAAGACTCCATCCTCATCTCCGAGCGCGTGGTGGCCGAAGACCGTTACACCTCCATCCACATCGAGGAACTGGTGGTGATGGCGCGTGACACCAAGCTGGGCGCGGAAGAAATCACCCGCGACATCCCCAACCTGTCCGAGCAGCAACTCAACCGTCTGGACGACTCCGGCATCATCTACGTGGGCGCCGAAGTGCAACCCGGCGACGTGCTGGTGGGCAAGGTCACGCCCAAGGGCGAGACCACGCTGACGCCGGAAGAAAAACTGCTGCGCGCCATCTTCGGCGAAAAAGCCAGCGACGTGAAAGACACCTCGTTGCGCGTCGACCAGGGCTCGCAGGGTACCGTCATCGACGTGCAGGTGTTCACCCGCGAGGGCATCCAGCGTGACAAGCGCGCCCAGCAGATCATCGACGATGAACTCAAGCGCTTCCGCCTGGACCTGAACGACCAGCTGCGCATCGTCGAGGCCGATGCCTTTGACCGTATCGAAAAACTGCTGATCGGCAAGGCGGCCAATGGCGGTCCCAACAAGCTGACCAAAGGCTCGACCATCGACAAGGCCTACCTGGATGGCGTGGAAAAATTCCACTGGTTCGATATCCGCCCGTCTGACGAAGAAGTGGCCTCGCAACTCGAGAGCATCAAGAACGCGCTCACCCAAACCCGTCACAGCTTTGATCTGGCGTTTGAAGAAAAGCGCAAGAAGCTCACGCAAGGCGACGAGCTGCCCGCCGGCGTGCTCAAGATGGTCAAGGTGTACCTGGCCGTCAAGCGTCGTCTGCAGCCCGGCGACAAGATGGCCGGCCGTCACGGCAACAAGGGCGTGGTCTCCAAGATCGTGCCCGTGGAAGACATGCCCTACATGGCCGACGGCACCCCGTGCGACATCGTGCTCAACCCGCTGGGCGTGCCCTCGCGGATGAACGTGGGTCAGGTGCTCGAGGTTCACCTCGGCTGGGCCGGCAAGGGCATTGGTCAGCGCATCGGCGACATGCTGCAGCAAGAGGCCCGCGTGACCGAGTTGCGCAAGTTCTTCGAAGAGCTCTACAACGCCACCGGCCGCCAGGAGTCGCTCAAGGAATTGAACGACGACGAATTGCTCGAGATGGCGCACAACCTGTCGACGGGCATCCCGTTTGCCACGCCGGTGTTTGATGGTGCCTCCGAAGAAGACATCCGAGCCATGCTCAAGCTGGCCTTCCCGGAGGACATCGCCAAGACCAAGGGCCTCACAGCCACCCGCACGCAGGCTCATCTGTATGACGGCCGCACGGGCGACGCCTTCGAGCGTCCGACCACCGTGGGCTACATGCACGTGCTCAAGCTCCACCACTTGGTCGACGACAAGATGCACGCGCGTTCCACCGGACCGTACTCGCTGGTCACGCAGCAACCCCTGGGCGGCAAGGCCCAGTTCGGTGGCCAGCGTTTCGGCGAGATGGAAGTGTGGGCGCTGGAGGCCTACGGGGCTTCTTACACCTTGCAGGAAATGCTCACCGTCAAATCCGACGACGTGCAAGGCCGCACCAAGGTGTACGAGAACATCGTCAAGGGCGAGCACGCCATCGAAGCGGGCATGCCCGAGTCGTTCAACGTGTTGGTCAAAGAAATTCGTTCGCTCGGTATCGATATCGAACTCGAGCGTTCCTGAGGCATGGCGGGACAGAACTCGGTGGCAAAGCCAACGTGTTCTGTCCTCCACTGATCAAAATTAAGGATTTGAGCCATGAAATCACTCCTCGACCTGTTCAAGCAGTTCACCCCCGATGAGCATTTCGATGCCATCAAGATCGGCATTGCCTCGCCCGAAAAGATCCGTTCCTGGTCTTTCGGTGAAGTCAAGAAGCCCGAGACCATCAACTACCGCACCTTCAAGCCCGAGCGTGACGGCCTGTTCTGCGCCAAGATCTTTGGCCCGATCAAGGACTACGAATGCCTGTGCGGCAAGTACAAGCGCCTCAAGCACCGCGGCGTGATCTGCGAGAAGTGCGGCGTTGAAGTCACCCAAACCAAGGTGCGTCGCGAGCGCATGGGTCACATCGACCTGGCCGCGCCCTGCGCCCACATCTGGTTCCTGAAGTCGCTTCCCAGCCGTCTGGGCCTGGTGCTGGACATGACGCTGCGCGACATCGAGCGCGTGCTGTACTTTGAAGCTTATGTGGTGACCGACCCCGGCATGACCCCGCTGAAGAAATTCGGCATCATGTCCGAGGACGACTTTGATGAGAAGCGCAAGGAATACGGCGACGAATTCATCGCCAAGATGGGCGCCGAAGGCATCCGCGATCTGCTCGAGGGCATGGACCTCGACATCGAGATCGAAAAGCTGCGCGGTGACCTCACCGGCTCTGAAGTCAAGGTCAAGAAGAACTCCAAGCGCCTGAAGGTGCTTGAGGCCTTCAAGAAGTCGGGCCTCAAGCCCGAGTGGATGGTGCTGTCGGTACTGCCCGTGCTGCCCCCGGACCTGCGTCCGCTGGTGCCGCTGGACGGTGGCCGTTTCGCCACCTCCGACCTCAACGACCTGTACCGTCGCGTCATCAACCGCAACAGCCGTCTGCGCCGCCTGCTTGAACTCAAAGCGCCCGAGATCATCGCGCGCAACGAGAAGCGCATGCTGCAAGAGGCCGTGGACTCGCTGCTGGACAACGGCCGTCGTGGCAAGGCCATGACGGGCGCCAACAAGCGTGCCCTGAAGTCGCTGGCCGACATGATCAAAGGCAAGTCGGGTCGCTTCCGCCAGAACTTGCTGGGCAAGCGCGTCGACTACTCCGGCCGCTCGGTGATCACCGTGGGCCCGACGCTCAAACTGCACCAGTGTGGCCTGCCCAAGCTGATGGCGCTCGAGCTGTTCAAGCCTTTCATCTTCTCGCGTCTGGAGGCGATGGGAATCGCCACCACCATCAAGGCGGCGAAGAAGGAAGTCGAATCCGGTACGCCGGTGGTGTGGGACATTCTCGAAGAGGTGATCAAAGAGCACCCCGTGATGCTCAACCGCGCCCCCACGCTGCACCGCCTGGGCATCCAGGCATTTGAGCCCATCCTGATCGAAGGCAAGGCCATTCAGCTGCACCCGCTGGTGTGCTCGGCGTTCAACGCCGACTTTGACGGCGACCAGATGGCCGTTCACGTGCCGCTGTCGGTGGAAGCGCAGATGGAAGCCCGCACGCTGATGCTGGCCTCCAACAACGTGCTGTTCCCCGCCAACGGCGAACCCTCCATCGTGCCCTCGCAAGACGTGGTGCTCGGTCTGTACTACACCACCCGCGAGCGCATCAACGGCAAGGGCGAAGGCCTGGTGTTTGCCGACGTGGGCGAAGTGCAGCGCGCACTGGATGCCGACGAGGTCGAGCTCACCGCCAAGATCAGCGTGCGTCTGACCGAGTGGAACAAGGACAAGATCACGGGCGAGTTCACCCCCAGCACCTCGCTGGTGGACACCACCGCCGGTCGTGCCCTGCTCTCCGAGATCCTGCCCAAGGGTCTGCCCTTCAGCAACCTGAACAAGGCGCTGAAGAAGAAAGAGATCTCGCGCCTGATCAACACCTCGTTCCGCAAGTGCGGCCTGAAAGAGACCGTGGTGTTTGCCGACAAGCTGCTGCAAAACGGCTTCCGTCTGGCCACCCGCGCGGGCATCTCGATTGCCATCGACGACATGCTGGTGCCGCAAGAGAAGCACCGCATCATCGCCGACGCCGAGATCGAGGTGAAAGAGATCGAACAGCAATACGTCTCGGGTCTGGTGACCTCGGGCGAGCGCTACAACAAGGTCGTCGATATCTGGGGCAAGGCGGGTGACGCCGTGTCCAAGGTGATGATGGACCAGTTGCGCAAGGAAAAGACCATCGACCGCCACGGCAACGAGGTCGAACAGGAATCCTTCAACTCCATCTACATGATGGCTGACTCGGGTGCCCGCGGCTCTGCCGCCCAGATCCGACAGCTCGCCGGTATGCGTGGCCTGATGGCCAAGCCGGACGGCTCCATCATCGAGACCCCCATCACGGCGAACTTCCGTGAAGGTCTGAATGTGTTGCAGTACTTCATCTCCACGCACGGCGCCCGTAAGGGTCTGGCCGATACCGCGCTCAAGACCGCCAACTCGGGTTACCTGACCCGTCGTCTGGTGGACGTGACGCAGGATCTGGTGGTGACCGAAGACGATTGCGGCACCCACGAAGGCCAGCTGATGCGCGCCATCGTCGAAGGCGGTGAAGTCATCGAATCGCTGCGCGACCGTATCCTGGGCCGTACCGCGGCCGAGGACGTGCTGCACCCCGAAAACCGCGCCGTGCTCGCGACCGCCGGCACCATGCTGGACGAGGACCTGATCGACGAACTCGAGGCCGCGGGTGTCGACGAAGTCAAGGTCCGCACCGCGCTCAACTGTGAAACCCGCTTCGGCCTGTGCGCCAAGTGCTATGGCCGCGACCTGGGCCGTGGCGGTCTGGTGAACGTGGGCGAGGCGGTGGGTGTGATTGCCGCGCAGTCCATCGGCGAACCCGGCACCCAGCTGACCATGCGCACCTTCCACATCGGCGGTGCGGCCTCGCGTGCTGCGGTGGCCTCCAGCGTGGAAGCCAAGTCCAACGGCGTCATCGGCTTCAATGCCACCATGCGCTACGTGACCAACAGCAAGGGCGAACTGGTGGTGATTGCCCGTTCCGGCGAGATCGTCATTCACGACGAACACGGCCGCGAGCGCGAGCGCCACAAGGTGCCCTATGGCGCGACCCTCACGGTCAAGGCCGACCAGCCGATCAAGGCCGGCACCATCCTGGCCAACTGGGATCCGCTGACCCGACCCATCATCACCGAATTCGCCGGTCAGGTGAAGTTCGAGAACGTGGAAGAAGGCCTCACCGTGGCCAAGCAGGTCGACGAAGTGACCGGTCTGTCCACCCTGGTGGTGATCGATCCCAAGCGTCGTGGCGCCGCCAAGGTGGTGCGTCCGCAGGTCAAGCTGATTGACGCGGCTGGCAAGGAAGTCAAGATCCCCGGCACCGACCACTCGGTGACGATCGGCTTCCAGGTCGGCGCGCTGATCCAGGTGCGTGATGGCCAGGACGTGGGCCCCGGCGAAGTGCTGGCCCGTATCCCGGTCGAAGGTCAGAAGACCCGCGACATCACCGGTGGTCTGCCGCGTGTGGCCGAGCTGTTCGAAGCCCGCTCACCCAAGGACAAGGGCATCCTGGCCGAGATGACCGGTACCGTGTCGTTCGGCAAGGAAACCAAAGGCAAGGTGCGCTTGCAGATCACCGACCCGGAAGGCAAGGTCTGGGAAGAACTCGTGCCCAAGGAGAAGAACATCCTGGTGCACGAAGGCCAGGTGGTCAACAAGGGCGAGAGCATCGTCGACGGTCCGGCCGATCCGCAAGACATCCTGCGCCTGCTGGGCATGGAAGAGCTGGCTCGCTACATCGTGGACGAAGTGCAGGACGTGTACCGACTCCAGGGTGTGAAGATCAACGACAAGCACATCGAGGTGATCGTTCGCCAGATGCTGCGTCGTGTCGTGGTCGAGAACTCGGGCGACTCCGGCTACATCGGCGGCGAGCAGGTCGAGCGCTCGGAGATGCTTAACACCAACGAGGCGTTGCAGGCCGACGGCAAGTTGCCGGCGACCTACAGCAACCTGTTGCTGGGTATCACCAAGGCGTCGCTGTCCACCGACAGCTTCATCTCGGCGGCGTCGTTCCAGGAAACCACCCGCGTGCTCACCGAGGCTGCCATCATGGGCAAGCGCGACGAGCTGCGTGGTCTCAAGGAAAACGTCATCGTGGGTCGTCTCATCCCGGCCGGCAGCGGCATGGCTTACCACCAGGCCCGCAAGGTCAAGGATGCCATGGACGAAGCCGAACGCCGTGCCATCGCAGAGGCGGAGGCGGCCGAACTGGCCGGCGAAGTCCCGGGCGAGGTCGCCTCGTCGGTTGACGGCGAAAGCGCTGCGGCTGCCGAGTAAACACAAAGGCCCTCGCGGGCCTTTGTCGTTTCAGCGAAGCACGACATGCTGACCGCGGGCTGGTTCTGGCTCACCATCGCCATCGGGGTGTTCTGGGCCCTGGGGGCGTACAACCGCCTGGTGCGCTTGCAGTCGCAAGTGCAGCAGAGCTTTGACGCGCTGGAATTGCGCATGCTCGAGTTCACCGAGCTGGTGCAGCAGGTGCTGAGCGATGTGGTGATTTCTTCAGCGCCCTGGCGCTCGGAGTTGACTCCCGACCAGGGCGCCAGTCACTGGAGCCGGCTGCAAGAGAGCGCACGCCACCTGGCCATGGAACTCGCCCGGATGCAAGAGCATCCCTTGCGGGCGGATTCGGTCGAGCGCGTTCGCCAGGCGCAGTTGGCGCTGCAAGCCGCCTGGGAGAGCCTGGTCGCGCCGTCGGCCTACCGCGTGGCGGTGTCTGATGCCTTGCAGCAGCGCTGGCAGGCACAACTGCTGTTGGTGCAGCCCGATACCCAGCGGTTTAACCAGGCGGTCGAGCAGTACAACCAGGCCATTGCTGAATTCCCGGCGCTGTTGCTGGCGCGGCTGTTCAAGTTCACGCCGGGCTTTGTGCTGTGAGCCTGACGGACCGCGCAGCCAGCGCTTCGTCAGATGAGGGAGCGCGCAGCAGCGCCCCGACGGTGTCGCCGCCCTTGTGGCAGTTGCTGCAGACGGTGGCGCAGTTGCTGCAGGCGGTTCGCCAAGGTCAATCGACCAGCCGTTTGCTGCCCCAGGTCGAGGTCCGACGTCGCGCAGCGGTGCAGTCGCTCTTGTTTCGGGTGTTGCGACAGTTGGGCGTGGCCCAGGCGTTGCGCCAGCGGTTGGCGCCACGGGCGCCGGCACCGGCTGCGGACGCACTCTTGTGCACGGCCCTGGCCTTGTGCTGGAACGACACCCAGGCCCCCTACGATGTGCACACCCTGGTGAACCAATCGGTGGAAGCCGCCAAACGCAGCCGCCCAACGCAGGGACAGGCGGCCTTCATCAATGCCTGCTTGCGGCGCTTCCTGCGCGAGCGCGAGGCCTTGCTGGGCCAGCTGCAGGCTGATCCATCGGCCATTTCCCCGCTGCCGCCCTGGTGGGTGGCGCGCTTGCAGCGCGACCATCCCCAGGTCTGGCAACACCTGCTGGAGCACGGTCAACATCCGGCGCCCATGACCTTGCGGGTCAATGGGCGACACACGTCCCGCGAAGCCCTGCATACACGCTGGCAGGCGGCGGGCATCGCCAGCCAGCCCGTCGGGCGACAAGGCTTGCAGCTCGACAAGCCGGTGGATGTCCACCAACTGCCCGGCTTTGACGCCGGCGATTGCTCGGTGCAGGATGCCGCCGCCCAGCTGGCTGCCGAGTTGTTGTGGGATGGCTTGCTGCAGGCCACGCCGACGCCATCCGGGTCAGCCGGCCCAGCGCCTTGGCGACTGCTGGACGCCTGCGCGGCGCCCGGTGGCAAAACGGCCCACTTGCTGGAGGCAGCCCCTGTGGATGGGCGCTCGGTGCAGCTGCTGGCCCTGGAGATCGACGCCACCCGCGTGCCTCGCATGGAGGAGAATCTGCGCCGCATGGGACTCCACGCCCAGGTGCGGTGTGCCGATGCGGGCGAACCCGCCACCTGGTGGGATGGCCAGCCCTTTGACGGTGTGTTGCTGGACGCGCCCTGCAGCGCTTCGGGCATTGTGCGGCGGCATCCGGACATCCCCTGGTTGCGCCGCGAATCCGACATTGCGCAACTCGCGCAGCAGCAAAGCCGGTTGCTCGAGGCCTTGTGGCCGTTGCTGCGTCCGGGGGGCGTGCTGGTCTACTGCACGTGCTCGGTCTTTCGGGCCGAAGGTCAGGACCGGATCGATTCGTTTCTTGCGCACAACACTGACGCGCGTTTGCGCCCCTCGCCAGGGCATTTAATTCCCTTGGCGCCGGCAAATCAGCCCGGCCTCCCGGACAATCGGCTGGGTGATCACGATGGTTTTTATTACGCGGTGCTGGAGAAGTCCCCCGGCTGAGGCGGGGACCCGTGCGTGGGCTCTGTGGGCCTGGCGTGGGGTGCGGGCGTGGGTGCTGCTGAGCCTGTTGATGATCGCCGGCGCGGTGCAGGCCCAAGCACCGCAAGGCCTGCCCATCCAGCTCGAGGATGTACAGGTTCAGCGCCTGGAAGACGGCTATTACCTCAACGCCGGCATGCAGATTGAATGGCCGGTTGCGGTGGAAGACGCGTTGAGCAAGGGGGTCCCCCTGCACTTCGTCGCCCGCGTGGACATATTGCGCGAGCGCTGGTACTGGTACGACCGCGAGGTGGCACGCCAGGAACGCTACATGCGCCTGAGCTACCAACCCCTGACCCGTCGCTGGCGCCTGCTGGTGTCATCCCAGCCCATCGGCAACACCGGGCTGGGCGTGTCCCTGGGCCAAAGTTTTGACAGCGCGAGCGAAGCCGTGTCGGCACTCGGGCGAATCAACCGCTGGAAGGTGGCCGAGTTGGCCCAGGTGGATGCCGATGGCAAGCACCGGGTGGACTTCAGCTTTCGGCTGGACCTGACCCAGTTGCCCCGCCCGCTGCAATTGGGCGTGCTGGGCGAGAGTGACTGGAACCTGGGCATCAGCCGCACACTCAAGCTGACGGCCGACGCCAAATGAGCCCCGACATCGCCCTGGTCCGATCACGCCGCTTGCGCTGGCTGATGGGGGTGGGCTTGTTCACCATGCTCGGGCTGGGCATGGTGCTGCTCTTTTTATTGACCCAGGCCACCCAGAGTTGGGAACTGTACGAGCAGTACTACACGGTGCTGTTCACCCTCAACTCGGTGGTGGCTGGCGTTTTGCTCGCGGTGATTCTCTGGATCGTGGTGCGCTTGCTCGCGCGTGTGCGCGAGGGGCGATTTGGCAGCCGACTGTTGCTCAAGCTGGCGTTCATCTTCGTGCTGGTGGGTTTTTTGCCCGGCTTGCTGATTTATGGCGTCTCTTACCAGTTCGTGTCTCGCTCCATCGAGGCCTGGTTCGACACCAAGGTGGAAGGGGCCTTGGCGGCAGGCTTGAACCTGGGCCGCACGTCGATGGAGACACTGGCCAGCGATCTGGGGCAGAAGTCGCGCCAGGCGGCGGTGCAACTGGTCGATGCACAAGGGGTGTCGTCCGGGGTGGCGCTGGAGCGCTTGCGCGATCAACTGGGGGTGGAAGATCTGGTGGTGTGGTCGGGTTCGGGTGCGCCGCTGGCCAGCGCCGGTAACTCGCTGCTGTCCTCGTTGCAAGATCGCCCGAGCAGCCTGCAGTTGCGACAGTTGCGCACGCAACCCGTCATCACCCAGATCGAGGGTCTGGAGGACGAGCCGGGCGCGGGCGCCACCCGTCCGCGGGTGAAGGTGCTGGTGTCGATGTCGGCGCCAGGATTGGGACTGCTGTCGGAGGCGCGCGTGCTGCAAGTGACCCAAAGCCTGCCCTCTACCCTGGTGGCCGACTCATTGGCGCTGCAAGAGGCCAATCTGCAATACCAGGAGCGCGCATTGGCGCGCGATGGCCTGCGGCGCATGTACATCGGCACCCTGACGCTCAGCCTGTTTCTGTCGGTGTTTGGTGCGGTGTTGCTGGCCGTCTTGCTGGGCAATCAACTGGCCCGGCCGTTGTTGTTGTTGCTCAACGGTGTGCGCGAAGTGGCCGCCGGCGACCTGGGCCCCAAACCGGTGTTGAATGGCCGCAACGAGCTGGACGGGTTGACGCGCGCCTTTGCGGCGATGACGCAGCAGCTGGCCGACGCTCGCTCGACGGTGGAGCGCAGCATGGACCAAGTGACGCTGGCGCGCACCAATTTGCAAACCATCCTGGACAACCTGACCACGGGTGTGGTGGTGCTCGATACGCAGGGACGCATCGTGTCGTCCAACCCGGGCGCCACCCGAATTTTGCGAGCCCCGCTGGCGGCCTACGAAGGCCGTGCGCTGGCGGAACTGGAGGGGCTGGCAGAGTTTGCGCAACAGGTGCAACAGCAGTTCGATCTCCTGGCCGCCGAGCGGATGCAGCACGGGCTGGATCACTGGCAGCAATCGTTCGAATTGCAAAACCCCTCGGGCACGCACTACACCTCGGCCTTGGAGAAGGCCTCGGACGGCACCATCCTGGTGGCGCGCGGCGCGGTGCTGCCCAACCAGGCCCGCTTGCTGGTGTTCGATGACATCTCCGAAATCGTCTCGGCCCAGCGCGCCCAGGCCTGGGGCGAGGTGGCGCGACGCCTCGCCCATGAAATCAAGAACCCGCTCACACCCATCCAGCTTTCGGCCGAACGACTGGAGATGAAACTGGATGGCAAGCTGGACGCACCGGAACAAGCCATCCTGACCAAATCGGTCAAGACCATCGTGGACCAGGTGGATGCCATGAAGCGGCTGGTCAATGAGTTCCGAGACTACGCACGCCTGCCCAAAGCCGAACTGCAGCGGCTGGACCTGAACGCGCTCATGCAGGATTTGCTGCACCTGTATTCGGCCGAGACGGCCACGGTGCCGGTGGAGGCGCAGTTCGACCCGGCGTGCCCGCCCATCCTGGGCGATGCGCAGCAGTTGCGACAGGTCGCGCACAACCTGCTGCAAAACGCGCAGGACGCGAGCGAGGGGCTGCCGGTTCGGCACGTGCAACTCTCCACGGTCTGGAACCCGCAAAGCCGGCGCGTGCGTCTGGTGGTGCGCGACTCGGGCACCGGTTTTCCCGAGGCCATTCTCAAGCGAGCCTTCGAGCCCTACGTGACCACCAAGGCGCGCGGCACCGGACTGGGCCTGGCGGTGGTGAAGAAAATCGCCGATGATCATGGTGCCCGCATCAACCTGAAAAACATCGAGGACGAGGGCCAGGTGGTGGGAGCGCAAGTGTCGTTATCATTCCAGGCAGCAGACACATAAATTCACGGAGCCCGGGCTTCACTATGGCAAATATTCTGGTGGTCGATGACGAGTTGGGAATTCGCGATCTGTTGTTCGAAATCCTGAACGACGAAGGCCACGCGGTTGAACTCGCCGAGAACGCGGCGCAGGCCCGCGCGGCGCGCGCCCAATCGCGTCCGGACCTGGTGCTGCTCGACATCTGGATGCCTGACACCGATGGCGTGAGCCTGCTCAAGGAATGGTCGGCCGCGGGTCTGCTCAACATGCCGGTCATCATGATGAGCGGACACGCCACCATCGACACCGCGGTGGAAGCCACGCGCATTGGCGCTCAAGCCTTTCTGGAAAAACCCATCACCTTGCAAAAGCTGCTCAAGGCGGTGGAGCAAGGTCTGGCACGCAAGCCGGCCGCCACCGCCAGTACCAGTGCCGGCGTCAATACGAGTGCCTCAGCGTCGCTGGGAGCTCAGTCGAACGAGGACATGAGTGGCTCGCAGGCCGCGCCGGCCGAACCCGTGGCCGTGGTGCTGGCTGCGCATGAGCAAACCTTCGACCTCAGCCAGCCGCTGCGCGAGTCGCGTGACGCTTTCGAGAAAGCCTACTTCGAGTTTCACCTGGCGCAGGAGGGCGGCTCGATGACGCGCGTGGCTGAAAAGACGGGGCTGGAGCGCACCCACCTTTACCGCAAGCTCAAGCAGCTTGGCGTGGACCTGAGTCGTGGCAAGCGCGGCGCGCCCTGACGGTCCTGCGCGCCAGCGCAGCCTCCCGCCGAGGCTTACATGTTGCGGCGGTACTGACCACCCACTTCGAACAGCGCCTGTGTGATCTGCCCCAGCGAGCAGTGACGCACGGCTTGCATGAGCACGTCAAACACATTGGTGTTGTCCAGCACGGCTTGCTGCAGCTGAGCGAGTTGCTGGGCGGCTGCGTCGGCATGGCGGCTGTGGAAATCCTGCAGCCGTGACAGTTGGCTGCGCTTTTCCTCGTCGGTGCTGCGAGCCAGCTCCAGGGTCTCGGGGGTCGGGTCGCCCTTGGGGTTGCGGAACGTGTTGACGCCGATGATGGGGTACTCGCCGGTGTGCTTGAGCATTTCGTAGTGCATGCTCTCGTCCTGGATGCGGCCGCGCTGGTAGCCGGTTTCCATGGCGCCCAGCACACCGCCGCGTTCGGCAATGCGGTCGAACTCGGTCAGCACGGCTTCTTCCACCAGCTCGGTGAGTTCGTCGAGGATGTAGGCCCCCTGGTTAGGGTTTTCATTCTTCGCCAGGCCCCACTCGCGGTTGATGATGAGCTGGATGGCCATGGCACGGCGCACGCTCTCTTCGGTGGGGGTGGTGATGGCCTCGTCGTAGGCGTTGGTGTGCAGGCTGTTGCAGTTGTCGTAGATGGCAATCAGCGCTTGCAGCGTGGTGCGGATGTCGTTGAACTGAATTTCCTGCGCGTGCAGGCTGCGGCCGCTGGTCTGGATGTGGTACTTCAGCTTTTGCGAACGCTCGTTGGCGCCGTATTTTTCCTTCATCGCCACGGCCCAGATGCGACGGGCCACCCGGCCCAGCACGGTGTACTCGGGGTCCATGCCGTTGCTGAAGAAAAAGCTCAGATTGGGCGCGAAGTCATCGATGTGCATGCCGCGCGCCAGGTACGACTCCACATAGGTGAATCCGTTGGAGAGCGTGAAGGCAAGCTGGCTGATCGGGTTGGCACCGGCTTCGGCGATGTGATAGCCGCTGATCGACACCGAGTAGAAATTGCGCACCTGGTGGTGCACGAAGTGCTCGGCGATGTCGCCCATCACCTTGAGCGAGAACTCGGTGCTGAAGAGGCAGGTGTTTTGTCCCTGGTCTTCCTTCAGGATGTCGGCCTGCACGGTGCCGCGCACGTTTTGCAGCACCCACGCGCGGATCTTGTCGGCCTCGGTGTCGGTGGGGTCGCGTCCGTTGTCGGCCTTGAACTTGTCGAGGTTCTGATCGATGGCGGTGTTCATGAACATCGCCAGGATGGCCGGCGCCGGGCCGTTGATGGTCATGGACACGCTGGTGCTGGGGTTGCACAGGTCAAAGCCGCTGTAGAGCACCTTCATGTCGTCCAGGGTGGCGATGCTCACCCCCGAGTTGCCCACCTTGCCGTAGATGTCGGGGCGCTCGTCGGGTTCGTGCCCGTACAGCGTGACCGAATCGAAGGCGGTGGACAGGCGCTTGGCGGGCATGCCCTCGGACAGCAGTTTGAAGCGGCGGTTGGTGCGGAAGGCGTCGCCCTCACCGGCGAACATGCGCGTGGGGTCCTCGCCCTCGCGCTTGAAGGCAAAGGTGCCCGCGGTGTAGGGAAAGGTGCCGGGCACGTTTTCCAGCATCAGCCATTTCAGGCGTTCGCCCTCGTCTTCGTAGCGCGGCAGCGATACCTTGCGGATCTTGGTGCCACTCAAGGTGGTGGTGGTGATGGCCGTGCGCAGTTCCTTGTCGCGAATCTTGACCACGTATTCGTCACCCGCATAGGCGCGCTGCATGTCGTCCCATTGCGCCAGCAGTTTGCGCTCGGCCGCACCCAGGTCCTGCTCGCGCGAGGCGGCCAGGTCCAGGGCGGCTTCGGCGGCGCGGGCGCGGTCGGGCTTGTCGGCTCGGAGCATGCGCGAGGCGGCACGCAACTGCTGGATTTCACGCGCGAGTTGCGCTTGCTGGTGGGCGCGTTGCTTGTAGCCACGCACGGTGTCGCTGATCTCGGCCAGGTAGCGCGTGCGAGCCGCCGGGACGATGGGGCTCTGGTGCGTGCTGTGCCGCGTGGCGGGCTGTTGCAGTCGACCGGCCTGCAGCTTCAGACCCAGTTCGGCCAGACGCGGCTTCAGGGCCTGGTACAGGGCGGTCACGCCGTCATCGTTGAAGCGCGAGGCCATGGTGCCAAACACGGGCATCTGCTCGGCGGCCACGGTCCAGGCTTCGCGGTTGCGTTGCACTTGCTTGGCCACATCGCGCAGCGCGTCGCTCGCGCCCTTGCGGTCGAACTTGTTGATCGCCACGAACTCGGCAAAGTCGAGCATGTCGATTTTCTCGAGCTGGCTGGCAGCACCGAATTCGGGGGTCATCACATACAGGGGAACGTCCACGTGCGGAACGATGGCGGCGTCTCCCTGGCCGATGCCCGATGTCTCGACAATCACCAGGTCAAAGCCGGCGCAACGCGCAGCGGCCACCACGTCGGGCAGGGCGGCGCTGATCTCGCTGCCAAAGTCACGCGTGGCCAGCGAGCGCATGAACACGCGCGCGCCCTGGCGCCACGGACCGATGGCGTTCATGCGGATGCGGTCGCCCAGCAAGGCGCCACCGCTCTTGCGGCGTGACGGGTCGATGGACACCACCGCGATGCGCAGCGCGTCGTCCTGGTCCAGGCGAAAGCGGCGCACCAGCTCGTCGGTGAGCGAGGATTTGCCGGCACCTCCG
>CANFMY010000052.1 GCA_947448375.1 Comamonadaceae bacterium | reverse complement strand
GGCGAGCCGATGAAGCCACACCCGTCCCCCAGGTGTCGGCCGATTTGGGCGATGTCACCCACCTGGGACCCAGGCCGTCTCGAATCAGCGCATGGCCTGGCCGATGGGCCCAACCCCGTGCTCAACCACGTGCCCAGCCCCTCGATCGCTGCACCGCCTCATGCCAGCGCTGGAGCTTGTGACGACGCGCCACATCGCTCAAGCCCGGCTCGAAACGCCGGTCCACCTGCCACAGCGCCGCAATGTCGTGGGCGTCGCGCCAGACGCCGCACGCCAACCCGGCCAGGTAGGCGGCACCCAAGGCGGTGGTTTCGGTCACCTTGGGGCGCACCACGGGCACCCCCAGTAAATCGGCCTGCAACTGCATGAGCAGGTTGTTGCGGCTGGCTCCACCGTCCACGCGCAGTTCGCGCAGCGGCACGCCTGCGTCACGGGCCATGGCATCAAACACATCGGCTGTCTGCAGGGCAATCGCTTCCAGCGCGGCACGAGCGATGTGCGCACGCCCCGTGCCCCGGGTCATGCCCACCAGCGTGCCGCGGGCATAGCTGTCCCACTCGGGCGTGCCCAGGCCGGCAAACGCTGGCACCAGGTAAACATCGCCGCTGTCTTCCACGCTGGCCGCCAAGGCCTCCACCTCGCTGGCGTCCTGGATCATGTGCAGGCCATCACGCAACCATTGCACCGTCGCTCCGGCCATGAACACCGACCCCTCCAGGCAGTAGGCGGTCTGGTCGCGGCCCTGCGGACCCTGCCAGCCCACGGTGGACAGCAAGCGATGCTGACTCGCCACCGCGCGCTGACCAGTGTTCATCAGCATGAAGCAACCCGTGCCATAGGTGTTCTTGGCCATGCCTGGTTCGAAACACGCCTGCCCGAAAGTGGCGGCCTGCTGGTCCCCTGCCACGCCGGCAATGGGCAAGGCACGCCCCAGCACCGAAGGGTCGGTGGTGCCCAACACGCCGCTGGAAGGCACCACCTGCGGCAGCACGGAGGGGGGAATGTTCAGCCAGGCCAGCAACTGCGGGTCCCACGCCATCGTGTGCAGGTTGAAGAGCAGCGTGCGCGAGGCGTTGCTCGGATCGGTGGCGTGCACACGCCCGCCGGTGAGTTGCCAGATCAGCCAACTGTCCACCGTGCCAAAGGCCAGCTCACCGCGCTCGGCACGGCGTCGTGCACCCGGCACATGGTCAAGCAGCCAGGCCAGCTTGGTGCCCGAAAAATACGCATCCAGCACCAGACCCGTCTTGCGTTGAAACACGTCGGCATGGCCTTGCGTGCGCAACTGGTCACAGTGGCTGGCCGTTCGACGGTCCTGCCACACGATGGCCGGCGCCACGGGCTGGCCGGTGGCTCGGTCCCACAGCACGGTGGTCTCGCGCTGGTTGGTGATGGCCAGGGCCGTGACAGGGACACCCTGTCGCTGGGCCGACTTCAAGGCCTCGCGGGCCACTTGCAGCTGCGAGCTCCAGATCTCCATCGGATCGTGCTCGACCCAGCCCGGCTGCGGAAAATGCTGGGCAAATTCGCGCTGCGCCAATGCCACCGTATCGCCCCGTGCGTTGAAGACAATGGCACGCGAACTGGTGGTGCCCTGATCCAGGGACAGAATATGACTCATGCGACCATTTCAATCCGAAGCACGGGTTTTGTCCACCGGGAAAGCCCAAACCCACGCTATGCCGGGTTCGTAGCAGAATACAAGCCATACCCTCACTCAACCCACCGACCCCATCCTCGGAGACTGACAATGCATCCTCGTTCATGGTCCAAACGACTGTTCACCGGCCTGTTGCTGTGCTCACTGGGCCTGGCAGCATGGGGCCAGACCTGGCCGACCAAACCGGTTCGCCTGGTGTTGCAGTTTCCGCCCGGCGGTTCCACCGATGCCGTGGCCCGCATCCTGGCGCAGGTGCTCACCCAGTCGCTGGGGCAACCGGTGCTGGTTGAAAACCGCCCCGGCGCCGATGGCGCCATTGCCGGTGACTATGTCGCCCGGTCCGAGCCCGATGGCCACACCTTCTTTCTGGCCTCCAACACACCCATGATGCAAGTGCCCTTGCTGAAGAAAAACCCGCCGTACGATCCCATCAAGAGTTTCACGCCCGTGTCACTGGTGGGTCGTTACATCTACGTGTTGGTGGCCGGTGCACAAGTGCCGGCGCAGCAGGCGTCCGAGTTGTTCGCCCTGGCACGCCAGCAACCTGGCAAGTTCAATTACGGCAGTTACAGCGGTGTCACGCAGTTGATGTACACCCGGCTCAAGCAGGAAGCCAAACTCGACCTGAACCTCATTCCCTACAAAGGCGAAAGCCCCACGGTGAACGACATTCTGGGCGGTCATCTGCAAATGACATTTGCGACTCCGACCAGCGCGCTGCCGCATGTTCAGTCGGGCAAGCTGCGCGCCATGGCTGTGCTGCTGCCCTCGCGCTACAACCTCATGCCCCAAGTGCCCACGGCGGTAGAGGCAGGGGTGCCACCCTTGACAGCGGGCACCTGGGCCGCGCTCTTTGGCCCAGCCAAGCTGCCTCCCGAGATTGCCCAGCGCATGAGCCGCGAACTCGCAGCCGCCATGGCGCGCCCGGATGTGCGCGAGCGCGTCGACAAACTCGGCTTTGACCTGGCCAGCAGCACACCCGCCGAATTGGCTGCTTTCATGCCCGAACAATTGCAAGCCTGGTCGAAAGCTTTTGCGGATGCGGGCATGCAGCCGGAGTGAGACTGGGTCGCATCCAGAACCCGATTCATGCTCCAACCCTCTGCGCTCAGGCTCAAACGAGCGCGTTGACGGGCACCCGTCTCTTCATCGTGGCGACCCACGCTGGAGGCTCGTCGGTGACACGGCTCAAGTAGTAACCCTATGAGGTGGAGTGGCGGAGTGTGTCACGATCAGTTCGAAGCTCGTTCCCTTCTTCGGAATCATCGTCCTGACGCACCCGACCCAAGCCCATGTCTCAAGTCAACTCCACCCCATCTGCTCCCCCCGTCATCGCCCGCTTCAGGGAGTTGATGTCCTACCAGTCACAGCACGCCAACAACGGCATTCCTCGCGAAGTGATGGAGTATCTGGCCGCCAATCAGGTGTTTCCCATCGTGTCACCTCCTGGTTTGGTGGGACGCAATGCTTTGGCACCACTGCGGGGCTGGCCGGGCTTGTGCATCACGGTGGCCCAGTGCACGCCAAATCAAGGACCCGTATCGCACAACCACACCGGCACGCTGGAGACATTCTTCTGCCTCGATGGTCGCTTTGATGTGCTCTGGGGCAACGAGCTGCAGCACAAAGTCACGCTGAATCCGGGCGATCTTTGCTCAGTGCCCCCCAACGTCTATCGCACATTTCGCAACCTCACCAACGCCGAGGCAAGACTGCTGGTCTTGATTCAAGGCGACGACAAAATGAGTGACAAGATCGAGATGTTGCGATCCATTGGCGAGGATCTTAGACAGCAACATGGCGACCAGGTCATGGAACTGCTGGCGGGTATCAACATGCGCTTCCAGGGCGAGGCCGCCTTCGACATCTCGACAGAAAAAATGCAAGAGCGCACCACCCGAGCGGATTCGCTGAAAGCGCAGCCAGCCGCTGGCGAAACCGTGTATCCCGTCATGAGTTCAAGCAACCATCCCACGGCACCTGTGTCATGCTGGCCTGGCATGGACGTCTCCATGCTGAAACTGGCCGCACACGAATCGTCCACGGCCACGGTAGACCCGGACCACTGCCAGTGGGTCATCCAGACCGGCGATCAGCCTTGCGAAGTCAGCTTCCAGGGGCATTCCATCCACCTCCATCGCTATGACCTTGTTCGCATCGAGCCAGGCATGGTTCGTACCGTGCACAACACGGCCGACCAACCGACGCGGGTTTTATTGGTGACCCAGAGTCGCGAGACGATCTCAGCGCAAATGATTGAAGCCTTGAAGCTCGCCCAAAGCACCCATTGAAAAAACCCACCGTCTCGGAATCGCAAACAGATCACCAGGAAATTCATCCATGAAGATGCGCAGAATCATGTTGACCGGCGTGGTTGTCACGGCCATTGCGTCCCTGACACTCCCCGTACTTGCGCAGCAGGATTACCCCACCCGACCCATCCGTTTGGTGGTGCCGTATGCCCCGGGTGCCATCACCGACACCGCAGCGCGACTGGTGGCTGACCGGATGTCCACCGTGATGGGCATGCAAGTCGTGGTAGACAACCGCGGGGGCGCAGGCACTCGCATTGGCGTGCAGAACGTGGCCACGTCCGCCCCGGATGGTTACACGCTGCTCTATGTCAACTCCATCACCCATGGCTCCATGCCAGCCATGTCCAAGTCGTTGCCGTTCGATCCTGTCACCAGTTTCAAGCCCGTTGCGCCGCTGTTTTGGTACGCCAACATCTTCGTCTGCAACCCATCTGTGCCCGCCAACTCCATTGCCGAATTCATCGACTATGCGAAAAAAAATCCGGGCAAACTGACCAATGCAACCGCAGGCCCAGGCTCTGGTCATGATCTGCTGGGATCTCTTTTCAAGTCGATGACAGGCACCGACATTACACACGTGCACTACCGAGGTGGCGGGCCAGCCTTGCAGGATGTGCTCGCAGGCAATGTGAGTTGCATTTATGGGGATGGCAATGCCAAACCCTTGCTGGACACCGGCCGTTTGAAAGCCTTCGCGACAGCGGGACCCCAACGCGACCCGGTGTTTCCGGACGTCCCCACCCTGGATGAAGCGGGTGTCAAAGGGTTCAGTTTGCCCATCAACCAGGGCATCGCCGCGCCTGCCGGCACGCCCGCGGCCATCATTGCCAAGCTCAACGCTGTGGCGAACGAAGTGCTGCGCCAGCCACAGTTGATGCAGCGGGCTCGCGAGTTGGGTCTGGTGATCAACGGCGGTTCATCTGATAAATTGGGCCAAATCATTCAGGATGACCTGATCAAGTTCGGCAAAATCGTCAACGAAGCCAAGATTCCCAAGGAATGAGCCCAATGGGTCTGAAAGCCCATCGAGTACTGGTGTACGGGGCAGGTGCGATCGGCGCCTTTCTGGGTGGGCGATTGGCCCAGGCGGGTCTTGACGTCACACTCGGCGCGCGAGGCCGGCACTTGCAGGCCATGCAGACGAACCGTGGCGTCCTGCTGGAATGGGCAGACGGCCGAAGTGAGCAACACCGGGTCAACGCTGTACTGCCGAGCGAACTGCCTGACCAGGCTTTCCAACTGATTCTGGTGACGCTCAAGTCAACCCAGCTGGCCGCTGCAGCACCCGACATTCATCGGCTGCTGGCACCGGGCGGCTGTCTGGTGATGGTTCAGAACGGATTGCCTTGGTGGCTTTTCGAACGCATTGACTCACCCTGGGCAGGCACTCCGCTCGCGTCACTGCACTCCCGCGAGTTGAACCACGTCTTTGATCTGGACAATATCCTGGGAGCGGTGATCTACCGGCCTGCCACTCTCATGGCGCCCGGTCACATATTCCTGCCATCTGTCAAAGGTCCACAGAAATTGGTGCTGGGCGAATTGGATGGATCACTTTCGCCACGCTTGCATCAAACGGCCTCGGCCATCGAACTCGGTTACCCCGTGCAATTGACCACCAACATTCGCGCCGAAAAATGGCACAAACTGGTCTTCAATTTGGTGTGGGGACCCCTGGCGGCCCTGACGCAATCTTCCAGTGGCCATCTGGTGCAACTGCCAGGAGCCCGGAAACTGGTGTCGGCCTTGCTTGGGGAGGTTTCGTCCATCGCCCGGCAGGCTGGCACGGATCTTCAGATCGACCCGGATGAGGAACTCCAACGGGTTATCGGCAACTTTGCCCAGCAACCGTCCATGTTGCAAGATACACGTGCCGGACGCCCTCTGGAATGGCAATCGATCATCGGAGCAGCCCTTGAGATCGCTGGCCTCATGCAAGTGCCCGCACCTCACTTGCGAACAGTCGGCGCTTTGATTGAAGGGCTGGATGCGAGCATTCAACGCGGTCCCAGCGCGATACGCCCAGTTGCGCTGGAGTGACCCTGTCGGGACGCCGACTCAATCAATACGCCGTCAACCCACCATCCAGGTGCAGGATCTGGCCCGTCATGTAACTGGCCTGGGGGCTGGCCAGATAGCGCACCGCGGCCGCCATCTCCTGGGCCGTGCCGAATCGCTGCAAGGGAATGCGAGCCAGCATGGCCTCTCGGCGCTCTGGGTTTTGCAGACTGGCTTGCCGCGTCGGGGTGGGGGTGGTGCCGGGGGCCACGGCATTGAGCCGAATGCCGTGCGGTGCCCACTCGATGGCCAGCATGCGCGTCATCTGATTGATACCGGCCTTGGCAATGCCATAGACCGACGCGCCCGCAAAGCCGACGCTGCCGTGCGTTGAACTCAGGCTGATGATGGCCCCAGGTCTGGCTTGCGATATCAGCCATTGGCCAAAGGCCTGCGTGAGGAAATACGTCCCTTTGAGGTTGGTGTCCACCACGGCTTCCCACTGTTGCACGCTCGTGGCCACAGCGGGCTGACTCAGGGAAGGGACACCGGCATTGTTGACCAGCACCGACAACTGAGGGCACCGCGCAACGGCGGATGCCACGACATCCGCCAATGTCGTGGGTTGACGCAAGTCCAGTGCGAGGGCAATCGCCTGACGGCCCAGCCCCTGAATGTGAGTCACCACGGGCGCGAGATCACCCGGGTTCAGATCCGTGAGCACCACGTCCCAGCCGTCCTGGGCCAGACCGACGGCGATCTCGCGTCCAATGCCATAGGAAGCGCCTGTGACCAGGGCTGCAGGCGTGAATTCGTGCGACATGCGGTTCACCAGGCTATCACTCTACAAGGCTGATCATGCACACAAGTGCGCTTGCAAAAAGTGGGCGATATCGTCGAGTTGGGCTCCGCTGGGATCCACATGCCCGCCCTCGTACTCCACCGTCTTCTTGTCCGAACTGCCCAATTGGTCAAACAAATCGCTTTGCCCTGCTGCCGTGAAGAGGGCATCCTCCCGCTTGACCTGAAAGAGCACGGGCACTGCGATGCGGTGTGCGTCCGCCACCAAGCGATCGCTCGGGGCCCGGCAAGTCCCCCACATGCCCAGAACGGCTGCCCGGATACGAGGTTCTGCCGCCACCACAGGCACACCATAGGCGGTCCCCATGGAGATGCCGTACCAGGCCACACGCCGCTGATCGATGTTGGCGTTCTGGCACAGGTGGTTCAAGGCTGCCTGCCAATCTTCCACCATGGCATCGACGTTTCCACCGCGTGACCAGAGTTCGCGGAATTCATCCCGCACCACGGGCCCATCGACAAACACCTCACGCCGCTCGCCATGCACAGGACCATCAATGGCGGCCACGGCCACACCTGCAGGCAGCATGCGCTTGACGATGTCGAGCACCAGGGAAGAGGTTTTGTGTCCACTGCCTCCATGCCCCACCAGCACCAGCGGGCAGGGACCTGAATGATCACCCGGCATCCACCACGCCAGGGGGACGCGACGATCATGAACGGTGAGGAGGGCGTGTTGATTGGCCAGCGTGGTCATGGTGGATCGGTAAATGACTAAACGTACTAGGAAGATGTTGAAATTTCGGTTACAACCCGGGTCGAGAAAGCGTTACAGACACCGCTCTTGGGCGGCATGGTCTCACACCCTTTCACTTTCAGCAATCTGGAGCATGACATGACTTTTGAATCCCACGTGCGCAAGATCTTTTCCGCCTCAAGTCGGCGGGCTGCCTTGCAAGCCCTGGCCATCTCAACCGGCGCCCTGTGCATCACCACGGGCCTGCATGCCCAGGAGTGGCCCACCGGCCCCATCAAGCTCATCATCCCCTTTGCGCCCGGCGGCGGCAACGATGGTGCCGGTCGTTTGCTGGCCAGAGCGCTGGAGGATCGGTTCAAGGTGCCGGTGGTGGTGGACAACAAGGCCGGCGCCAACGGCACCATCGCCATGAACTTCCTGCGTCAATCCAAGCCGGATGGGTACACCGTGTCACTCGTCTCCACTGGCGCGCTCGATGTCAATCCCTGGATGATGAACCTGCCCTACGATCCGGCCAAGGACTTCACCTTTCTGGGCTCCATCGTGAAGTTTCCGCTGTACCTGGCCGTGCTGCCCTCTTCCGGGTTCAAAAGCGTGGCCGATCTGGTGGCCAAGGCCCGCGCCGAACCCGGCAAGATCACCTACAGCTCTGCAGGCATCGGCAACAGCATCCACCTGGCGGGTGCGTTGCTGGCCCACATGACCGGCACTCAAATGACCCATGTGCCCTACAAGGGTGCAGGTCCCGCCGCCACCGCCTTACTGGGTGGCGAGGTGACCTTCACGTTCGGTTCGGGCCCATCCATCTCGTCTTTTGCCGATTCGGGTCGCGTGGTGTTGCTGGCCGTCTCAGACAGCACCCGGGTGGCTGCTCGTGGCCAGGTGCCCACCGTGGAGGAGGCCGGCGTCAAGGGCTTCGAATCTGTGTCATTGGC
The DNA here is from genome assembly GCA_947448375.1 of Comamonadaceae bacterium. Lineage (GTDB taxonomy): Bacteria > Pseudomonadota > Gammaproteobacteria > Burkholderiales > Burkholderiaceae_C > Limnohabitans. Next base: position 7,389 of record CANFMY010000052.1, on the reverse strand, counting down.
TGGGGTGGTGGCCCCTGCCGGCTTGCCAGCAGACATTGCCAGCAAACTCAGCACGGCGATCAAAGAGATCATCGATTCGCCCGAGATGCAGCAAAAAATCTATGGGCTGGGCATGTTGCCCATCTCGTCCACGCCCAGGCAATATGAAGCCATGGTCACGAAAGATCGCGAGAAGTATGGTGCCCTCATCAAGGCTGCCAACATTCGGGCGGAGTGACCCATCCTTGTCGCACCTGACACGTCTGCGACAAATTGCCCGCCTCTGAACTGGCAGGCCGATGTGATCTCGCGCATCATCAGGCTCGACCCTATGCTCTTGGCTCTGTCGGCTTGATGACCCTGCCAGGTCAGCCCTGCCATGCCCCATGAACCCACCCGGAGACACCATGACCAAACAATACAACATGCCGATCGTGGAATACACCCCCGATCAGATGCAAAAACGTGTAGCCCGATTTGACACGATCAAGTACCCCCCCAATCGGTACCACGACAGCCAATTGCCTGGCCATGTCCGCAAGAACTACCTGATTGTGGGCACCGGTCTGATTGCAGAGGGCGCGACCGACCCGTGGTCAGCCATCCCGGTCAGAGAAGGATTTCAGATGTCCTTCATCAAAGCCGAGCCGGGCAATGGGCCCATGTTGCACAACCACGACACCAATGAAACTTTTGTGTGCCTGGAAGGCGTTTGGAAGGTCATCTGGGGACGTCATGCCGAGCACTCCGTTGTGCTCAACAAGTATGACGTGTGTTCCGTCCCCCCGTATGTCCCGCGCCGATTCGAGTGCGTGGAACCGGCCGCAGGCCAAAAAGAAGGGCTGCTGCAATCCATTCAACCTGGCGATGAAGCCAAGGTGGAGTGGATCTGACTCAACATTCGGATTTCACCCCCCCGCCCATGGGCTATGCAGGCAACTGCAAGCGATAAAAGTTCGCTGCATTGCCAACAAAAAATCCCCGCTGTTGAGCCGGCGAAAACCCCTCGATCATGCGGGCAACCGAGGTCACCAGCGTGTCGTAGTCCACCCGTAGGCTTGACACGGGGAAGTTGGACGCGAACATGCATCGCTCAATGCCAAAGATGTCGATGGCTTGCAACACGATCTCGCGGTTGGACGCATAGCTCCACGGCTGGTCCTTGAGACCAAACTCGGACACCTTCAGATACACATGCGAGTGCTGGGCAATGGCCTGCATCGCTTGTCGCCACGCCTGGAGCCCTTGCGGGCTTCTGTCCCAGGGAAAGCCCGTGTGGTTGAGCACGATCGGTATGCGCGGAAACTGCCGTGCCACGTCAGCGGCTTCATAGAGGTGCCAGTAAGGCACGCGCAGATCCCAACTCATGCCATACCGCTCCAACCGAGCGTAACCCTCCAGCCAGCGGGGGTCTTGCATGCTGCCGGGCTCGCCAGGGCGCATGAGATCCGGACGCACTGCGGTGACAGGCTTGGAGCGGATGCCTCGCACCAGGGGATAAGCCGCCTGACGCGCCAGAACTTCTTCAGCGTTGTCGGTGTGAAACCAGGCGTGCGCCACGATGGCAAGCGGCATGCCCGTGGCGTGATGCAAATCGGTGATCCATTGCGTTTCACCCACTTGATCCTGTCGGTCCCACTCGGCCTCACAGTGCACCGTCGCCAGCACATCATGGTGGCGGCTGTCGTGTCGATAGTCCTGCGGGAGGTAATTGCGCTTCAGGGCGTCGTAGTTGCCCAGAAAAAATTGGGGCTCGGGGTGGTCGCTCAGCCACGGATAGTAGTGTCTTGTCAGATCCCAGAGATGATGATGGGCATCAATGAGCTGGATGCGTGGGCGATCGGGGGATACGTCGGAGGACGATGCACTCATGGGGATGAAAAGAAGTGGTGGTCTTGGGATTGACGCAACGTGTAGAGGGCGCTGCGGGTGTCCAGGTTGATGTCGCCGCAGCGCAGAATTTGGCCTTGGGGTACTGGGCGCACGACACGAGCACCGGCGCTCAGGTAGTACGGCACGGGGGCATCCGGTGCCAAGGGGCGCGCAGGCTCTAGACGATGGGACAAACCGGGTATGACGTGGCGAGTACCAATGGTGAGCACCTCACCCACCGCGAGATCACGGTCAGTCACGCCGATGAGATCGACCACGGGTCGTACATCTCGACTGCCGGTGGAAGTGCCCAGTTTGACCGCAGACAGGATGGACATGGCCGCTTCGGCCCCCAGCAAGTGCACGGGGTTGTGAATCAAAACATAACGTCCTTGTGGACACGTGGGCATGCCCTTGGCGGCAAACAAGCGCCCGGTGGCCTCATCAGGCGCTTCAATGACGACGAAGACGCCCCCTGCAAAGCTCAGTTCATCCGGCCGGCGCAGGCAATTGAACATATCAACTCGGCCGGGCGCATCCAGAATGCCACCTTCTTGCCTTGGCCTGAAAAGAGAGGGCAACTCCACGGTTCTGGCCAGAGGGGCATGCAGGGTACCGCAGTCCGGACGCAGGCCCGTGTGGTTGGCCACGATACCCATCTCGCACAAGTCCGGGACCGTGGTGAGGTCAAAGGGAATGTTCGCTCGTGCAGTGAGTGTGGAGCCCCAATCGTCAAGATTCGGCGCAACAAAGTGCTTCCCAAAGCCCGGTACAGACAGGGTGCGGCCCCAGGCGGTGACTTCTTCGGTCTGAGGGTTCCAGACAAAATCGGATTCACTGGATTTGCCGGCAGCCACAACAGGCAAGCCGAGCAAACGAGCCCAGGCCACCAGACCGATCAGCAGGCTGGGCTGGTCACCATCCACTGGCGAGATCACCACGCCGCGCTGATGGGCCCTACGGGCCAACTCGGGACCCACCACAATTTCGGCTTCCTTGGTGGCCAGCACCACATGTTTGCCCGCCTCGATGCAAGTCAGTGCAGTGGCGGCCGCGCCTTGCGGGTCACCCGTGGCTTCCAGTACAGCCTCCAGGGGGAGTTGAGCCAGCCACTCGGCACGATCCACCACCACGCACTGCCCTCTTGCCGCAGCAGCTTGTGCACCAGGCAAGTCATGGGCCAGGTACACCTGCGAGGGTTCCAGGCCGGACTGGAGGGCCAAGGCCACCGCTTTATCCGGCTGTTGGTCGCACAAGGCCATGACACGCAGTCCAGACATGCGATGAATTTGTGCCACAAAGGTGGCTCCGAACTCACCTGCGCCCACAAGCCCCACGCCTGCGACCGATGCGCCCGCCAAAGAAAATCGGTGAAAAATGGGTTCTAAATTCATGCTTCATTCTTGCATACAAGAAAGTTTTGTGTCAAATTCGGAACCGTACATGAAAAAGAAAAACAGCCCCCCCACCCCACTGGACGTTTTGTCTGCCGAACTGGATCACGACACCAGCCGGCGCAAGGGTGACATGCACCTCAATACGGTGCAAATGTTGCGCAACCTGATCATTGCTGGCGCCATTGGCCCAGGCGAAAAACTCAATGAACGTGAACTCTGCGAACGCCTGAAAGTTTCCAGAACGCCCGTACGAGAGGCCATCAAGACACTGGCACAGGAGGGCCTGCTGCAGGTGTCTCCCAATCGATCGCCCGTGGTCACGGGGCTGGATGCAGCGGAAACCGCAGCCCTGGTGGATGTGGTGGCCGCCATCGAAGCCCTGGCCGGCGAATTGGCCGCCACTCGAATATCCGAAGCACAATTGGCTGAACTGGGAATATTGCACTACACCATGCTCAAGCATCGGGCCAATGGCTTGCTGCCCGATTACTTCAAGGCCAACAAGGCCTTTCACCGCCTGATTCTGGAATATGCAGACAACCCCGTGCTGCTGTGGGTGTGGGACCTGCTGGCCTTGCGAGTGGACCGAGCCCGCTACGCCTCCAACCTGTGGCCCGAGCGCTGGGACAAGGCGATGGCAGAGCACGGCACCATCCTGGAGCACCTGACACGACGTGACAGTGCCGGCGCCGCACAGGCCATGAAGGTGCATGTGCAAAACGGTTTGGCCCTGGTCGTGACGTCGTTGGCCAACCCCGCGGCGCCCCCACAGGACGGCCTGACTTGACGCCCCTTAATCTTGCATGCAAAAATGAATTCAGAACATCAACAGGAGACAAACATGACGAATAACGCCCACCTACACGCCCCCGCCTCTCTCAAGCGTCGCACGCTGCTGCAAACTGGCGCAGCGGCCAGTTTCGGCAGTTTCTGGATTCCCTCGCAAGCGGCAGTGGAGCTGAAACTCACCCACCCGGCTGATCTCTCGCATCCCGTGCACCTGGAGGCTGAAAAAATGGTGCGCCGAATCAGCGATCGGACCAGCGGTGCGGTCAAGATCACCCTGTTTCCCAACAACACCCTGGGCTCGCCGGTGGAGACAGCCCAGCAAACCAAGCTGGGCGCCATCGACATGATCCTCACCAACCCATCCAACCTGGAGTCCATGTCCAAGGCGCTGGGTGTCGTGAACATCCCTTATCAATTCGACAGTTACGAGCACGCACACAAAGTGCTAGACGACACGGGCCGCGCCTGGATAGCGCAGCAATTTGCCGCTGTCGGCTTCAGCTGGATTGCCAACTTCGAGTGGGGCTTTCGAGCCTTGTCCAACAGTCGCAAGGCCATTCGCACACCCGATGACATCAAGGGGCTGAAACTGCGCGTGCCGCCCGAGCTGGCCATCAAGTCTGCTTTTGAGGCGTTGGGAGCAAACACACAGACCATTGCGTTCCAGGAGGTCTACCTGGCTTTGGCCAATAAGACGGTGGATGGCCAGGACAACCCCATTGGCACGACCTTTGCCGCCAAGTTTTTTGAAGTGCAAAGCCATATTGCGCTGACCAAACACATTTACACCGCCATCATGCTGGTGGCCAACCAGCGTGCCTGGCAAAACAAGCTCGATGAATCTCAACGCAAGATCATCACGGAAGAAGCCGTGGTGGCCGGCCAGGCTGCGCGCCGGGGCGTTCGTGACAAGGAAGAAGAGAACCTGGCCACCATGCAAAAGGCTGGCGTGGCCATCACCCGTCCGGATGTCGCGCCGTTCCGCGACAAGATGGGCCCTGCCTACGATGTTCTGCGCAAAAGCCTGGGCGACGACACCTGGAACAGCTGGTCCAAACTGGTGGCAGCGGCCAAGGCCTGATCAAAGGCGGGCGCGACCATGCTCATCACTTACATTCTGCTGGCCACCTGTCTGACCATTCTCCTGGGCTTTCCCATCGCGGGTGCCCTGGGGTTGATAGCAGCCACGATCATGGTGACAACTGGTAGCCCCGACTTGCTACTCATTTTCATACAGCGCACCTACGCGGCCACCACATCGTTCCCCCTGCTGGCCATTCCATTTTTTATCCTGGCCGGCAACTTGATGAACGTCGGGGGTACGACGGAGCGTATTTTTGAAGTGGCCAAGCTGATGGTGGGTCGTGTACGAGGCGGCCTGGCCCATGTGAATGTTCTCGGCAGCATGATTTTTGCTGGCATGTCGGGATCGGCTGTCGCCGATGCAGCCGGACTGGGTGTGATCGAAATTCGGGCCATGATCAAGGAGGGCTATCAAGCCAAATTTGCAGCCACCATCTCAGCGGTATCGGCCACGATCGGTCCCATCATTCCGCCCAGCATCCCGTTCGTGATCTATGGCAGCCTGGCGAATGTGTCTGTCGGAGCCCTGTTTCTTGCCGGGATCATTCCTGGTGTACTCGTCGGTCTTGGCTTGATGATCGCCATTGGCCTGCAAGCCAAGAAACTGAACCTGCCGATCTCGGAGGCGGTGGGTTCATGGCAAGCAGCCCGCACAACCTTGTTCAAAGCCGTCCCGGCTTTAGCGTTACCCCCCCTGATTCTGGTGGCTATTTTTTCGGGGGTTGTCACGCCGACAGAAGCTGCCGTTTTGGCCACGGCCTATGCCTATGTGCTGGGGCAGTTTGTCTACCGTGAGCTGACCTGGCAGGGGTTGGTGGAAACCGTGTGGGAGTCCGGGCGACAAACGGCACAGGTGCTGTTCATCATTGCCATGTCGGCGCCCTTTGGCTGGGTGCTGATTCAGCAACAGGTACCGAACCAGATATTGCAGGCCTTGATGAAGCTCTCGTCGGACCCAGTGATGATCCTCCTCATCATCAACGTCGTCCTGCTATTTCTGGGCATGTTTCTGGAAACGATCGCCATCATGATCATCACCTACCCGATCCTGGCACCTGTCATCGCCAGCATCGGCGTGGATCCGGTGCACTTCGGGGTGATCATGGTGGTCAACATGATGATTGGCTTGGTCACACCGCCGGTAGGCTTGTGCTTGTTTGTGGTGTCGGGCATCGCCAAGGTACCGATTGCCGATATCGTGAGTGAATTGGCCCCGTACCTGGCGGCCATGATTGCCGTGTTGGCGCTGGTCACCTACGTGCCAGGCTTCTCCATGTGGCTGCCCAACTACTTTGGATTTGGACTCATCAAATGACCTGGCTGCAACAACTGGATCAACGGGTGGCCTGGCTGCTGAAGTGGATTGTCTTGCTGTGCTTCTTCGGCCTGTTTCTACTGCTGGGGTTTGGCATTGTTCAACGCAGCGTGCCCACTCTCAGCATCTCGGGTTACGAGGAATTGATTGACCTCCTCTTTGTCTGGCTCGGATTTGCCGGCACCGCTGCACTGTGGCGCGAAGGTGCTTTGTACAGAGTGGGCGCCTTTGACAACATCTGGAGCCCGCGCTTTAAAAGAGGCATCTCGCTGGTCATCCACGCGCTGATGCTGTCCTTGCTGTGGGTTCTGGTGGTGTATGGAAGCGACTTTGCCTTCAATGCCGGTGAAACTACCCCCTTTCTGCAGGTGAATAAACTTTATTGGTATCTGGCCATCCCCCTCAACAGCATGTTGATGACGGTGTACAGCCTGGTGGCCATGCGCAGGCTCTGGCAAGACCCCACTTACGTTGAACACCAGGAAATGAGTACCCTGGGTTAACCTGGATTCATGATGAAGCGACTTCTCAATCACGTGGCCATCGTGACCGGCGGTGCCGGCGGCATCGGGGCAGCCACTGCACAGTTGTTTTGCGAGCATGGCGCCAAAGTTGCCTTGGTCGACCTGCCTGAGTCGCCCCTGAATGATGTGGCGGCCTCCATTCGCAAGGCCGTTCCCGGAGCCGAGGTCATGTGCATTGATCTTGACTTGGGAAAAGAGTCAGCCGCGCAGATGGCGGTGGCTCATGCACTCACGCAATGGGGCCAGCTGGACATCTTGGTCAACAATGCGGGATTGCGCTCCTATGAACCCCTGGCGGCCACCACTGCTGCGATGTGGGAACGCATCCTGGCAGTGAACTTGCTGAGCTACGCCTACCTGTCACGCGAGGCCTTGCCAAGTTTGCGTCAAAGTCAGCATGGCAACATCATCAACATCGCCTCTACTCACG
>CANFMY010000051.1 GCA_947448375.1 Comamonadaceae bacterium | reverse complement strand
TTGTACGTGGTGGGCGAGGGCATCGAGAAACGCACCGATGACTTTGCCGCCGAAGTGGCGGCCCAGGTCGCGGCAGCCCGGCAAGGGGCCTGAGATCGAAGGGGACCACGGTCCCCTTTTTTTCGTCCTGCGTCAGGTGAACCCTGGACCCGGCGGCTGCGAATTCCTGTTGAGGCCGCTAAACTATGTCAACTTCTGGAGCCACTGAATGACCGACCGACCGCCAGCCCACCAGCGTATCCTGCTCAAGCTGTCCGGTGAAGCCCTGATGGGCGACGATGCCTTTGGCATCAACCGGGCCACCATTGTTCGCATGGTCGAGGAGGTGGCTGAAGTCACCCGTCTGGGGGTGCAGGTGGCGGTGGTGATCGGTGGCGGCAACATCTTCCGTGGCGTGGCCGGTGGCTCGGTCGGTATGGACCGCGCGACCGCCGACTACATGGGCATGCTGGCCACGGTGATGAACGCCCTGGCGCTGGCCGACACCATGAACAAGGCGGGCCTCACGGCGCGCGTGATGTCAGCCATCGGCATCGAGCAGGTGGTGGAGCCCTATGTTCGCCCCAAAGCCTTGCAGTACCTGGAAGAGGGCAAGGTGGTCATCTTCGCCGCGGGCACGGGCAACCCCTTCTTCACCACGGACACGGCGGCGGCCTTGCGTGGCGCCGAGATCGGGGCCGAGCTGGTGCTCAAGGCCACCAAGGTGGACGGTGTGTACAGCGCCGACCCGAAGAAAGACCCCAACGCCACCCGCTACAACAAGATCAGTTTTGATGATGCCATTCGTCAGAACCTGGGCATCATGGACGCCACGGCCTTTGCCCTGTGTCGCGACCAGAAATTGCCCATCAAAGTGTTTTCCATCTTCAAGAATGGCGCCTTGCGCCGTGTGGTGATGGGTGAGGACGAAGGCACGCTGGTGTACGCCTGAGCCGTGCAAGAAGGAAGAGTGAAATGAGCATTGCAGACATCAAGAAAAACGTCGAAGCCAAGATGACCCAATCGGTCTCGGCCCTGTCCAACAACCTGAGCAAGATCCGCACGGGTCGCGCCAACCCCGCGCTACTCGACGCCGTGATGGTGGATTACTACGGCAACCCCACACCGCTGAACCAGGTGGCCAACATCGCCTTGCTCGACGCTCGTACGATCAGCGTGCAGCCTTGGGAAAAAGGCATGGGTCCCAAGGTGGAGAAAGCCATTCGTGACAGCGACCTGGGCTTGAACCCGGCTTCCATGGGCGATCTGATCCGCGTGCCCATGCCCGCCATGACCGAAGAGCGCCGCAAGGAGCTTACCAAGGTGGTGCGACAGGAAGGCGAGGGCGCCAAGGTGGCCGTGCGCAATCTGCGCCGGGACGCCAACGAGGCGGTCAAGAAACTGGTCAAGGACAAGCTGGCCTCCGAGGACGACCAGAAGCGCACCGAAGCCGATATCCAGAAAGTCACCGACAAGTTCATCGCCGAGGTCGACAAGGTGGTGGCCGCCAAGGAACAGGACTTGCTGGCCGTCTGACGGACCAGCGCGCCATGCTCAAGCAACGCGTCATCACCGCGCTGGTTTTGTTGGCGTTGTTGTTGCCGGCCTTGTTCCATGAACGCCCCGAGGCCCTGGCGGTCTTGACCCTGGTCTTGATCGCTGCAGGCGCCTGGGAGTGGGGGCGTCTCAATCAACTCCGTTTTGCTCCCTCGCTGGCGTTGTCCGGCGTGTGTCTGGCGTTGTGCCTGCTCAGCTGGGTGCAGGGCTGGCCTTGGGCACCTTCGCGCCTGCTGTGGCTCTGCGTGGGGGCGGCCTGGGTCCTGGTGGGCGTGGCGTTGCTGCGTCTGGGGGTGGTGGGCTGGCCCCGAGTGGCGCTGCCCTTGCGTCTGGTGGGGGGCGTGGGGGCCCTGTGGATGACCTGGCTGGCGGTGTTTCAGGCCAAGATCATCGGCATCAATTTCCTGTTGTCCTTGTTGGCGCTGGTCTGGATGGCCGACGTCGCGGCTTACTTTGCAGGACGTGCCCTGGGTCGACACAAGCTGGCGGTGGCGATCAGTCCCGGTAAAACCTGGGAAGGCGCCTGGGGGGGGCTGGCGGGCGTGTTGCTGCTGGCTTTTGCCTGGACCTGGGCCGATGGCCGCTATGACGTCGACAGCCCCAGCCTGTACTCTCATTTGGGCCAGAGGGGCTTGCTCATCCTGGTATCGGGATCGGCTTTCCTCACGGCCATGAGCGTGGTGGGGGATCTGGTGGAGTCGCTGGTCAAGCGCAGCGCGGGTTTCAAGGACAGCAGCCAGCTGTTGCCCGGGCACGGCGGCGTGCTCGATCGTGTCGATGCCTTGCTACCGGCCTTGCCGCTGGGCATGATGCTGGCATTGTTGTGAGTTCACCCATCCATAGGCCAATCACGTTTTGATGACCATGCAGCGCCTCACCATCCTGGGTTCCACGGGTTCCATCGGTACCAGCACGCTGGACGTGGTGGCGCGTCATCCCGGGCGCTTCGAGGTGTTTGCGCTGACCGCATCGCGTCAGGTGGACCTGATGTGGCAGCAATGCCAGACCTTCCGTCCTCGGCACGCCGTGATGGTCGACCCCGTGGCCGCAGCAGACTTGACGCAACGGGTGCGTGCAGCGGGTCTGCCCATCGAGGTGCACAGCGGATCGGCGGCGCTGGATGCGGTGGCCTCGCACGCTGACGTGGACGCCGTGATGGCCGCCATTGTGGGCGCTGCGGGACTGTCTTCCTGTCTGGCGGCCGCACGTGCAGGCAAACGACTGCTGCTGGCCAACAAGGAAGCGCTGGTCGTGGGCTGTGAGGTGTTCATGCAGGCCGTGCAGGCCGGCGGTGCCACCCTGTTGCCGATTGACAGCGAGCACTCGGCCATTTTTCAGTCCCTGCCCGATGACCCCGCCAGTTGGGATCGCCGGGTGGAGAAGATCATCCTCACCGCCTCGGGCGGGCCGTTTCGCACGCTGGATCCGTCGCGGCTGCGCGAGGTCACGCCCGAGCAGGCCTGCGCGCACCCGAACTGGGTGATGGGGCGCAAGATCTCGGTGGACTCCGCCACCATGATGAACAAGGCACTCGAGGTGATCGAGGCGCGCTATCTCTTTGGCCTGGGACCCGACCGGCTCGAGGTGGTGATCCACCCGCAAAGCGTGATTCATTCCATGGTGCAGTACCGCGATGCCTCGGTGGTGGCGCAACTGGGCACACCCGACATGCGGGTGCCCATTGCCTACGGACTGGCCTGGCCGGAGCGGATCGAGTCCGGTGCCGCCACTCTGGATTTCCGATCGCTGTCGGCCATGACCTTTGAGTCGCTGGATCAAGCCGGTCACGCCGAACGCTTTCCGGGCCTTCGACTGGCCTGGGACGCGCTGCGCGCCCCGGCGGGCACCACGGCCGTGCTCAATGCCGCCAATGAAGTGGCTGTCGCGGCTTTTCTGGAGCGCCGTATCCGTTTCGACCAGATCCATGGGGTCAACCTGGAAGTGTTGGCGGGCTTGCCCCCGTCGGCACCGACAAGCCTGGACGACTTGCTGGGGCTGGACGCGCAGGCCCGCCAGTGGGCCGAGCAAACGGTGCAGAGGATGTCACGATGAGGGCACGGTTCCCATGGTGACCGTGCTCGCCTTCCTGGCCGCCCTGACCCTCCTGATTGCCGTGCACGAATACGGCCACTACCGTGTGGCGGTGGCCTGCGGCGTTCGGGTGTTGCGGTTTTCCATTGGCTTTGGACCGGTGCTGTGGCGGTACAAGCCCAGTCGGCAGCGGCCCCACCAGGACACCGAGTTTGTGCTGTGCGCCATTCCGCTGGGCGGCTATGTGCGCATGCTCGACGACGCCGAGGGGCCCGTGGCCCAAGAGGACCAGCCCTTTGAATACCAGCGCCAGCCGTTGGCGTCTCGGGCGGCCATCGTGGTGGCGGGTCCGATGGCCAATTTGCTGCTGGCCGTGGTGTTGTACGCCCTGATGCACTGGATCGGCGAGTGGCAATCGCAAGCCATCGTGGCCACCCCCATTCCCGCTTCGCCTGCCGAGCAAGCCAATGTGCGCAGCGCGGACCGTGTGTTGCGATCGGGCTGGAGCAACGAGCCCCTGCAAGAGGTGCAGTCCTGGCAGGATTTGCGCTGGCAGATGATGCAGGCCCAGCCTGCTCACGAAGAAGATGTCCAGTGGGTGCTGGAAGTGCAATCACGCGAAGGTCAGGCTTTGCGGGAAGTCCGCCTGGCCATGCCGGTCACTGCGCCCGAGGACGGCGTGATGACGCCCGAGTGGTGGGGACTGCGAGGCCCCTGGATGCCGCCCGTGCTGGGCGAGCTGGTACCGGGTGGCGTGGCGCAACAGGCCGGTTTGCGCAAGGGGGACACCGTGGTGCGCATTCAGTCACGTCCCGTGGCGGATGCGCTGGCCCTGCGGGCCTGGGTGCGAGCCAGCGGGACGGATGCAGCGGCGGCGCAGGTGTGGGAAGTGGCACGACGGGGGCAGCCGGGTTTGTTGCTGATCGAAGTCCAGCCCCGCCGCGTCGAGACCGATGGCGGCCCCATCGGACGCATTGATGCCATGGTGGGCGAGCCGCCCGCACAGGTGCTGGTGCAGCTCGGGCCCTGGGACGGGTTCATCCGCGCGGTGGAACGCACGACCGAAGTGGCGAGCATGACGGTGCGAACCCTGGGGCGCATGCTCATCGGACAAGCCTCCTGGCAGCAGGTGACGGGCCCGATCACCATGGCGGAATATGCGGGTAAATCCGCAGCCCTGGGGCTGACGGCTTTTCTGGGCTTTTTAGCGCTCATCAGCGTGAGCCTGGGGGTGCTGAACCTGCTGCCCATCCCAGTCCTCGACGGGGGGCACCTGATGTATCATCTTTGGGAGGCGATCACGCGTCGCCGGCCGTCCGACCGATGGCTGGACATGCTCAACCGCCTCGGGTTGTTGCTGGTCTTGTTGCTGATGATGGTTGCGCTGCGCAACGATCTGATGCGCTGGTGGCCCCTCAACCCCTGATTCGATTGCAACACCACCACCTCGCCTTATGACCCACAACCTGATGCGGCCCTTCCTGATCCTGGTACGAGCAGTGGTGGCTTGTCTGGTGGTGGTTCAACTGGCCTGGGCCGTCGAGCCCTTCGAAATCAAGGATATCCGCATCGAGGGCTTGCAGCGTGTCGAGCCCGGCACGGTCTTTGCCAGCGTGCCGTTTCGCATTGGCGATACCTACAACGACGACAAAGCGACCTCGGCCATTCGCAGCCTGTTCGGTCTGGGCCTGTTCAAGGACTTGCGCATCGACGTGAGCAGTGGTGTGGTGGTGATCGTGGTCGAGGAGCGGCCTGTCATCGCCGCGGTGGACTTCGTGGGCGCCAAGGAATTCGACAAGGACGTGCTGCGCAAGGCCTTGCGTGACGTGGGCCTGGCCGAGGGCCGTCCCTATGACCGTGCCCTGGCCGATCGCGCCGAGCAGGAACTCAAGCGTCAGTACGTCAACCGCAGTCTGTACGCCGCCGAGGTCATCACCACCATCACCCCCATTGAGCGCAACCGCGTCAACCTGACCTTCAGCATGATCGAAGGCGATGTGGCCAAGATCAAGGAAATCCGCATCGTGGGCAACAAGGTGTTTCGCGAGTCCACGCTGCGTGACCAGTTTGATCTGGACACGGGCAACTGGCTGAGCTGGTACACCAAGTCCGACCGCTACTCCCGCGCCAAGCTCAACGCCGATCAGGAAACGCTGCGTTCCTACTACCTCAGCCGTGGCTACCTGGAGTTCAAGATTGACTCCACGCAGGTCTCCATTTCGCCCAACAAGCAGGACATCACCATCACGATCAACATCACCGAGGGTGAGCGTTTCGGGGTGTCGGCGGTGCGGCTCGAAGGGTATTTCCTGGGGCGTGACGAAGAGTTCAAATCGCTGGTCACCATCAAGCCGGGTCAGGCCTACAACGTCAATGACGTGACGCAGACAGTCAAGGCCTTCTCCGACTACTTTGGCAACTTCGGCTTTGCTTTTGCCCGCATCGAGCCCCGCCCCGAGATCGACCGGGCCACCAACCTGGTGACGGTGGTGTTGCAGGCCGACCCGTCACGACGCGCGTATGTTCGCCGCATCAACATTTCGGGCAATGCCCGTACACGTGACGAAATCATCCGTCGCGAGTTCCGTCAGATGGAGTCGGCCTGGTATGACGGCGACCGCATCCGCCTGTCGCGTGACCGTGTCGAACGACTGGGCTACTTCAAGGACGTGACGGTGGATACCCAGGAGGTGGCGGGCTCGCCCGACCAGGTGGATCTCACCATCAACGTGGTCGAAAAGCCCACCGGCACGCTGCAGTTGGGCGCGGGCTACTCGTCTTTCGAGAAACTGTTCCTCACCTTCGGCATCCAGCAGGACAACATTTTTGGCACGGGCAATTACCTGGGCACTCAAATCAGCACCAGCAAATACAACCAGGTGCTGACGGTGAACTTCACGGATCCGTACTTCACTGACGACGGGGTGTCGCGCACCATCGATTTTTACCATCGCTCGTCCAAACCGTATATCGAGCAGGCAGGCAACTACCGCTTCATCACGCAAGGCCTGGGTCTGCGCTTTGGCATCCCCGCCAGCGAACTGTCCCGCTTTGTGGTGGGAGCCGCGGTGGAAGAGACCACCATCCAGCCCGGCTCCAGCATGCCCGCGGCCTATTACAACTACGCCGAGCGTTTTGGTTACACCAGCCGCTCCACGCCCGTGTCGCTGGGCTGGATCCGTGATTCGCGCGACAGCGCCATGACGCCCACCAAGGGTGCGCTCTCGCGCATCTATTCCGACTGGGCCGTGACGGGGGACACCCGCTATGTCCGCTACGGTGGCGCTCACCAGCTGTTCCTGCCCCTCACCAAGCAGTACAGCTTTTCACTGAATGGCGAGCTGGGTTTTGGCAAAGGCTTGTCTGGCTATCCCTACCCGGTTTTCAAGAACTACTTCGTGGGCGGTCTGGGCTCCGTGCGTGGCTTTGACCAGGGCTCGCTGGGGCCGCGGGACGTGACGGGCCTGGTGCTCGGCGGCACCAAGAAGGTCGTGTTGAATGCCGAATTCCAGATGCCGTTCCCGGGGGCCGGCAACGACAAATCGCTGCGGCTGTACACCTTTGTGGACGCCGGCAACGTGTACGGCGAGTTTGACAAGATCGATCTCTCCACCATGCGCAGCTCGTTTGGCATGGGCTTCAGCTGGATATCCCCCATGGGCCCGTTGCGGCTGGCCCTGGCCCGCCCGATCACCAAGTTCGCTGGCGATAGAATCCTACCCTTGCAATTCCAAGTTGGGACCACCTTCTGATGAAAACCTCCATGCGACATTTTTGGCCTGCGCTGGTGCTGTGTGCCGTGTCGATTTCTGCCCAGGCGCAGGATTTCCGTATCGGGTTTGTCAACACCGACCGCATCTTCCGCGAGTCCGCGCCGGCCAAAGCCTCTCAAACCAAGCTGGAGCAGGAATTTGCCAAGCGCGAAAAAGAACTGGTCGATCTGGGCAACACCCTGAAGACGGCGTCGGATCGTTTCGAGCGCGATGCCACCACCTTGTCCGAAACCCAGCGCAACACCCGTCAGAAGCAGTTGGTCGAACAAGACCGCGAATTCCAGCGCAAGCGCCGCGAGTTCCAGGAAGACCTCAACAACCGCAAGAACGAAGAATTCCAGCAAGTGCTGGAGCGTGCCAACCGCGTCGTTCGCCAAGTGGCCGAGAGCGAAAAGTACGACCTGGTGTTGCAGGAAGCGGTCTACATCAACCCCAAACACGACATCACCGAGAAGGTCATCAAGGCCATCAACGGCGGCGCCAAGTAAGCCGAGGTCGCCTTGCGGCTCGGTCAGATCATCGATGCATTAGGAGGAGAGCTCTCAGGCTCTCCCGACACCACGATCGATCGCCTGGCACCGCTGGACTCGGCTACCCCCCACTGCCTGAGCTTTGTCAGCCAGGCGCGCTACTTGAGCGGTCTCGACACCACACAGGCCAGTGCCGTCATCGTTCGACCGGATTGGCAGTCCCGTGCCGAATCAGCCGGTCTGGCCTGCATCGTCACCCCCGATCCGTATCTGTATTTCGCCCGGCTCACGCAGTGGTGGCGTGCACAGCATCAACCCCAAACCCGTGCGCCATTGATCCACCCCAGTGCGGTCGTCGACCCCTCCGCCCGTATCCACCCCAGCGCCCGCATCGGGCCGCTGTGCGTGGTCGAGGCGGGGGCAACCGTGGGGGCGCACAGCTGGCTCAAGTCGCGTGTCACCCTGGGTGAACACTGCCACGTGGGCGAGCGCTGCATTGTGCATGCCGGCGTGGTGATTGGCGCGGACGGCTTTGGTTTTGCGCCGCATCCGGATGGTTGGGTCAAGATCGAACAATTGGGCGCTGTGCGCATCGGCAACGATGTGGAAATCGGTGCCAACAGCTGTGTGGACCGCGGCGCTCTGGATGACACCGTGATCGAAGACGGCGTGAAACTCGACAACCTGGTGCAGATTGGCCACAACGTGGTGGTGGGGGCGCACACCGCCATGGCAGGTTGTGTGGGTGTGGCCGGTTCGGCACGCATTGGCGCTCGTTGCACGATTGGCGGCGGGGCGGTGGTGCTGGGCCATCTGACGCTCGCCGATGATGTGCACGTGTCGGCGGCTTCGGTGGTGATGCGCTCCATTGCGCAGCCCGGTCAGTACAGCGGCGTGTTCCCCATCGACGACAATGCGTCCTGGGAAAAAAACGCAGCCACCTTGCGCCAACTTCATCGGTTGCGTGACCGCATCCGAGCTTTAGAACAATCGACAGGACCCACCCCATGAGCATGGACATCCATCAAATCTTGCGTCAACTGCCGCACCGCTATCCCATTTTGCTGGTGGACCGCGTGCTGGAGATCGACAAAGGCAAGAAGATCCGTGCCCTGAAAAACATCTCGATCAACGAGCCCTTCTTCACCGGGCACTTCCCGCACCGCCCGGTGATGCCCGGCGTGCTCATGCTCGAAGCCCTGGCCCAGGCGGCGGCCCTGCTGGCGTTTGACACGCTGGGCGTGACGCCTGATGACAAGACGGTGTATTACTTTGCCGGCATCGATGGTGCGCGTTTCAAGCGCCCGGTCGAACCCGGGGACCAGCTCATCCTGGAAGTGGAGTTGCTGCGCATGAAGGCGGGCATCTTCAAGTTCGGTGCCCGTGCCCTGGTGGAGGGTGAGGTGGCCACCGAGGCCGAGCTGATGTGCACCATGCGGGCGATTGCCTGAGCACCAGGCCATGAGCCGTATTCATCCGACCGCGCTGGTGGATGCCGGGGCAGAACTCGACAGCACGGTCGAGGTCGGCCCCTACACCGTCATTGGGCCGCATGTGCGCATCGGCGCTGGAACCCGGGTGGGCGCGCATTGCGTGATCGAGGGCCACACCACCATCGGGCGCGACAACCACATTTTCCAGTTCAACTCCCTGGGCGCAATTCCGCAGGACAAGAAGTACGCGGGCGAGCCGTGTGAACTGATGCTGGGCGACCGCAACACGGTGCGCGAGTTCTGCACCTTCAACATCGGCACGGCCACCGACGCCGGCGTGACCCGCGTGGGCGACGACAACTGGATCATGGCCTACGTGCATCTGGCCCACGATTGCCACGTTGGCAATCACACCATCTTCGCCAACAACACGCAACTGGCGGGGCACGTGCACGTGGGGGACTGGGTCATTCTGGGCGGCTTCACCGTGGTGCATCAGTTTTGTCGACTGGGGGCGCACAGCTTCACCGCAATGAACTCGCTGCTGTTTGCCGATTTGCCGCCCTTTGTGATGTGCCAGGGCCAACCCGCCGAAGCCCGTTCGATGAACTACGAGGGATTGCGCCGCCGAGGCTTCTCGCCCGAGCGTGTGCAGGTGGTCAAGGCCATGCACAAGGCGCTGTACCGCGACAACCTCACCCTGGCCCAGGCCATGGAGCGCATGGCGGCTCTGGCGCAGGAGCACCCCTCATCGGCCGAGGACGTGGCCCTGATGAACGGTTTCCTGGCTGCTGCGTCCGACAAGCGCGGCATCGTGCGCTGAGGCGCGCGAAGCAGAACCACACGGAACCCGGATGTCGGCCTCCCTGAACACCCTGGGCATGGTGGCTGGCGAAGCCTCGGGCGATTTGCTCGCCTCCCTGGTCTTGGCGGGTGTCAAGCGTCGTTGGCCGCAAGCGCAGAGCATGGGCATTGGCGGGCCGCGCATGGCCGAACACGGCTTTGACGCCTGGTGGCCGCATGAGCGACTGGCGGTGCGGGGCTACATCGAGGTGTTGCGCCACTACCGTGGCATCGTGGGCATTCGCCGTGCACTCAAGGCGCGCTGGTTGGCGCAGCCCCCGCAAGTGTTCATCGGGGTTGATGCGCCCGATTTCAATCTGTCGCTGGCCCAGGCCCTGCGCGAGGCCGGTGTGCCCACGATGCAGATGGTCTGTCCATCCATCTGGGCCTGGCGTCCCGAGCGGGTGAGCACCCTGCGCCGCAGCGTGGACCATGTGCTGTGTCTGTTTCCTTTCGAGCCCGCGTTGTTGCAGCAGCATGGCATCGCCGCCACGTACGTGGGGCATCCGCTGGCGCAGGCCATCCCGATGCAGCCGGATCGCCTGGCCGCGCGTGCCCGTCTGGGGCTGACCGCCGACGCGCGTGTAGTGGCCTTGTTGCCGGGCAGCCGCGCGTCAGAAATTCACTACCTGGCCGAACGTTTCGTGCGCACGGCCCTGGTGCTCGCCCGGCGTCACCGCGATGTGCAGTTTGTGTTGCCGGCGGTGCCCTCGCTCAAGCCCACACTGGACGCCTTGCTCCAGCGTTTGGGCGCGTCCGAGCAGGTGCGCGTGTTGTCGGGACAATCGCATGAGGCGTTGGCGGCGTGCGATGTCACGCTGGTGGCCAGTGGCACCGCCACCCTCGAGGCAGCCTTGTTCAAACGCCCGATGGTGATCGCCTACAACATGCACTGGCTGAGCTGGCAGTTGATGCGACGTCAACGCTTGCAGCCCTGGGTGGGCTTGCCCAACATCTTGCTGCAAGACCGGGCAGTGCCCGAATTGCTGCAAGAGCAGGCCACGCCCGAAGCCCTGGCGCAGGCACTGGAGCACTGGCTGAACTCGCCCCGAGAAGTGCTGGATTTGCAACAGCGATTCGAGCAACTGCACCTCACGCTGACGCGTGATACCCCCACCTTGGTGACCGATGCGATCCAGGAAATTCTTGAGCGCTGAACAGGCCACGCTGTCGTGGGACATGCCGGGTCTGGTGGCCGGTGTGGACGAGGCTGGCCGTGGTCCGCTGGCCGGACCGGTGGTGGCTGCAGCGGTCATCCTGGACGATTTGCGACCCATCAAGGGCCTGGCCGACTCCAAGAGACTCTCGGCGCGCACACGCGAGCGTCTGTTTGACGAAATACGTGCGCACGCCTTGTGCTGCAGCATCGGCGAAGCGTCAGTCGAGGAGATCGATCGTCTCAACATCCTGCAAGCCACGATGCTGGCCATGCAACGTGCGGTGGCGGGTTTGCGACTCAAGCCTGTGAAAGTGCTGGTGGACGGCAACCGCATTCCTGTGCTGGATGTGATGGCCGAAGCCATCGTGCAAGGAGACGCCAAAGTGCAGGCCATTTCCGCCGCCTCCATCCTGGCCAAGGTGCACCGGGACCGCTGGTGCGAAGGCATCGATGCGCAGTACCCGCACTATGGGTTTGCCTCTCACAAGGGGTACGGTACGGCGGTGCACCTGCAGGCCTTGCGCGAGCACGGGCCCACACCCTGGCATCGACGAAGTTTTTCGCCGGTGGCATTGGCCATTGCCCAGGGGCGAGGGCCAGATGCAGCGCTCGAACCAGGTGAGCTCAGCCACCGTGCAGCCGGGGAGGGCGCATGAATATTCGTCTTCCGGTGACGCGTGAGGTCTTGACATGACACCACCTCCCATCACGCCCAGACACATCGCGTCGCGTGACAACCCGCGCTTCAAGACCTGGCGTCAACTCGCCGGCGACAACACCGCGTACCGCAAGCTGGGGCAGGTGTGGCTGGAGGGCGAGCATTTGTGTTCGGCGGCTCTTGCGCGGGGCGTGCGGCTGCAGTCCTGGGTGTTTTCGGCCTCGGGCTGGGCGCAGCGGTCCGTCGCGCTGACCGCGCTGGAGGGCGAGGTGTGGGTCCTGCCCGACGCCTTGTTTGCCAGTTTGAGCGAATTGCCGTCCCCGGGCGGCGTGGCTGGTCTGCTGTCCGTGCAGGATCCACCTGTGCTCCAGGCTCAGGCCCACACCCTGGTGCTGGACCGGGTGCAGGATGCCGGCAACGTGGGCTCCATGTTGCGCAGTGCCGCCGCGATGGGCGTGACCCAGGTGTTGGCCCTCAAGGGCACAGCCGCCTTGTGGTCGCCCAAGGTGGTGCGTGCCGGGATGGGGGCCCACTTTGCCTTGAGCCTCATCGAGGGCCTGGGTGTGGAGGATTTGGCCCCTTTGCAGGCCCCCCTGGTGGTGACGCTGCCGCACCAGGGGCCGTGGCTGCACGAACTCTCCGCCTCCCGGGCTTTGCCTCACCCCTGTGCCTGGGTGTTGGGCCATGAAGGGCAGGGGGTTCAACCCGCTTTGGTCGAGCGCTCGGCCTTGTCGGTGCGCATCGCCCAGCCCGGCGGCGAAGAGTCGCTCAATGTGGCCGCTGCCGCCGCCATTTGCCTGTACGCCAGCGCAACCTCACGCTGAGGTCGGACTTGCCGGCTGAGGCTATAATGAGTGGCTTTTCAGCATCCACCCGCACGCCTACAGCTCGACCTCAAGCCTACTCCCACACACAAGCAGCCAAGCGAGTATCACTTCTTGCGCGCGCTGGGGCGTCACCGAACCTTTACGGAGAACCCAGTGCTTTTGTCTCTTCAGGGAACATTCCCCACCGCCCTCCTGGCGCTGGCAGACGGCACGGTCTTTATCGGCAACTCGATCGGAGCCCCCGGCTCCACCGTCGGCGAAGTGGTGTTCAACACCTCCATCGTCGGCTACCAGGAAATCCTCACCGACCCCAGCTACTGCCAGCAGATCGTCACCCTGACCTATCCGCACATTGGCAACTACGGCGTCAACACCGAGGACATCGAGGCTGATCAGGTCCATGCCGCTGGCCTCATCATCAAGGACTTGCCCCTGCGCGCGTCCAACTTCCGCTCACATCAATCCCTGAGCGACTACCTGCGCGCCAGCAAGACGGTGGCCATTGCGAACCTGGACACCCGAAAGCTCACCCGCTTGCTCCGAACCAAGGGGGCGCAAAACGGCGCCATCGTGGCCCTGGCGGACGGCCAGCAGCCCACCCAGGCCGTGATCGACCAGGCCGTGGCGGCTGCCCGTTCAGCGCCCAACATGGCAGGACTCGACCTGGCGCAACAGGTCACGGTGGCGCAAGCCTACGACTGGACCCAGACCGAGTGGAAACTGGGCCAAGGCTACGGCACCCTGCAGTCACCTCGCTTCGATGTGGTGGCCTACGACTTCGGCGTCAAGAAAAACATTCTGCGCATGCTGGCCGAGCGCGGCTGCCGTGTGCATGTGGTGCCTGCCAAGACGCCCGCCGCCGAGGTGTTGGCTCGCCAGCCGCATGGCGTGTTCCTCTCCAACGGGCCCGGCGACCCCGAGCCCTGCGACTACGCCATTGCCGCGGCGCGCGAACTCATCGACAGCGGTCTGCCCACCTTCGGCATCTGTCTGGGTCACCAGATCATGGCGCTGGCCAGCGGGGCCAAGACCTTCAAGATGAAGTTTGGCCACCACGGGGCCAACCACCCGGTCAAGGACCTGGACAACGGCCGTGTGTCCATCACCAGCCAGAACCACGGTTTTGCCGTCGACCAGACCTCGCTGCCCGCCAACCTGCGCGCCACCCACGTGTCGCTCTTTGATGGCACCATCCAGGGCCTGGCCCGCACCGATCGCCCGGCCTTTTGCTTCCAGGGCCACCCCGAAGCCTCGCCCGGTCCTCATGACATCGCCTATTTGTTCGACCGCTTTGTGGCGCTGATGGAGAAACACTGACATGCCCAAGCGTACCGACCTCAAGAGCATTCTCATCATTGGCGCTGGCCCGATCATCATTGGTCAGGCGTGCGAGTTTGACTATTCCGGCGTGCAGGCCTGCAAGGCCCTGCGCGAAGAGGGTTACAAGGTCATCCTGATCAACAGCAACCCCGCCACCATCATGACCGATCCCGCCACGGCGGACGTCACCTACATCGAGCCCATCACCTGGCAGACGGTCGAGAAGATCATCGCCAAAGAGCGCCCCGACGCCATCCTGCCCACCATGGGCGGACAGACGGCGCTCAACTGCGCGCTCGATTTGTGGCACCACGGCGTGCTCAACAAATACAAGGTGGAGTTGATCGGTGCCACGCCTGAGGCCATCGACAAGGCCGAGGACCGCCAGAAATTCAAGGAAGCCATGACCCGCATCGGGTTGGGTTCTGCGCGCTCGGGCATTGCCCATACCCTGGACGAGGCCTGGTCGGTTCAAAAAACCGTGGGCTTCCCGGTGGTGATTCGTCCCAGCTTCACCCTGGGCGGCACGGGTGGCGGCATTGCCTACAACCCGGAAGAGTTCGAGACCATTTGCAAGCGTGGCCTGGAAGCCTCGCCCACCAATGAGCTGCTGATTGAAGAATCGTTGGTGGGGTGGAAAGAGTTCGAGATGGAAGTGGTGCGCGACAAGGCGGACAACTGCATCATCGTCTGCTCGATTGAGAACCTCGACCCCATGGGCGTGCACACCGGCGACTCCATCACCGTGGCCCCGGCGCAGACGCTCACCGACAAGGAATACCAGATCATGCGCAACGCGTCCCTCGCGGTCCTGCGTGAAATCGGGGTGGACACGGGCGGATCCAACGTGCAGTTCTCGATCAACCCCGTGGATGGGCGCATGATCGTGATCGAAATGAACCCGCGTGTGTCGCGCTCCTCGGCGCTCGCCTCCAAGGCCACGGGCTTTCCCATTGCCAAGGTGGCTGCCAAGCTGGCCGTGGGCTACACCCTGGATGAGTTGCGCAACGACATCACGGGTGGTGCCACGCCGGCGAGCTTCGAGCCCAGCATCGATTACGTCGTCACCAAGATTCCGCGCTTTGCCTTTGAGAAATTTCCTGCGGCCGACAGCCGCCTGACCACCCAGATGAAGTCGGTGGGCGAGGTGATGGCCATGGGCCGCACCTTCCAGGAGTCGTTCCAGAAAGCCCTGCGCGGCCTGGAAGTCGGCGTGGACGGCATGAACGAAAAAACCCAGGACCGCGAAGTGCTGGAAAAAGAGCTGGGCGAACCCGGCCCCGAGCGCATCTGGTACGTGGGCGATGCCTTTGCCCAGGGCATGAGCGTGGAGGAGGTGTTTGACCTCACCAAGATCGACCCCTGGTTCCTGGTGCAGATCGAAGAGATCGTGCGCATCGAACTCGAACTTGACCATGCCAGCCTGGAGGCCATCACCGCCGACGAGTTGCGCCAACTCAAGAAGAAGGGCTTCTCCGACCGTCGCCTGGCCAAGCTGCTCAAGACCACTGAAAAAGCGGTGCGCGAACAGCGCCGCGCGCTCAAGGTACGACCGGTCTACAAGCGCGTGGACACCTGTGCGGCCGAGTTCTCCACCGACACCGCCTACATGTACTCCACCTACGACGACGAGTGCGAGGCCGAACCCACCACCCGCAAAAAGATCATGGTGCTGGGCGGTGGCCCGAACCGCATCGGGCAGGGCATCGAGTTTGACTACTGCTGTGTGCACGCGGCCCTGGCCATGCGCGAAGACGGGTACGAGACCATCATGGTCAACTGCAACCCCGAGACCGTGTCCACCGACTACGACACCAGCGACCGTCTGTACTTCGAGCCGCTCACGCTCGAAGACGTGCTCGAAATCGTCGACAAAGAAAAACCTGCCGGTGTGATCGTGCAATACGGCGGTCAGACGCCGCTCAAGCTCGCCTTGGGTCTGCACGCCGAGGGCGTGCCCATCATCGGCACCAGCCCCGACATGATCGACGCCGCCGAAGACCGCGAGCGCTTCCAGAAACTGCTGCACGAGCTGGGTCTGCGCCAACCGCCCAATGCCACCGCGCGCACCGAACCCGAAGCCTTGGAGAAGGCCGCTGCCCTGGGCTACCCGCTGGTGGTGCGCCCCAGCTACGTGCTGGGTGGTCGCGCGATGGAAATCGTGCACGAGCAGCGCGACCTCGAACGCTACATGCGTGAGGCGGTGAAGGTGAGCAACGATTCGCCCGTGCTGCTGGACCGCTTTCTCAACGATGCCATCGAGTGCGATGTCGACTGCTTGAGCGACGGGCAAGTCACCTTCATCGGTGGCGTGATGGAGCACATAGAGCAAGCGGGCGTCCACAGCGGCGACTCGGCGTGCTCGTTGCCGCCGTACTCCCTCTCGGCCGACACCATCGCCGAACTCAAGCGTCAGACCGCCGCCATGGCCAAGGCCTTGCACGTGGTGGGCTTGATGAACGTGCAGTTTGCCATCCAGAAACAACAGGG
>CANFMY010000050.1 GCA_947448375.1 Comamonadaceae bacterium | reverse complement strand
TGACGCAGGCCTTGGCCCATGCACCCAGCGAACAGGTCACCGTGCAACTGTCGGTGATGCGCAAGGACGTGCGCTCCATGCT
The DNA here is from genome assembly GCA_947448375.1 of Comamonadaceae bacterium. Taxonomy (GTDB): domain Bacteria; phylum Pseudomonadota; class Gammaproteobacteria; order Burkholderiales; family Burkholderiaceae_C; genus Limnohabitans. The sequence goes on along the minus strand of CANFMY010000050.1, from coordinate 17,028 downwards.
CGAGCAAATCCAGTCCATGGGGCGCTCTGCCCCTTTGACCCAGCACACGCTGCAGCAATTTGACCGCGCCGCTGCGCAAGGCCTGGACGAGGCCGACTGCACCCGCTATCCGGTCTGGTGGGTCGACTCGCGCAGTTGAGCGCGGGCCCGATCAGCGTCAGTGAACGTTGCGGGCGGGTGGGACGCCCGTGCGCACCACCCGACGTTGCATCAATCGATCTTCATGTCACGAATCACCGGACGGTACTGATCCATCTGGCGTTTCAGCATGGCTTCCTGTTCGGCGCCGTTGGAGCCGACCGGTTCCGCGGCGAGTTCGTTCAAGCGACGGATCACATCGGGATTTTTCAAGGCCGCGGTGATTTCGCGTTGCAGCACCTCAATCACGTCGCGGGGAGTTTTGGCGGGGGCGAACAATCCATTCCAGCCCTCCAGCTCCAGGTTGGGAAAGCCCAGTTCGCGCACGGTGGGCACGTCGGGCAGGATGCTCATGCGACGCGAGGCCGTGGTGGCGATGGCCTTGATCTTGCCGGCACGAATATCGGCCAGCGACGATGACAACTGATCGCCGCCCACCTGGATGCGCCCGCTCAACAACTCCTGTTTCAAGGGCGCTGCCCCTTTGAAGGGCACGTGCTGCATCTCCACCTTGGCTTCACGCTTGAACGCTTCGCCCAGCACATGCACGGCCGATCCCGGGCCGGTGGAGCCGTAGTTGTATTGCAGTTGTGGCTGGCTGCGCAGCAGGTTGGCGAGTTCGCGCAAATCCTTGGCCGGTACGCTGGGGTTGGCGGTCAGCACAAAGGGAACATACACCACGATGGAGACGCCGACAAAATCGGTTTCTGCATTGAAGGGCGATCGGCCAGACAGCGTCTGTGCCACCGATGACAAGGGGAAGGTGATGTTGTGCATCAGCAGGGTGTGGCCATCCGGCGCTGCCTTGGCCACGAGGTCCGCACCGATGGCGCCCCCCGCACCTGCCTTGTTCTCCACCACCACAGCTTGCCCCATGGTCTCGCTCATGCGCTGGGCCAGGATGCGCGCCACGATGTCCGTGGTGCCGCCAGCCGGAAAGGGCACGATCATGCGGATCGGCTTGTTGGGAAATGTTTGCGCCACGGCAGCCAGCGTGAAGCCGCCGCCCAGCAGCAGGGCGCTCAGCAGACGACGGGTGCGCTGCCAACCCGAGTGGCGGGAGGGTGAAAGCGAAGGGTTCATGAAAATCTCCTTGAAGTTGTCGTTGTCGTCACGACGTCAGGGTCGACCCGGCGGCGTGACGCTAAGCAGGTGGAGTGGGCACAACGGTTTGGGGAGTTCCGTGGCCCAGTTGTCCCACCACCTCAAACAGGCGACGGATCACGTCGGCCTCCATGTGGCGGGTGATGAACACCAACCGGGACTCCTGGTCGTCGCTGGGCCAGCGGTCAAGTTCGATGGGCGGGTGGAACAGGTGCTGCACGCCTTGCACCACCACCGGCTTGCCCTCCACGTTCACAATCCCCTTGACGCGCAGCAAGTCGGGGCCACGCATCTGGGTCAGCAAATCCAGCGCGCTGGAGAAGGCTGACCAGGCAAAGGGCGCTTGAAACCGCAACGACAGGGTGCGAATGGACGGGTCGTGACGGGCCGTGCGTTCGCCCAGATAGCGACCCGAAGTGGATGCGGCAGGCGCAGTGTCGGTCACCGACTCGCCCAGGAAGTGCAAGGTGTGTTCGCTGGCACGTGCCGAGGCCAGGCCCAGGCCGATGAGAGCGCTGGGGGGCAGATCGCCGTGCACGACCTGGCCTTGGGTGGCCTGCGGATTGAGTTCGGACAGACGCTGCTGCAAAGACGCCAGCGCCTCGGGTGTTGCAAGATCCGACTTGCTGATGAACAGTCGGTCGGCCACCGCCACTTGCTTGACGGCTTCGGGCATGGTGTCGAGCGTGGACAGACCGTTGACTGCATCGACCAGCGCCACCAGGCCATCGAGTCGAAACTGCGCGCCAATCAGCGTGTCGCTGATCAGTGTTTGAATCACCGGCGCCGGATCGGCCAGTCCGGTGGTTTCGATGATCACGCGGTCGAAGTCAAACACCTCGCCGACTTGCCTGCGGGCGAACAAATCGCGCAAGGTCTCTTGCAGGTCGGTACGCACCGAGCAGCAGATGCAGCCATTGGCCAGGAGGCTGATGTTCTCCGAGGATTGGCTGACCAGGTCGTGGTCAATGCCGATCTCGCCCACCTCGTTGATCACCACGGCCACCCGGTTCATGTCCGGGTGCTGCACCAGGCGCGAGATGAGGGTGGTCTTGCCGCTGCCGAGAAAACCCGTGATCAGCGAGACCGGAATCTTGCCTGCCAGGGGATCTCGCTGAAAGCTCATGCGGGCCGGTGCAAGGCTCAGAGGTTCATTTCAAGCACGTACAGACCGCCCGTGAAGCGGTCCACCGTGTAGACGATGCGTCGATCGTCCACGTACACGTCGTTGAGCTGAATGGCGCCGGCGGGCGACAGCTTCGGTGCCCCGGGCACAAAGTACGCCACCTCTTGCACCTGGTAGGGGTTGGTGGTGTCGTACACCCGAACGCCTGCGTTGAAGAACGACCCGATGATGAGCGTGTCCGACTGGAACGACGTGGGCACGGGCAGGTTTTCGTGCAGGTTGTGTGCGCCAAAGCGACCGCCCCGTTTGGCAAAAGCCTCGTAGGGCGGTGCGGGGAACGTGCCAATGGGCACCGGGTTGGCTTCGTTGCGGGCGTCGACCACCCACACGAGTTTGGGCCAGTCGGCGCCGTTGTCCTGCACGCATTCGTCACTCACGATCCACAGCCCGCGATCGAACAGCGGCAGCACGGTGTGCGTGAAGCCATTGAAGGGCGGCGAATGGTTCCACTGCGAGACCACCTTCATGTTGCTCATGTCGGAGATGTCGAGCACGACCGAGCCACCATCGATGTAGCCGATGAAGGCACGATCCGGGCGTTGGGGGAACACGTTGGTGTTGTGTGTGCGAAAGCCGGTGTCAAATTGAGCGGGCAGGCGCGCTGGCGGCGGTGCGGCATCGCCTTCACGCGTGCCCGGGTACCACCAGCGCCCCACTTCTTGTGGCTGGCTGGGGTTGGCCAGGTCGATGATGCGGTAGAACTGATCGTCCAGCGGGTTGCGCGGTTGAAAGTCCGGTGCGCCCGAGGACATGTGCACATAGCGGCCATCCACGAACCACACCGCATGCACGCCACGCGAGTGCGGGCCCGAGCAATCGAAGTGGGAAATGAGGCGCGGTGTTTCGGGCTTGCTGATGTCAAAAATATCGATGCCCGCCGGCTTGATGCCCACCGTGCTGGCCTGGTAGGCCACCACCATGGTGTCACCCACCACGTCGAGCGAGTTGGACCGCAGCTTCATGTGCGGCAAATCGGTTTGCACGACCAGCTTGGGGTTGCGTGGATCGGTGACATCGACGCCGGAGAAGTTCTTGGGCGCAGACTCATGGGCCAGCCACATGATGCGGCGCCCGTCCGAGGTTTGCTGCATGGCCATGCCTTCGCCCAGCCCGCCAAAGCCCGCCAGCTCGTGGTGTGACAGCAGCTTCATGTTGTGCGACAAGGTTTGATCGGCGCGTGAAGCGGGAGAAGGTGCGTGGTGCATAAAAAGTGACACTCAAAGTGGAAGGCTTTGTTAATATAAGTCAAAACCAGAATTTGATGCGACAGTCTGGTGCAGATGTGTCGCAATCGAGATCGCCTTGAACCTGAACACATTGACACAGGAGACAACATGACAACGCGCGCAACCTCTTTCCCCCTGCTGTGGCGGATCGCCCTGACAACACTGCTGGCGGGGTGGCTCTCGCTGTGGGGCGCGGGACAGGCGCTGGCACAAGCTTTCCCCAATCGGCCGGTGCGGCTCATCGTCACCTACCCGGCCGGTGGAAGCTCGGATTTGATGGCCCGCATCATGGGGCAAAAATTGAGCGAGGTGTGGGGTCAGCCGGTCATCATCGAAAGCAAGCCCGGTGCGGCGGGTTCCATCGGTATGGAGTTCGCCGCTCGCCAGCCGGCCGATGGCTACACCTTTGTCGTGGGCAATCTCGGACCGGCCGGTGTCAACCCGTTGCTGACCAAGCTGCCCTACAGCATGGAGCGTGACTTCATCGCCGTGGCCCTCACGGCTGTTGGCCCCAACATCCTGGTCGTGCCCACGGCGTCCCCTCACAAAAACCTGACAGATTTGCTGGCGGCGGCGCGTGCCAAGCCCAACACCGTCAACTTTGGCACCAGCGGCCCTGGCAGCATGTCGCACCTGGCCGGCGAAATGATCATGCGCCAAGCCGGCGTGAAGATGACCGGCGTGCCCTACAAGGGCGGCGGGCAGGCGGTCAATGATTTGCTCGCCGGTCAGATCGACATGATGGTCTCTGACGCGCTGCCGGTGTCCCAGCACATCCGCACCGGGCGTTTGCGCGCCCTGGCCATCACCAGCGCCAAACGCTCGCCCATGACGCCGGAAATCCCCACCTTTGCCGAAGCCGGTCTGGATGGCCTGGTCGCCAACAACTGGTGGGGTGTGTTCCTGCCCGCCGGCACGCCCAAGGCCGTCGTCGACAACTATGTCGAGGTGTTGAACAAAATCATGGTCAACCCCGATTTGAAAGAACGCTTTGCTGGCCTGGGAGTCGAGGCCACGATGAGTACGCCGGCCGAGTTTCGGCAGTTCCTCGCCGCCGAACAGGCCAAGTACTCGAAGTTGATCGCTGACAACAACATCAAGGCGGAGTGACGTCTGCCCAGGCGGGTCTCAGCTCGCCTGGCAGGTCAGACCACGTCAGTCGGCGCGGATGCCGGCTTGTTTAAAAAGGGCCTCGTACCGCGCCAATTGCTGCCCCAGGGTGGTGCTCAACTCCTCAGGGTTGGTGCCGCGCGGCGTGAGTCCCTGGGCCAGGAGTTGATCGCGCACGGCGGCGTCCGCCAGCGCCTTGACCACCTCCTGGTGCAGGCGCTGCGCAATGGGCCGGGGTGTGCCCGCTGGTGCCATCAGCGCAAACCACGAATTGAATTCATAGCCGCTCAAGCCCGATTCGGACACAGTGGGCACATCGGGAAACTGAGCCAGGCGCTTGGGCGTGCACACGGCAATCAATTTCAGTCGGTTGGCCTTGACCAGCGAATGCACCGTGGCAATGCCCTGGAACGCAGCCTGCACTTCGTGGCCTGCCACCCCCACGGCTGCCTGCGTGGCGCCTTTGTAGGGCACGTGGGTGAGTTGCACGCCAGCCTGGTTGGCAAACAAGGCCATCGCGATGTGTTGGGGGCTGCCGTTGCCGCCCGAGCCGTAATTCACACGTCCAGGGGCTTGGCGAGCCGCGGCGATGAAGTCGCTCACGTTGGCGATGGGCGAGTCCACCGGCACGACCAGTCCCCACTCGACCGTGGCCACCAGGGAAATCGGCGCGAAGTCGCGCACGATATCCCAGGACAACTTGGGGTTCAGGTTGGGCAGCATGGTCATGATGCTGTCGTTGAAGCCACCCAGGGTGTAGCCGTCCGGTGCCGATTTGGCGACCCGGTCGGTGCCGATCGCCCCGGACGCGCCGGCGATGTTCTCGATCGCGACAGCCCCGCCCGTGTTGAGCGCCACCTTCTGCATCACGATGCGCGCGGCATTGTCCACCGCACTGCCAGCGGCCAAAGGCACGATCAGTTTGATGGGCTTGTTCGGGTAGCCCGCTTGTGCACTGGCAGGAAGGGGGCCAACGCCCGCACCCAGGGCCACCAGACCGTGCGAGGCGGTCGTCAACAACCAATGGCGTCGATTCATGGAGTCTCTCCTGTTCATGCGGAGTTCAGGGGGCGGTGGCCGACAAAGTCGGCACGTTCAGTTGTTCGGACAAGCGGTCCAGGGTTTGCATGAGTGCAGACGGAATGGGGATGCCCTCACGCAGGTAGGCGGCACGGCGTGCATGGCTTTGCTCGCCTGGCAGCCAGATGCGATCCACGCCCGGGATGCGCTCGCTGTTGCGGATATCGCGGATCAGCACATCCACCTGCTGCTTGAAGTGCGACACCTCGCCAAAGGCCGCGGGGTCGACGATGGCAATCGCCTGCCCGGTGTCCGTCACGCTGTGCACGTCGTGGTTGAAGTCGACCACATCCTTGCCCATCGCGGCGCCGTTGAGTGTGCCCGCCAGCAATCCCACCACCAGGGCCAGGCCGTAGCCCTTGTAGCCGCCAATGGGCAGCAGAAAGCCTTCTTCGCTGCGCTGGGGGTCGAGCAGGGGCTGGCCGAGTCGGTCCATCATCCACCCTTCGGGCATCATCTCGCCGCGTTGTGCCTTGGCCTTGACCTTGCCGTAGGCCGCCACGGTGGTGGCCATGTCCAGCACGATGGGGGCTTCCTCGCCTGCCGGGATGGCGGCAGCGATCGGGTTGGTCGACAGCAACATGCTGAGTCCCCCCCAGGGTGGCAGGTGGTTGGCGTTGCCCACGGCGAAGTACAGACCGATCATGTCATGCTCCAGCGCCATGCGGGCATACAGCGAGGCGGGACCGGCGTGGTTGCTGAAGTGGCTGCCCACCCAGGCCATGCCGCTTTGGCGCGCCTTGGCGATGGCCAACTCGGCCGCCCGCTTCATCACCAGATGGCCCATGCCGTTGTCGCCATGGATCAAGGCCGTGGCGGCACGCTCTTGCTCGACGCGAATCTGGGGGCGCGTGTTCACGCCGCCGGCCTGAATGCGTTTGCAGTATTGGGGCAGGCGAATCACGCCGTGGCCATCCGAGCCTTGCAGGTCGGCCTCGGCCATGAGTTGCGCCACGGTGTGGGCGTCGTCTGCGGGCAGACCCACGGCCTGCAGGGTGGTGGTCATGTAGCGTTCGAGTTGTCGAACGTGAACGGTGGGATTAGTCATGGTTCAACTGGTTGCGAAGCGCGAGGATGGCGCAGTCGGGGCTGGAAAGAACGGGTGTCGAGGTGCTCAACTGTGCCAGGGGTTGCGCGGCAGCCATCGAGAATTGTGCCAACAGGATCACATCGCACGTGGGCAACTGGGCCACGGCGCGAGCCACTTTGTCGTGATGCGCCTGCGCATGACCTTGTGCCAGATCGCCCATGGCTTCGGGCACGAAGCAACCGGTCACCTCGGCTTGCACGTGGCGTGAGCGGGCCAGGTCCATGAACTCATCGCTCATCGAGGCAATCGAGGCTTCAAACGTGGCGACCAGTCCCACGCGCAGAGGCCGCCCGGTCTGTGCCATGGCCAGTGCCTCCTCGAACATCGCCTCGTTGGGTTTGAGGGTGGGCAGTCCGGTGGCTGCCCCGGCGCTTTCAATGGCGGGTCCAAAGGCCGAACAGGTGAACAGGATGCCTTGCGCGCCAGCTGCCTGGCAATAGCGGGCCAGGGTGTCAAAGCGTTGCACCATGGCGGGCGTCAGTCGGCCTTCGCGCACGCGGTCCTGTGACAGCGAGTCGTCGAGCAGGTGCTGGCATTGCACCTCGGGCCAGTGCCGCACGATGGCGTCCTTGATGGGGTCTATCGCCAGCGGCGTGGCATGAATCAGGGCGATGCGTGTGCATGTCATGCAGGAGGTCCCTCAACAAAACGAAAGGCTGCGGAACCAACGTGTTGGCACCGCAGCCCAAGATCTCAGCGTGCGATCAGAAGTTCAGCAAGCGGCGAGCGTTCAGACCTTCGATCTGTCGGCGTTGCAGGTCGGTGAGATCTTTGACCCCGGCGATGAGCTTGCGGGGATGGTCCTCTCCCATGTCGTAGGGATAGTCAGTGCCCAGCAGCACGTGGTTGGCGCCGTAGCGGTCGATCAACTGCTTGAGCATGCGCGGGTCAAACGTGATGCTGTCGAAGTACACCTTCTCCAGGTAGCTGGACGGGCGCTTCTTGATGACGGTACGGGTGTCGGGGCGTGCGCGCCAGGCATGGTCCATGCGGGCCCAGTAGTGCGCGAGAAAACCGCCACCGTGCGCCGCCAAGAATTTGATTTTGGGATGACGCTCAATGACGCCATCGAAAATCAGATGACTCAAGGCCACCGTGGTGTCCAGCGGGTTGCCGATCACGTTGTTGAAGTAGTGGTTGGTCAGGCGATCAGCCTGGGTGTAGCCCAGGGGGTGCATGAAGATCACGACACCCAGCTCATTGGCCTTGGCAAAGAACTTTTCCAGACCCAGGCGCGGATCCGTGAGGTTCATGCCATTGACGTTGGTGTTGATTTCCACACCACGCAGCCCGAGTTTTTTCACCGCGTACTCCAGCTCGCGCACGGCCAGCTTGGGGTTTTGCAAGGGCACCGAGCCCATGCCGATGAAGCGGTCCGGGTGCAGGCTCACCAGGTTGGCAATGCCCTCGTTGACTTCCCGCGCCAGTTCGGCACCGTAGTCGGGCTCGGTGAAGTAGAAGTAGTGATAGGGGGCCGGGCACACCGCCTGGATGTCCACGCCCATGCGGTCCATGTCGCGCAAGCGCTCATCGATGCCGGTGAGCTTGGGCGCACGGTCGCGCATCTGGGCGACATTGGTGCGGTTGGTCAGCTCGTTGGCAAAGATGACGGTGGGGTCGTACTGCGCGGCGTTGAGGTGCGCCGTCTTGCGGTTGACTTCGGGGTTGAGGTAGTGGCAGTGGATATCCACCACCTTGAATTTGCCTTTGGCATTGCGCACCACCTGTTGCGAGGCGGGGCGTTTCACGGGTGCTTTTTTGGCGGCTGCCGTTTTGGTGCGGGCCGCCTTCTCGATCGCCTTGAGGGTGCTGGCGCCAGCACGTTTTTCCGCGGATCGTGTCAGCGAGGTGAAGGGCTCAAATCCATGGCCATGGCTGTCGTCCTGGCAGCCGGCAGTACAAGTGAAAAACATAGGAATACCTTCAGGTTTTGCAAAGGGGTTGTGCGCTGTTTTGGCAGGCGCCGCAGCGGTCCATGCGGGAGTGTCCCAGGGCCTTGTTGACGCGGGGCATGACTTCTTCGGCCATCAGCACCATGGAACGACGCGCCAGCGCCGGGTCAGCCCAGTCAAGGCCGGCGTACACCAGTTCGCCAAAGTCGCCCACCTTCTCGTGCAAGGCCAGGATGCTGTCCACCACCTCGTTGACGCCCCCGGCAATCACCAGGTTGTTCATGATTTCGTCCAAGGGCACCGGGTTTTCCGGCGTCTTGCCGTCCATGCTGAACACCGCATCGCGCTTGCCCTTGCGCAGCTTGTGGTACAGGTTGCGGTAGTAAAAGCGGTATGGGCTTTGCTCCGAGCTGCGGCCGTAATCCTTGGCCACTTTGTCGTCATCGGCCACCATGATCGTGCGCGCCACCCGCCAGTCGGCCGGGCAGGCCTTTTGGCCTACGTTGGCTTTGCCTTGCGCGTAGTTGTCCCAATGCGACTTGATCCACTTGTCGTAGAGGAAGTTGGCTGACAACGGGTGGAAATCCTTCTCGCCCATGGCAATGACGCCCTTGGAGAACGGCGCCACCACCGTGCCCACGATTTCCGGGCGCGGGTTTTGATAGGGCTTGTACATCATGCCGGTGTTGGTCACCTCGTCGTAGGTGAGTTTGGTCGACACTTTGAAACGGTTGTCGGGCAGATCGATGTCGAACGGGGCCTTGGATTCCCAGATCTTGAGGATGACGTCGATGGACTCGGCGAACATCTTGTTGCGGTCTTCGTGGAAGATGCCCAGAGCTTCCGCGTCTGACGGCAAGGCACCAGGGCTCACGCCCAGAATGAATCGTCCCTGCGCAATGTGGTCAAACATGGCAGCGTGACAGGCCACCAGCACCGGGTGCAAGTGCGACAGGTTGGTGGTGCCGGTGCCCAGTTTGATGTTCTTGGTGGAGTGAATCAGGGTGGCCTGGAACATCATGCTGCTGGTGATGTTTTCCACCAGATCGGTCAGGTGCTCGCCAACGAAGGCGTCATAAAAGCCGAGCTGATCCGCCAGGATGATGATCTCGCGGTCTTCGCGCAAGGTCTCGGTGGGGTTGCGGGAGGCCGGGTGCACCGGCATGGTGAAGTAACCAAGTCTCATGTTGGGTTATCCAGAATAAAAGCAGCTCACACAAAAACAATTCACAGAGTCAACGCGGCACTGTAGGGGAAATTCCATACCCGGACAAGCACGACGGAATCACTCGACTATAGGGCGGGATGCGGCCTGTCACCTGGGGCTCACCTGTCTAGGGTTGTTCAACTTGCGAGCCCCCAGTCTTTTGGTTACTGTCGCGGCTTGAGTTCCAGCCACCGATCAATCACCCGAAGGAGATCCTGATGAATGCGTCCAGCCTTTCTCGTCGTCGCGTGTTATGGGCTTTGCCTGGCAGTGCGGCCTTGATGTCGTCACCCGCCTTTGCACAGTCCGGTCCGATCAAAATTGGCGGCACCATGCCGCTCACGGGAGGTAACGCCTCGATTGGCAAGGTGGCGCAGGCCACGGCCCAGATCTGGGCCGACGACATCAACAAGCGCGGCGGCTTGCTGGGGCGCAAGGTCGAGCTGATGATCTACGACGACCAGACCAACCCCACCCTGATCCCAGGCCTGTACACCAAGCTGCTGGATGTCGACAAAGTCGACTTGCTCGTGGGCACGGGCACCAACCTGGTCGCGCCGGCCATGCCGCTCTTGATCGAGCGCAAGCGTCTCATCATCGCCAACCTGGCGCTGGCGGTGAACGACCCCTTCAATTACGATAAGTACTTCCAGATCATGCCGTATGGCCCGAACGGCAAGGACGAACTGGCCAGGGGCTTCTTTGAAATCGCCGCCAAGCTCAATCCCAAGCCCAAGACGGTGGCGCTGGTGGGGGCGGACGCCGAATTCGCCAACAACGCCCTGGAAGGTGCACGCGAGCACGCCAAGCGACTGGGCTTCAGGGTCGTGTACGACAAGTCCTACCCGCCCAACCAGGTGGACTTCCTGTCCGTGGTGCGTGCCATTGCGGCAACCAAACCCGATTTGGTGTTCGTGGGCTCGTATGTGGCCGACACCTCGGGGCTGGTGCGCGCAGCGGCCGAGGTCAAGCTCAAGTGCACCATGTTTGGCGGCGCCATGGTGGGCTTGCAAGTGGCAGCGCTCAAGCAGCAGTTGTCCGGCGTGGTCAACGGCGTGGTCAACTATGAGCTGTACCTGCCCGAGCCGACCATGCAGTTCCAGGGTACGCGCGAGCTCATCAACCGCTACCGTGCAGTGGCCGGGGCCCAGGGGTTGGACCAACTGGGTTTTTACGTGCCGCCCACGACGTTTGCCCAGTTGCAAGTGCTCGAGCAGGCCGTGACGGCCACCAAGTCCTTGCAGGACGAGGTGCTGGCCGACTATCTGCGCAAGAACGCGTTCAAGACCGTGATGGGCGATATCCGCTTCGGTGCCCGAGGCGAATGGGCCGAGCCGCGCATCCTGATGACGCAGTTCCAGAAGGTCAATGGCAAGGAGCTGGGGCAGTTCGATCAGCCGGGCACCCAGGTCATTCTGTACCCGGAAAAATTCAAGTCCGGCCAGCTGGCCACACCCTTCCCGATCGGAGGTTGAGGTGGGGTCATTGCAAGGGCGGGTGGCTCTGGTCACCGGCGGCAGCCGGGGCCTGGGCAAAGCCATGGCCTGGGCGCTGGCCGAGCAGGGCTGCACCGTGGTGGCCGCCGGGCATCTGGCCGAGGACCGTGTGGCATTCGAACAAGCCGCGCGTGCGCAGGGGTTGTCAGACCGACTGGATTTTTTTCATGTCGATTTGCGCAGCTCCAGCGGGTGCGATGCGCTGGTCGCGCACGCTCGCCAGCGCACGGGGCATGTGGACATCCTGGTCAACAACGCCGGGCTGACCCTGACCTTTGTCGCCCCCGATCTCTACACCCGTACAACGCCCCGACGCTTTTACGAAAGCTCGGACGAGGTGATCCGTGGCATCTACGAAACCAACTGCATGGCTCCCGAGATGATGGCCGCGCGCCTGGCGCCGGCCATGGTCGAGCGCGGCTGGGGTCGCATTCTCAATGTCACCACCATGTTGCCCACGATGCAGCGTCCAGGGTTTTGCCCCTACGGATCCTCCAAGGCTGCCCTGGAAATGGCGAGCATGGTGTGGGCGCAAGAACTCGAGGGCACCGGTGTCACGGTGAACGTGCTCAATCCGGGCGGTGGCGCCAACACCCTGGGCATTGCGCCGGAGGTGCGGGACGCCAGCGCGCGCGGTGAAATGCCTCGACTGGTGGAGCCAGACGACATGGTGCCTCCGTTGTTGTGGCTGGTGTCCACGCAGGCCGACCAGACCAATGGCTGTCGATTCGATGCCAACACCTGGGACACCGCGCTCACACCCGAGCAGATCGCTCAACAACCGGGCTGGCCCTGCGGGTTGCAAACCTTGCCGACACCTTGAGTGCGGGGAACCTTCATGGAACTTTCAACCATTCTGGATTTGCTGGTGAATGCTCTGGTCGCGGGCATTCTGCTCGGCGGGTTTTATGCGGCGGTGTCGATTGGCATTTCGATTGCGTTTGGCATGCTCGACATCGCCAACATCTCGCACCCCGCCATGATCATGCTGGGTTCGTTCATGGCCTATTGGCTGAACGACCGATTCGGGCTGGACCCGTTGCTCATCATGCTGTTGCTGAGTCCCCTGTTCGGTTTGCTGGGCATGCTGATCTACCGCGTGTACTACAACCTGTTTGAGAGCCGGGAGAAAGACCCGCGTCGCGGGCTGGCGTTTTTCTTTGGCTTGTTGTTCGTCACCGACGTGGCCTTGATTCTGGTGTTTGGCGTGGATTTGCGTGGCGTGCAAGCGCCCTATGTGGATGCCATGATCGAGTGGGGCGTGGTGGGGATTCCGTTGCGCTTGCTGATTCCGTTTGGCATCGGTGTGGTGCTGGTGGCGGGCATTCATCTGTTTCTCACCCGCACCTATTTCGGCCTGGCGGTGTCGGCCGTGGCGCAAGAGCAGTTGGGCCTGCGCCTGATGGGCGTCGACCCGGTGCGCGTCAAGCAGATTGCGTTTGGCCTGTCGGTGGCCACCGCAGCCCTGGGAGGGGCGGCGCTCATCATCATTCAGCCGGTCGAGCCCTCGTTGGGGCGTGAGTACATCGGCCGGGTGTTTGCCGTGTGTGTGCTGGGAGGCATGGGCAGCATGTCCGGCACCTTGCTGGCGGCGCTCTTGCTGGGGGTGGCCGAGAGCCTGACCTCGACCTTCGTGGGGCCGTCCTGGTCGCCTGCGGTGGCCTTCGGCCTGTTATTGCTGACGCTGGGGCTGCGGCCGTCTGGCTTGCTCGGGAGACGCTGATGGCACGATCCAACCTGGGTTTTGTGTTGGGCCTGGTGCTGGCCGGGCTGTTGATCTTTTTCGGCGTGAAAGCGCTGGGCGAAGGCTACTACCTGCTGGTGGCTTTCTACATCCTGCAATACGTGGTGCTGGCCACGGCCTGGAACATTCTGGGCGGCTATGGCGGCTACGTGAACTTCGGTTCTGCGTGTTTCTTCGCGATCGGTGCCTACAGCACGGTGTTCTTCAATAAAGCGCTGGCCATACAGCAATTCAAGAGTCTGGATCTGGGCGTTGTCATGCTGGGAGCTTCCCACGTGCCCTACCTGGTGCTGCCGGGCGCCATCGTGCTGGGCAGCCTGCTGGCCGGTCTGGTGGGCTTGTGCACGGGTTACCTGACCTTGCGCTTGCGAGGCGTCTTCTTCTCGATCTCCACGCTGGCGCTGGCGGTCGTGGCGCAAACCCTGGTGCTCAACTGGAGCTTTGTGGGCGGGGCTCGCGGGGCTTACGTCATGAAGCCGGCGCAAGTGGCCGGGTTTGCCTCTTCCACCGAGTTTGTGTTTTTCGTCATGCTGGTGATTGCCTTGTGTGCCATCTGGATTGCCCGCACCGTCGAGCGCAACAAGCTGGGAACCGGCTTGCAAGCCATTCGCGATGACGAGGATTCAGCCGAATGCTCGGGCGTTCCCACTTTGCGCCTGAAACTGCAGGCCACGGCGCTGAGCGGCGCGCTCATGGGCGCTGCCGGTTCCATCTTCCCCTACTTTGTGACGTACGTGGACCCCATTGGCGCCTTCAACCTGGTGCACACCGTCAACAGCATTGCCATGCCGCTGATTGGCGGGATGACGCACTGGGCCGGCCCCGTGGTAGGCGCCTTGTTGCTGGGTGGCGTGCAACAGTACTTCGGCTCGAAGAACATCATCACCCCTGAGCTCAGCTTGCTGTTTGTCGGCGTGCTGATGATGCTGTTTGTGGCGATCGCGCCCAATGGCATCCTGGGCCTGTGGCAGAAAATTCGCTCAGGGAGACAGCCATGACGCAACCCTTGTTGCAAGTGCGTCAACTGGGCAAGCGCTTCGGCGGCTTTGTGGTCCTGGATGACGTGGACTTTCATGTTCAGCCCGGCGAGCGCGTGGGCCTGATCGGGCCCAACGGGTCGGGCAAGAGCACCCTGGTGAACTGCCTGTCGGGCGTGCTGGTCAATGAGCTGGGCACGATCGACTTTGACGGTCAGTCGCTGATGGGCTTGCCTCCCCACCAGCGGGCTTACCGGGGTCTGGCGCGCAGCTTTCAGATTCCGCGTCCGTTCGTGCGCATGTCGGTACTGCAAAACATTCGCGTGCCCCTGATGTTTGCCGCCGAGCACCGACTCGGGCGACGGCACAGCGGCGCCGAGCTGGAAGAGCTGGCCTTGCAGGCGCTGGATCAAGTGGGCTTGCGGCACAAGCGCGACGACATGGCGGGAAGCCTCACGCAAATTGATCTGCGCAAGCTCGAACTGGCGCGCGCCATTGCCGCACAGCCCAAGCTGCTGATTGCTGACGAATCCATGGCGGGTCTGGCCACTTCTGAAACCGATGAAATTTTGGCGTTGCTCTTTCGGCTCAACGAGATGGGCATTGCCGTCATCATGATCGAGCACATCATGCGCGCGGTCTCGACGTTCTCGCAGCGGCTGGTGGTGCTGGCCGCTGGCAAGAAAATCGCCGATGGCCCGACCGATGCGGTGCTGCGTGACCCCCTTGTCGAGAGGATTTATCTTGGCGACTGAAATTGTGGTTCGCGGCCTGCGGGCCGGATATGGGGCGGTCAACGTCCTCCAGGACGTCAATCTGCACGTCGGCGAGGCCGAGACCGTGGCCTTGCTGGGCACCAACGGAAACGGCAAGAGCACGCTCATGAAATCGCTCATGGGCATTGTCAGACCGACAGCCGGCGACATCATCGCCCGGGTGGATGGTGTCGAGCTCAACCTGCGCCAAATGACCACCGAGCAGATTGTCAACAGCGGCATTGCGCTGGTGCCCGAAGGGCGACATCTGTTCCCCAAGCTCACCGTCGCCAAAAATTTGCAACTCGGCGCCTACCGTGGCGCTGCACGCAACGAATTGGCCAATTCGCTGGCGCAGGTGTACGAAGTGTTCCCGCGGTTGAAAGAGCGACAGGAGCAGCTGGCCGGCAGCATGAGCGGCGGCGAACAGCAGATGGTGGCGCTGGCCCGGGCCTTGATGTCGCGCCCGCGCATCTTGTTGATTGACGAGCCGTCCGTGGGGCTTGCGCCCATTCTGGTGAAGCACGTGATCGACCAGATCCGCGAACTCAAGCGCATGGCGGGCCTCACTGTGCTGATGGCCGAGCAGAATTTCACACAGGCCATGCGGGTGGCCAATCGGGGATACCTGATCGTGCACGGCGAGATTGCCGTCGAAGGCAGTGCCGAAGAACTGTACGGCAGCGATCTGGTCAAAAAATATTACATGGGTTTGTGACGTGGGAGTGTTGAACATGAATCGATATCTGCGTGCCCTGCTGGCAGGCGTGTGTGTGGCGGCGGCGGGCTACGCCGGCGCGCAGAGTTTTCCGAGCAAGACGCTTCGCATCATCGTGCCGGCCGGTCCGGGCAGTGCGGTGGATGTGGTGGCGCGTGATTTGACGCCCGGCCTGTCCGACGCCTTGGGGCAACAAGTTATTGTGGAAAACCGCCCCGGGGGCAACAGCAGCATTGGCGCACGCGAAGTGGCGCGTGCGGCGGCCGATGGCCACACGATGCTGCACGGCAACGTCAACAATGCCCTTAACGACTTGCTGAGCCCCCAGCCCTGCTGCAAGCTCAATGAATCCCTGATGCCGGTGACGCGCATGACTTCCTCGCCGCTGGTGCTGGTGGTGCACCCGTCGGTGCCCGCGAACAACCTCAAAGAGTTCATCGCCCTGGCCAAGGCTCAACCCGATCAGCTGACCTTTGCCTCGGGTGGTCCGGGATCGATCACCCAGTTGCTGGGTGAACTGGTCAAGCTGACGGCCAGTGTGCGCATGCGTGAAGTGCCCTACAAGGCCATTGGCGCTGAAATGCCCGACTTGCTCGCCGGCCATGTGCTGGTGGCTTATCTGGCTCCGTCGGTGGTGGCCCAGCACATCAAGGCCGGCAAGCTCAAAGGCCTGGGCGTGGCAGGCCCGCGGCGCGTGCAGATCATCTCGGATGTGCCCACCCTCGCGGAGGCGGGACTGGCTGGGGTGGAGGCCTCCGGTTGGAACGGTTTGTTTGTGCCTGCAGGCACGCGCACGCCGGTGATTCAGCGTTTGCAACAGGAAACGGCCAAGGTCATGGCGTCTCCTGCCTGGAAGAACCAGGCCGCGAACATGGGGTACGAACTGGGCGGTGAAACGCCTCAGGAATTCGGTCAGTTCGTGCGACAGGAAATTCAAAAGTGGCAGCGCGTCATTCAAGACGCCCGTATCCGCATCGAGTGATGCGCCGGCCAGATCCGCCATTTCACTTCAACCAGCCTACCCACTTGTCATGCCTTACTTGAATATTCACGGCGCCAATATTTTTCACGAAGTGTTTGGCGACAGCGGCCCCTGGCTTGCGTTGAACTCGGGAGGACGGCATCGCTATCTCGAAATGGCGCCGCTGGCGCAGGCGGTGGCGGCCAAGGGGTTTCGTGTGCTGGTGCACGACCGTCGCAACACGGGCGCCTCGGACATCATCATTGGCGGCGAGGGCAGCGAGGAGGACATCTGGGCCGATGACTTGCATGCCTTGCTGCAGCACTATGGGGCCCAGCGTGCTT
>CANFMY010000049.1 GCA_947448375.1 Comamonadaceae bacterium | reverse complement strand
TTGATGTTTTTCTCGTAGGAGATACGTCCGACATACATGGCAATCGGGCGTTTGAGGTCCTTGAACTGCGGATGCTCCTGCACCTGTGCCTGGTAGCCAAACAATTGCTCGTCGACCCCGTGAGTCCAGGCGCGCAAGCGCGTGAATCGACGGGCGGTCAATAAATTGCGGACCGCCAGGGTGGGCACCATTACCCCATGAGAGCGCGAATGAAACAACCTGAACAAGGCATAGCCCAATGCCAACGGTACACGGGCTGCCGCTTTGAGAATTTCAGGGAACCGGGTGTGAAACGCTGTGGTGAAAGCCAAGCGATGCCGCAGACAGTAGCGCCGTGCCGCCCATCCCAAGGGCCCCTCGGTTGCCACGTGGATGGCTTCAGGCTCAAAGCTTTGCAACAACAAGGCCAGGGAACGGCCAGGTCGTCGTGCCAGACGGATTTCCGAATAACCCGGACATGGCCTGGTCTCAAACATGCCTGGATGCACCACCAGCAACTCATGCCCGGCTGCTTGCAGATGATCCACCAACTCCACCAAGGTGGTGACCACCCCATTGACCTGAGGCCGCCATGCGTCGGTGATGAGTGCGATTTTCATCCGTGCACCGGGTGATCCAGGCGTGATTGGGTTGACTCACGCACAACCGGTTGAGCGATGGGCACAGGAGGGGGAAGGTGGGTGGGCATGGGCAGAGATTCCTCTTGCGAAGCGGCAATCGGCTGGCTGCGTGGCCAGAAGATCAACTCGAAGCGGCCGTCCTCATGCTCCACCAGCGCACTCAGGCTTTCCACCCAGTCGCCGTCGTTGCAGTAAGTCACACCCTCGATATCCCGAATTTCGGCGTGATGGATATGCCCACACACCACCCCCTGATAGCCGCGCCGCTTCGCTTCATGCGCCACAGCTCGCTCGAAATCTGTCACATAGTTCAAGGCCTTCTTGACCCGCATCTTCAAGTAGGCTGAAAGTGACCAATACGGCAATCCCAGGCGATTGCGGCAATTGTTGAGGTGGCGGTTCAACTTCAGGGCCAGCTCGTAGGCATGGTCGCCCAGATAGGCCAGCCATTTGGCGCACCGAATCACTGCATCGAAATAGTCTCCGTGGATGATCCACAGCTTGCGTCCATCGGCGGTGATGTGAACGGCTTCTTCCAGCACTTCGACGCCACCAAAATGGTGATTGACGAATTGACGTGCAAATTCATCATGATTGCCAGGCACATAAATCACCTGACAGCCTTTGCGAGCCTTACGCAATAACTTCTGGATAACGTCGTTGTGCGACTGCGGCCAGTACCACCGACGACGCAGCGCCCAACCGTCGATGATGTCGCCTACCAGGTACAACTGGTCGCAGGTGTCGCGTTTGAGAAATTCCAGCAGGGCATCGGCCTGGCAGCCGGGTGTGCCCAAATGGATATCCGAGATGAATACGGTTCTGTAATGCATCTCACTCCTTCAGAGTTTTTAATCTCATGCCATCAATCTACGCAGCTATCGTGACAGTTTGAGGTCCCCTCAATGAAATATTCATGAATTCAAGCTTCGCAAGTCCATGCAGGTTTGTCATGGAAATGACATTCGCGCTGACTAGCATGACGCTTTGCCTCAGGTTTGACCGTGCGCCCTTTGCATCCCCGACGCATACCCTCTACTGCGCCATGAATTCATTGCTGGATGTGATCAACAAGCAGCGCCGGGTTCATGACCTCATGCAGCATCAGAGCATGCACAAGCACGACGTTGCTGCGTCGTTGTTGCAGCGTCAGCACGATGCCGAACTCTCATCCCTCATTGCTCACACCACGGTCGAACAACTTGCCCAGTGCCTGAGTACCCTTGACACGCCCAGTGCACATCGCCTGTGGCATCTCATCCCGCCCGAACAAGCCAATCGGGTCCTGTGGAGCCTGCCGGAGACCAGTCGCATGGAACTGAACCTCGAATCCCCCGCCGTGGATCGTCAACGCGTCCAGTGCTACCAGTTGGACCATGGACGGCTGATGCCGCTAGTCTTGCAAGACGCCACAGCACCAGCGCAGGCGACGCCGGTGTGGGTGGACCTGGTCGACGCCACTCCGGGCGAACGCCACTACGTGGAAAACCTTTTTCGGTTGACCTTGCCCGAACTGCTGGATGAGAACGAACTGGAAGTCACGGCGCGCTTTCAAGTCAGTCAGGACGACGATTTGCTGTTGCACTCCAACTTTCTGGGTGTCAAGGCGCATCATGCACGCAGCGTACCGGTGGCTTTCATGGTGCATAACGGTGTGCTGTTTTCGATCCGTCGCGAAAGTCTCTCCATTTTCGATCTGCAAAAACAACGGGCCCGCAATCAACCCGGGTACGTCAACGACGCCTGGGATGTCCTGATCGATTTATACGCTGCCGATGTGGAATGTTCGGCCGATGCACTGGAAAACATCTACGGCAAACTCGGACAGGTGGGCCGTCATGTGCTGAGTGAATCCATCAGTGACCAGATGGCGGCGGGCATTTTGTCGGATATTGCAGAAGAGGAAGACCACAATGGCCGCATTCGCAGCAACATTCTGGACACGCAGCGAGCTTTGAATTTTTTGTTGCGTGGGCGCTTGCTGTCTGATAACCAGGTTCAGGATTGTCGACAGATTCAGCGCAACATCGAATCTCTTAACAGCCACACCTCCTTCCTGTTCGACAAGATCAACTTTTTGATGGACTCCACCATTGGTTTTATCAATATCAACCAGAACAAACGCGTGAATCAGCTCACCATTTTCAGCGTGGTGTTCATGCCCATCAACATCCTGGCCGGCATCGGTGGCATGTCGGAGTTTTCGATGATGACGCAAGGCATCGACTGGCCTGTGGCTTATGGTGGTTTCATGGTGTGCTCGGCATTGATTGGCTGGCTGACATTTCGGGTTTTGGGACATCTCGAGCGCAAGCGTACACAGAACTCCTACCGCCGCCCGCCGCATTGATTCGCTCAAGCTGATGATGATGGGTGCGAATTTTTACCGACTGATTGGCGCCCAGTTTGTCTCGGGACTGGCGGACAATGCGCTGCTGCTGATCGCCATTGCCTTGCATCTGGAGCAGGGCGGTGCGGGATGGTGGATTCCACTCATCAAATTCAGCTTCACCACGTTTTATGTGCTCACGGCCCCCGTGGCCGGTGTATTGTCGGATCGATGGCCCAAGCCGCGGGTCATGCTGGTGGCCAATGGCATCAAGGCCCTGGGCTGCTTGAGCATGCTGCTGGGTATGCCGGTGATTCCCGCCATGATGGTGGTGGGCTTGGGCGCTGCCCTCTATTCACCTGCCAAATACGGCCTGATCACCGAATTAGTTCCGCCCACTCAATTGGTGCGTGCCAACAGCTGGATTGAAATTAGCACCGTGGGGGCAGCCGTGTTGGGCATTGTGATGGGCGGATTTCTCATCAGCGACACCTTCACGCTCAGTGCGATGACGCAAGGGCTGCGTGACCTGTTGCATTCGCAATCTTCGCTGTGCGGCTCGCTGGGGCTCACAGTGCTGTGCTACGGCCTGGCCCTGGTACTCAATATGTGGATCAAGGACAGCCACATGACGTATCCCCGCACTCTGGCCAATCCTCTGGCCTTGTTGCGACAAACCGCACATCATCAGCAACGCATGTGGTCGGATACTGAGGCTGGCATGTCGCTGGGGGTGACCACTCTGTTTTGGGGAGTCAGCGCCACCATGCAATTGCTGGTGCTGCAATGGTCACAGACACATTTGGGCATGAGCCTGGATCACGCCGCCTATTTGCAAGGTGCTGTGGCTGTCGGGGTGGTGGGCGGCGCATGGCTGGCCGCACGCTGGGTGTCTTTGGAGGGCGCCTGGCGCATACTTCCCATGGGGCTGGTGCTGGGAGTGTCGTTGCCGATCATGAACTGGGTGCATCATCCCGGCGTAGCCTTGGCACTGATGGTGATGGTGGGCGCCTGCGGAGGATTTTTTGTTGTCCCCATGAACGCGTTGCTTCAGCACCGGGGTTGTCATTTGCTGACAGCAGGGCAATCCATTGCCATTCAGAATTTCAATGAAAACCTGAGCGTCATGGCCATGATGCTAGCCTACAGCGCCTTGATGGCACTGGAGTTGCCCTTTTCCATCATCACCAGCGTGCTGGGTGCCTGGATCAGCAGCGGCATGTTGCTGATCGCCTGGCGTTATCACACACGCAAAAAATCTTCGGTTCGATCCACCGTCTGAGCCTGAGGGTGCTGATCGAGACGCGCCATGCGGCCAATGCCGTGGTAGTCAATGCCGTGCTGCCGCATCATCTCGGGCTCGTACATGTTGCGTCCATCGAAAATACGCCGATCACTCAGCAGGCCTTTCATCCGATCGAAATCCGGGCTTCGAAAGGCCTTCCACTCCGTGGCAATCAACAGGGCCGCACAGCCCTCCAATGCTTGATAGGGTTCGTCCACCAAATCGAACTGAGTCCCATAGACCTGTAAGCCCAGGTCAGTCTTGAGTGCCTTGCAAGCTGCCTGCCCGGCGACTGGATCATAGGCCCGCACAATCGCACCCCGCTGGGTCAATTCACGCACAACGAGGCGACTGGGGGCCTCTCGTACATCATCGGTATTGGGCTTGAAGCTCAAGCCCCACAAAGCAAAGCTGAGGCCACGCAGGTCGTCCCCATAGAGCGCCGTGACTTTCTCCACCAAGCGCAGTTTTTGATATTGGTTGATGGAATCCACCGCGGACAGAAGTCGCAACGGGTAGCCCAGGTCCAGCCCCATGTGCTGCAAGGCCTGCACGTCCTTTGGAAAACAAGACCCCCCATAGCCAGTGCCCGCGTACAGAAAACTGAATCCGATACGAGGATCGGAGCCTATGCCCATGCGAACCTGTTCGATATCTACGTCAAGGCGTTCGGCCAGGTTGGCCAGGTCGTTCATGAAGGAGATGCGCGTGGCCAGCATGGCGTTAGCTGCATATTTGGTGAACTCTGCAGCACGACGACTCATCACGTAGGTACGCTGGTGGTGGCGGTTTAAGGGGCCATAGAGCTGCTGCATCCACTCCTGCGCCGTCTGAGAGAACGGGCTGGGGTCAATGCCCAGCACAATGCGGTCGGGGCGCATGAAGTCCTCGATGGCGGCCCCTTCCTTCAGGAATTCCGGATTGGACACCACACAATAGGCCAGATCACTCAAGGGCTCACCCGTGGTGTCGGACAGGCCGCGACGATTCAATTCTTCCCCGATCCATTGCTCCACTTGCTCGCCTGTGCCCACAGGTACCGTGGACTTGTCGACGATCACCTTGGGTGTGCGCATCCAGCGTCCGATGCTGCGCGCTGCCGAAGTGACATAGCTCAGGTCAGCCCTACCTTCGGGTCCAGGTGGCGTTCCCACGGCAATAAACACGATGTCCCCATGGTGCACACTGTCCACCACATCGGCACTGAATTTCAAACGGCCCAGCCCTCGGTTACGAACCACCATTTCTTCGAGACCGGGTTCATAAATGGGGCAGTGACCCGCGTTCATGGCTCGAATCTTGTCTGCATCGACGTCATAGCAGACCACGTCGTTTCCCAGTTCGGCCAGGCAAACGCCGGTGACCAATCCCACATAGCCGGTGCCCATCACGGTGATTCGCATTGCATTGCTCCTGTCAAATGAATAAACAGCAGTGTTTCAAGCGTCCGTGTAATCCTTGTGAAATTTAAACGACAGTTTGTTGACAGTCGAGTCGACGAAACAAGGCTCGACCCATCTGGATGCGATCCCCTTCATGCCAATCTTTCAGGCGCTCGTACTGAGACGGTACCAGCAAGATCAAGGTCGAGCCGTGGTGGAACCAGCCCATTTCGTCGCCCTTGCCATACGCCTGTTCACAGTCGTAGTCGCGCCGACCTTTGAATCGCGTGTTCAAGGTGTCGGGTACCGCATGCAGGCGAATACTTGCCACCAGAATGGCCGCCACCGCCACGATGCCGATGGCCGCTCCACCATCGGCAGGGTCCAACTTCAAGCAAGCCCGTTCGTTTTTGCAAAACAGACGTTCGACACGGCGCAGGGCAATCGGGTTGACGTTCCAGGTGTCTCCGCTGATATAACGCACCTGACGCAGCGTGCCATCGGCGGGTGCGTGAAATCGATGGTACATGCCGGCCGTCAGTCGCAAGGTGACGAAGTGTGCCCCCTGCCAAGCCTCGGCTTCCTGTACCCCGCCGACCAACTCCTCGAGTTGGTAGGCAAAGCCCTTGGCCTGGTACAGACGGCCGTTGTCAATCACCCCAAACGCTCCCACAATGGCATCACTGGGGCTGGTGAGTACGTCCGTGCGGATATCCACCTGACGCGCCCCAGGTTTCAGCTCGCGGATAAAGGCGTCATGCAGGCTGGAGAAGCGCGATTCGCGCGCTTCGTGCAAATCCAGATCCGAAAACAATTGCCACAAGGCGATGGATGGGCGGCTGATCCATGGATGGTGCAATGCGCTGAACCAGCCCATGAAGCGCGTCAAGGTGATGCGGGGAATGCGATTGGTCAGGAGGAAATTGAGGTCTTCCTGCGCCACCACGGCACGCAAAGCCTGCTTGATCGTCATCATAAATTCATGCTGCCTTCATATAACTGTCGGATCACGTCATTGGATTCGTCACATGCTAAACAACGAATTTGCACTTTTCATGTCAATTCCCTCAGGGTTGGCCAGTTGGGTCCTCGCCACACGCTTGCACCGTCGCTGGCAACTCTCGCGCGGCAAACATCGCTCCCTGGCAGGGCATTCCCGATGGGCACAACGTCTCGCCCGCTGGGTTCCCTATTACGACTATGGTCAGACACCGGTCTTCGATCAGGACGGCGCCCCGCCTGACATCGTGGCCATGCGTCTGCTGGCTTTCGAGCGACTGTCACAGCACCTGGAGAAGACGTGCCCGCAGACCCTGGCTGCCACACGCGAAATCAAGCCGCATGTGTCGGACGTGCAATTCACCAGTCGGTATCGCGTGCCCTTCCAGTTTTCACTGTGGGCACAGGAGCGATTGCCGATGGGATATTTCTGGCAAGCCAGCGATGGAGTGTGGTTGACGGATCTGGACAAAAACAGGTTCATCGACGTCACCGGATCCTACGGGGTGAACCTGTTGGGTTACGACTTTTATAAAGAAACCATGGCACAGGGCGCTCTATCAGTGGCTGAACTGGGCCCGGTGCTGGGGGGGTACCATCCGGTGGTGCAATACAACGTGCACCGCCTGTGCAGCATTTCCGGACAAGACGAGGTGTCGTTTCACATGTCAGGCACCGAAGCTGTGATGCAAGCCGTCAGACTGGCCAGGTACCACACCGGTCGAACTCAGCTGGTTCGATTTTCCGGTGCATACCATGGCTGGTGGGAAGACGTACAACCTGGTCCTGGCAACCCTTTGCCCGCGCCTCGAGAGACTTTCACGTTGGCCGAGATGTCAGAGCGTTCATTACGGGTATTGCGCAATCGCACCGACATTGCCTGTGTGCTTATCAACCCCCTGCAAGCCTTGCACCCCAACCAGGGGGCTCCAACGGACTCCACACTGATTGAAGGTCGACGCAATGCCCACTATGACAAGGCGGCATACACACAATGGCTGCAACAACTTCGCCAGGTGTGCACCGACAAAGGTATTGCGCTGATTTTTGATGAAGTCTTTTTGGGATTTCGACTGGGTGTGGGGGGTGCACAAGCCTATTTTGGCGTGCACGCCGATATGGTGACCTATGGCAAAACGCTGGGCGGTGGATTTCCCATTGGTGTGCTGTGCGGAGGGCATCGCTGGATGAAACGATATAGCGAGGACAAGCCCGGCCATATCTGTTTTTCGCGCGGGACGTTCAACGCCCATCCGATGATCATGGGCAGCATGAAGGCATTTCTCGAGCGACTCGAATCGCCTGCTGTTCAATCACTGATGGATGGCATGGAAGAGCGATGGCTCCAGAGATTGCAGAATTTCAATGCCCGGCTTCAAGAGGCGGGTGTTCCTGTTCGCGTCGAAGGCATGTTGACGGTGTGGACCATCCTCTACACTGCTCCCTCGCGATACCACTGGATGCTGCAGTATTACCTTCGCAAGCACTGTGTCGCCTTGAGTTGGGTGGGAACAGGGCGGATGATTTTCAGCCTCAACTTTACCGACGCCGACTTTGAAGCCTTGATCAATGCCTTTGTCGCTGCATGTCGGGAAATGCAGGTGGACGGCTGGTGGTGGCAGGCCCCGACATTGACCACCAAGGGTATCAAGCGTCAGGTGTTGCAGGAAATGATTCGCAAGGCTTTGGGCACCTCCATCTGATATTGACAAAAGACAAGGCCCTCGCCATGCGAGGGCCTTGACCATTGAAGGGCTTGGGGAAAGCCCATTCAGGGTAAGATCATCGGTTCAGTGTGATCCACTGGATTTCACATGCTCCATAGGGTCAAGCCATTGCCCCTTGAGCAGGTAAACAGGCGACTTGTGATAAAGCATCACGTCGTGGAAAGGGTCTGTCAAGATCTTGGTCATCCAGATCAGGCCCACCGACAGGCTCTGCTGCCACCAGAGTTGCGCCACTCGGAACAGCAAGCCCGTGACGCCCAGGATCAGCCACGAAGCACCCAGTACGCTCCAGAAATCACCTTGATACGTAACCGGAACCAGCCAGTCCAGTGAGTTGGGGGCAATCCAGGCCAAAACGGGCAGGGCAATCCACACGCAATACAGCAACACCTTGCGGCGCAGGTTATAGCCCACCTTGATCGATTCCTTGTATTCGTGCGTGGCCTGGTTCACCTCATCAAAGCCCTTGGGCTCAAAAAAGAAGTGACCCGCTTGACGCAATGACATGGCAATCAACCAGGCGATCAACGTGGCCAGAATGGGGTCAAAGAACAGCACACCATAAGCCACCAGAAACGACAGTGCGCTGAAGAGATGCAGCGACTGATTGATTCGACTGTGATGGTAGTAGCGGTGGTCATCCCAGCGCAGTTCATGCAGTGTTTCCTTGAAGGTTTTCATGCTGTCCTCATGGGTGAAGAATTTGTGTGAATCAACTATGACGTGCATTGATGAAAAATTCATGACGCTTGTGCGTCGCTCCCATGAATCACGAGCGACACACCGCTGACACAGTCTCCCTGAACAATGAAAGGCCTATGCACGACAACGCCACCTTTCATCTCGAATCGCTGCGCCCTGCCAAGCCGTCGTGGCGCATTGCGTACATCACCGAAACTTATCCGCCGGACATCAATGGCGTGGCCATGACGGTGGCTAAGACAGTTGAAATCTTGCGCGCAAGAGGCCATGAGTTGCAATTGATACGACCTCGCAATGCCACCGACCCGGCTGGACGCGGACTTGACCCCTTGCAGGAATTTCTGGTGCGCGGGGCGCCCATCCCCTTGTATAAACAACTCAAATTGGGATTGCCTGCCAAGCGCGCTCTGATTCAACTTTGGTCGCGACGCAGACCTGACCTGGTTCATATCGCCACCGAAGGCCCGCTGGGGTGGTCAGCATTGCAAGCTGCCCGAAAACTCAAACTGCCGGTTTGTACGGATTTTCGGACCAACTTTCACGCTTACAGCCAGTATTACGGCATGGGTTGGCTTAAGGGTGCGATTTTTTCTTATATGAAGAAATTTCATAACATGGCGCAATGCACCATGGTACCCACACAGGAAACGTTTGAACAATTGCAGTCCATGGGTTTTGAGCGCTTGCAGGTGGTGGCCCGTGGCGTGGACACCGAGTTGTACTCACCAGCCCGTCGCAATAACGCCATGCGAACGCAATGGGGTGCAACGACCGACACCTTGGTGTTGCTCTCGGTTGGCCGTCTGGCGGCAGAAAAAAATCTGGATCTGGTGGTGGAGAGCTATCGACAGATTCGTAGAGTAGTTTCAGATTGCAAGTTGGTGTTCGTGGGCGATGGGCCCTACAGCGCCACCCTGCAAGCTCAATGCCCGGATGCTGTCTTTGCCGGCTTTCGTACTGGACACGACCTGGCCGAGCATTACGCCAGCGCCGACGTCTTCCTATTTCCCAGCCTGACCGAAACATTTGGCAATGTGACATTGGAGGCGATGGCCAGTGGATTGCCCGTGGTGGCCTTTGAGCATGCGGCTGCCAAAGAGTTGATCACGAATCTGCAGCACGGCTTACTCGCATCGGCTGGGCAATCACGTGAATTCACAGCCCAGGCCATGGTCATGGCCGCCAATGAACCGATGCGGGTTTTGATGCAGTCACATGTACGCAGCCGGGCGATGGAAATGGGCTGGGCAGCCATCATGGAGAAGCTCGAGGCTGTGTATCTGTCCCTGATGCATGCATCGGAAACTGAGCAAAACACACGCCCACGGCACGACATGGCCAACGCCGCTTGAACTTGTTTTAGGGCGCTCCGAAAATTTTGATCAGCATCACGCCACAGCCCACCAGACAGGCACCGGCGATTCGTTGTGGTCCCATGCGTTCGCGCAACCACCAGGCGCCCATCACGGCAGCAAACACCACTGATACTTCACGCAAGGCAGCCACGGAGGAGATGGGCGCCAGGGACATGGCCCACAGGACGATGCCGTATGCACCTATGCTCATGACGGCTCCCAGCAAGGATATTCGCCAGTGGGTGCGCATATGGACCCAGACGACAGCACGCCCTCGGCGCCAGACGGTATAGGCCAAAATGCCCCAGCCGTTGAAGAAGAACATCCAAACGGTGTAGCCAAACGATGTCCCGGCCTGCTGCACACCCATGCCATCCAGAAAGGTATAGAGCGCTATGACCACCGCGTTCAACGCGCCAAATATAAGACCTAAGCGGGAATCGGCACGCCATCCAAGACCGATCCAGACGGGTAAGGCGATGCCCAAGCCGACCAGACTGATACCCAGTCCTTGACCCAGTGACACATGTTCTCCTGCCAGTACAGCCATTCCTGTGACCAGGACAGGCGCCATGCCTCGCATCAACGGATAGGTCACGGACAGATCTGCATGGCGGTACGCCTCGATCAGGGTAATGAAATACGCCACATGTGCCAGCAGGGACGTCGCCATCCAAGGCACACAATCTGTCTGTGGCAGGGGAGCAAAGGGCAGCATCATGGCCGCCAGGCCGCTTGCCGTAACGGCAAAACTGACGTTGTCCAACTGACCATCCTGGCTGCGTTTGACTAGCAGGTTCCACCCCGCATGCATCAAAGCGGACAACAAAACCAGCATGGCAACATAGGCAGACATCAGGCTGGCCAGGGCAGGGAATAGGTCTTGATGTTCGTGAAACTCTTCATGGCTTCTTGAACACCTTCCTTGTACCCCAGTCCAGAATCCTTGATGCCACCAAAGGGCGTCAACTCCAGGCGATAGCCAGGTACCTCGCGCACATTCACACTGCCCACATGCAACTCATTGACAAGCCGCGTGATGACGTCGAATCGATTGGTGCATACGGCCGATGACAACCCATACGCAGTGCCATTGACCAGTCTGATTGCCTCGTCCAGCGTCTCAAATCGTATGACCGGCGAAACCGGGCCAAAGGTTTCTTCGCGCACCAGTGTCATGTCCGCGTTGACATGGTCCAGCACAGTCGGCGCGTACAGTGCCCCGTCACGTTCGTTACCCAGGAGGAGATGGGCACCTTGAGCCACAGCCTCATTCACACGCGCCTCAAAAAACCGCGCTGCTGCTTCGTCGATCACGGTTCCCATGTCCATGGTGGGATCGGTCGGATCGCCATAACGCCAGGCCCGGGTGGTGTGCACCAGGCGCTCGACAAATTCATCTGCCACCGAGGCATGGACCAGCATGCGCTTCACGGCCGTGCAACGTTGTCCGGAATTTTTATAGGAGCCGGATACTGCCAGATAGGCGGCTTCTTCCAGGTCGGCATCGTCCATGACGATCAAAGGATCGTTACCTCCCAACTCCAGCACCATGCGGCGATAACCGGCGGTTCGAGCAATATGCTTGCCGATGCTCACGCCTCCCGTGAAGGTCACCAAGTCAATGTGTGCATTGGTCAACAATTCTGTGGCAATCTCGGCAGGATCGCCCGTCACCACTTGAAACATGGGGGGCGGTAAGCCGGCTTCGTACAGGAT
Source organism: Comamonadaceae bacterium (assembly GCA_947448375.1). Lineage (GTDB taxonomy): Bacteria > Pseudomonadota > Gammaproteobacteria > Burkholderiales > Burkholderiaceae_C > Limnohabitans. Next base: position 5,371 of record CANFMY010000049.1, on the reverse strand, counting down.
GTCTGCAAAGAACAGGGCAGACAACGGAACTTTTTCGGACGGCTTGAGCACCACCCGGTTGTTGGTGGCGATAGCGGGTACGATCTTGTGAGCCACCTGGTTCATCGGGTGATTGAAAGGGGTGATGGCAGAGATCACGCCCAACAAGGGGTCGCGTTGGGTGTACACGCGCCGCTGTCGACCATGCGGTGTGATGTCACAGGAAAAAATCTGCCCGTCATCGTGCAGGACAGCATCCGCACCAAACAACAGAACGTCTCGCACGCGACCTGCTTCGTACACACTGTCTTTTTTGCACAGGCCGGATTCGAGCGTGATCAGGTCGCTGATGCGCTGCGCTTCGCGCACTACGACGTCGGCTGCACGGCGCAAGATGTTGGACCTCTCATGCCGCGTCAAGGTGGGACGATACGCGGCAGCCACGTCAAAGGCGCGACGGACGTCGTCCACTCGTGCCTTGGGCACATGACCGATGCAGGCGTTGGTATAGGGATTGTGGACAGCCAGCGTGTGTTCACGACGCACACGTTCACCATTGATGCGCATGCTTTCTTCCAAAAAACTCATGTCAACCTCACAGATTCTTCACTAAACAAGATGCGCAACCGTTGACGGCTGGCCTGGAGATGACCCTGCAGGATGCGCCAGGCTTGATCAGGGTCGCCCACAACCAAGGCTTCATACAACGCACGGTGATCCGCCACCGATCGCCGCAGGCTCTCGGTGTTTCGCGATGCCGCATGGGCCTGATGGCGAAAAAGCGCCAATTCATTCACCAGTCGCTGGTAGGTTTCGAGCAAGGTCGCGTTACCACTTAGCTGTGCCAGCATTTCATGAAACTCCAGATTCAGTGCATGACAGCCCGCGTAATCGGATTGGGCAGCCCGGGCCTCCGACTCGGTCAGCAGGGCGTACAAGGTGGAGTGTTGCACCCGTGAAGGCATCTCGGCCAACTTCTCGATGATCAAATGCTCCAAGGCCATGCGCACCTCAAAAATGGCATCCGCCTCGCTCAGGGAAATGGTGCGTACAAAGACACCTCGGTTTTTCTCAACACGCACCAGGCCTTTCTCGGCCAATGATCGAAAAGCCTCGCGTATCGGCCCTCTGGAAACGCCCAGTTGCTCTGACAGCGTGTTTTCCCGCAATGGGTCCCCTGGCCTTAAACGGCCATCACGGATCATGTGCTCGAGTTCGTCGAGCACCAGTGTGGGTAATGACTGCTTTTTCAGCAAATCGAGTGTCGCCGCAAATGTCATGAATTTGTCATTTTGAAAGCAAGTTCATTGAATGATGAAGAAATCGTAGATTGTCAACAACCTGCCACATTTGGACTCTAGGCTTGCGGTATTGCAATGAGATGACAGTGGAGCTGTGTCGTGCCCGATGCCGTCGTTACCCGCCACCTGACCAAACAATTCGCCAACTGCCTGGCCCTGGATGATGTGTCCTTGCGCGTCGCCGAGGGGGAAATGGTCGCCTTGCTGGGGGCCTCAGGCTCCGGAAAATCCACGTTGCTGCGTCATCTGCCCGGCTTCGTCACGGGCACGCGCGGAGAAGTCGAGGTGCTGGGCCAGACCATTCAGCAAGATGGCCGACTCACATCGTCTATCCGACAAGTGCGTCGACAGATTGGCTTTGTATTTCAGCAATTCAACCTGATTAACCGTTTGCCCGTCATCACCAATGTGCTGATTGGACAGTTGCCACAAACTTCCTGGTGGCGTAGCTTTTTGATGCGATTTTCCATGTCCCAGCGTCAGCAGGCTTTGCAAGCCCTGATCTCAGTCGGCATGGAACAAACCACCTGGCAGCGCGCCTCCACCTTGTCTGGCGGACAACAGCAACGAGCAGCACTGGCTCGATGTCTGGTGCAGGGGGCGCGTCTCGTTTTGGCCGATGAGCCCATTGCCTCGCTAGACCCCGAATCATCACGAAAGGTGATGGAGTTGTTCGTGATGATGAACCGGCAACATAACTGCACGGTGCTCGTTTCGCTGCATCAAGTGGAATTTGCCATTCGCTACTTTCCACGAACGATTGCCTTGAACGCGGGTCGTGTGGTGTACGACGGGCCGTCATCCGATCTCACCCCCGCCTTGCTCGCCGAGTTATATGGCAGTGAAGCGCACGAATTGTTCACTCCCGCCTGCCAACCCTCCCCAGAGGCGGCAAGCACCTCTGCTCATCCTGCTTCCCTTTCATTTGTGTAACCCTCTGATCATTCTGGAGAACCCGTTCATGTTCAAACAGTTCAAAACCATACTCGTCACTGCGGCGTTGGTCACGGCAAGCGTGGCTGGTGCCAACGACGTCAAAGAACTCAACTTTGGCATCATCGCCACCGAAAAGGCCGGCGCACTGAAACAGATGTGGGAGCCCTTCCTGAGCGACATGTCCAAGGCGTTGGGCGTCAAGGTACAAGGCTTTTACGCCACCGACTATGCCGGCATCATAGAAGGTCAGCGCTTCAACAAGGTGCACATTGCCTGGTATGGCAATAAGGCCGCCATCGATGCCGTGGATCGGGCCAATGGTGAAGTGTTTGCCCAATTCGTTGATTTAGATGGCACGCCGGGCTATTACTCGTACTTGATTGCCCACAAGGACTCCAATATCAAAACGCTGGATCAAGTGCTCAAGAACGGCAAGGACTATTCATTTGGTATTGGCGACCCGTCCTCTACATCCGGCACGTTGGTTCCCACTTACTACGTGTTCACGATGAATAACCTGGAACCCAAGACCCACTTCAAGGTCATGCGTGCGTCCAACCACGAGGGCAACTTCCTGGCAGTGTTGAACAAACAAGTCGATGTGGCCACCAGCAACAGCGAGATGACGCAGAAGATGAAGGAAAAGTCGCCTGAGAAACTTGAGCAAATTCGCATTCTTTGGACCTCACCACTGATTCCGCGTGACCCGTTGGTTTGGCGCAAAGACTTGCCCTCCGATCTTAAGAAAAAAGTCCAGGATTTTGTGACCGGCTATGGCAAGGACGACCGCGAGAAAGAGATTCTGAAGAACATGTACCGTCTGGCCGGCTTCAAGGCCTCCACTGATGCGCAATTGCTGCCCATTCGCCAACTTGAATTGTTCAAGGATCGCAAGAAGTTTGAAAACGACGAGAACATGGCAGCAGCCGAGAAAAAAGCCAAGCTGGTTGACATCGACGCCAAGCTTGAGGCCCTGGCCAAGCAGATGCCTCGATAAGTTGATTGAACGCCGAGATCCTGCATGATTCCAAAGCCATCCCTGAAAGACGTGACCCTGGTGCCACCGCGAACCAGCCTGGCAACCCAATTGACCTGGGGTGTCCTGCTGATGCTCCTCATCTGGTCATGGCATGGCGCGGACATGCGTCCTCTGGCGTTGTGGCAGGACTCGGCCAACATGGCAGTTTTCAGCAAGGAGTTCTTCCCTCCCAATTTTCATGATTGGCGCATCTATCTGACGGAAATGGTCATCACGGTGCACATTGCCATCTGGGGCACGGTGTTGGCCATTTTTTGCGCTATTCCACTGGGTCTGCTGAGTGCAGAGAACATCGCTCCTGTCTGGTTGTATCAACCCATTCGTCGGTTGATGGATGCTTGTCGCGCCATCAATGAAATGGTGTTCGCCATGTTGTTCATCGTTGCCGTAGGGCTCGGTCCTTTCGCGGGGGTGTTGGCCTTGTGGATTCACACCACAGGCGTGCTGGCAAAGTTATTTGCAGAAGCCGTTGAGGCCATCGACCCGCGTCCGGTGGAGGGTGTTCGCGCCACGGGCGCTAATGTGCTGGAAGAGGTGCTTTACGGGGTGATTCCTCAAGTGCTTCCATTATGGATTTCGTTTTCGCTGTACCGGTTTGAATCGAATGTTCGATCGGCTTCCGTCGTGGGCATGGTGGGGGCTGGCGGCATCGGGGTGGTATTGCACGAATCCATCCGCGGATTTGATTACGCAGAGACCTCCGCCATCCTCCTCATCATCATTGCTTGTGTCACTTTCATCGATCTGCTATCGGCCTGGGTGCGACGCTGGTCAATCTGATTCTTCACCATGAAATTTGTTGAACTCAATGGCGTGCATTACCGCTGGCCGCAACGTCCCGTCGTCGTCGTGTGCATCGATGGGGGTGACCCGGCCTATCTGGAGCAAGGGTTGCGCGATGGCATCATCCCCAACATCGCGCGATTCATGAGCGAGGGCTTCGCTGCCGTGGCTGACGGTACGGTACCCAGCTTCACTTGCCCTAACAACATGTCCTTGATCACCGGGGCGCCTGCGTCGGTGCACGGAATTTCAGGTAATTTTTATCTCAACGAGGCTGGCGAAGCCGTGGTCATGACCGGGCCTGAATTGCTGCGCAGTCGAACCTTGTTGAGTGTATTTGCGGATGCGGGGGCGCGCGTGGTCTCGATCACAGCCAAGGACAAATTGCGACAGCAACTGGGCAAGGGGTTGGATCTGACGCAAGGACACATCAGTCTATCGGCTGAATTTGCGCATCGTTGCTCCTTGGCTGACAACGGCATCGAGAACGTTCTGGACCTGGTGGGTATGCCGCAACCCGACATGTATTCCATGGATCTGTCCCTGTTCGTGCTGGAAGCGGGTATCAAACTGCTGGCGCGAGACAAACCGGACCTGATGTTCCTCTCGCTCACGGATTACATCCAGCACAAACACGCTCCTGGCGACCCGGTGTCCAACACGTTCTATCAGCGTCTGGATCAGGCCTTTGGACGCCTGGCCGACCTAGGAGCCATCGTGGCTTTGACTGCTGATCACGGTATGAACGACAAGTCCAGGAAGGACGGCACCCCCAACGTGATCTTCCTCCAGGACATTCTGGATGAGCGCCTGGGGGAGGGCACTACGGTGGTGATATGCCCCATTACCGACGCCTTCGTTCGGCACCATGGTGCCTTGGGCGGATTCGTGCGTGTTTGGTGTCGCGACAGTCATGTCACGCCCGCCTCGATCATCGATGTCATCCGGGACGTGCCGGGGATCGCCTTGGCCCTCACGCGTGAAGAGGCCTGCCGCCAGTTTGACTTGCCCGCCGACCGGGAGGGGGATGTAGCTGTGATTGGCGACGTGGGCACGGTCATTGGCGCTCGTCAGGCTGACCATGACTTGTCCAATTTGCAGGACGCACGCTTGCGCAGCCACGGCGCGGTCACCGAAGCCCGGGTGCCATTCATTCTCAACTGCCCGCTCACCGAAGACTACCGCATTCGCTCCGAGCGTTTTCCCCTCAAAAGTCATCATATTTTTGATTTCGCCATCAACGGTACCAAGGTGCAGGCATGACACTCCCTGCCACAGGCTTGGTGGCCACCTACGATGCACCCCACGCACCCTTTCAGGTTCAGGCCTATCC
>CANFMY010000048.1 GCA_947448375.1 Comamonadaceae bacterium | reverse complement strand
TGAACGACCTGCCAACACGCCGATGTCCGTACCTCCCTTGCCCCCCTGGCCTTACCCGCGCTGGATCGCCCACCGGGGCGCGGGCCGCCTGGCCCCAGAAAACACCCTGGCCGCTTTTCGTCGGGGCGCCCGCCACGGTTACCGCATGTTCGAGTGCGACGCCAAATTGAGTACGGATGGGGTGGTGTTTTTGCTGCACGACGCCACGCTGGAGCGCACCACCAATGGCCACGGAACGGCCGGCGAGCAAAGCTGGGAGCAACTGTCTCGGCTTGACGCGGGTGGCTGGCTGTCGCGGCACTTCGCCGGTGAGCCCTTGGCCACCCTGTCGGGGCTGAGCCGCTATTGCCTGGCCAATGGCTTTCACCTCAATATCGAGATCAAGCCCACGCCCGACACCGACCGACACACTGGCGAGGTGGTGGCTCGCGAAGCGGCTGCCCTGTGGAAAGACGCTCCCGTGCCACCTTTGCTGACCTCGTTTCGCCCGCAGGCGCTGGAAGGCGCGCGCGCGGCTGCGCCCCATCTGCCTCGCGGCTTGCTGATCGACAGCTGGCACGAAGATGCGGTGGCCTCAGCCGCCGCACTGGGGTGCGTGGCGCTGGTGTGCAACTACGCGCTGTGGGAGGCCCCGCGGGTGGCACAAGCCCGCGCTGCCGGTCTTCGCACCCTGAGCTACACCGTGAACGACGCCTCGGTGGCTGCGCATGTGCTGGCGCTGGGCACCGATGGGGTCATCACAGACCGCGTGGATCTGTTTGCGCCCAGCGCCTGACCCCACGGCATCGGGTGCGGTTCACACAAATCGGCAGCAGCGTCATCAACCGCCCGGTGTGCGCGGAGGGGCCGTCGGGGAGCCACCGTGGGGGCTGCCTCAACGCCGCCACATCTTCAGGCACACCGCCTGGGTCAGTGCGGCGGTGATCACCAGCAGGCCGTAGGACAGCATCTTGCCGTCCCGTCCCAGCCACCCCAGGCAGCCCAGCAGGCACAGCGAACCGGTGAGCGTGATCCAGCCCACCCGTCCGAGCCAGCCCTCAACACCGCGCCAACGCCGCCCCATCACGCCCAACGACGTGGCCAGAACCAGCACGAGCGCCACCCCCAGGGCTGGCGCCAGCAAATTCAGCAGGTGGAAGAAGGGGACACCCAGCAGCATGGGGTAATTTTATAATTCCCCCCATGCCAGTCTGGGCTCTAGGGCTGAACCACCACACGGCACCGCTGGACCTGCGGGGCCGCTTCGCATTTGCCGTCGAGCAGATGGGTCCTGTGTTGTCCGGATTGCGCGGTGCTTTCAGCGCCAGCAGCGAGGCGGCCATTCTCTCCACCTGCAACCGCACCGAGGTCTACTGCGCCGCCGACGACATCGCCCTGCCCCAGACCTTGCAGTGGCTGGCCCAGTCGGGGGGCGTGAGCCCCGAGGTGCTGCAAAGCCACACCTATTTCCTGCAACAGGACGAAGCGGCGCGCCACGCCTTCCGCGTGGCCAGCGGGCTGGATTCCATGGTGCTGGGCGAGCCCCAGATCCTGGGCCAGATGAAGGATGCGGTGCGCGCCGCCTCCGACGCCGGCGCCCTGGGCACCACCCTGCACCAACTGTTTCAGCGATCGTTTGCGGTTGCCAAGGAAGTGCGCACCTCGACCGAGATCGGCGCGCATTCCATCAGCATGGCCGCCGCCGCTGTGCGCCTGGCCTCGCAGCTGTTTGAAGATGTGTCCCGCACCCGCGTGCTGTTCGTGGGGGCCGGCGAAATGATCGAGCTGTGCGCCACCCATTTCGCGGCACGTCGGCCAGCGGGCATCACCATTGCCAACCGCACGCTGGAGCGCGGCGAGCGTCTGGCAGCCGAGTTTGGCGCCACGGTGATGCGCCTGTCCGAATTGCCCGATCGATTGCACCAGTTTGACATTGTGGTGAGTTGCACCGCCAGCTCGCTGCCCCTGATCGGTCTGGGTGCGGTGGAGCGCGCACTCAAGCAGCGTCGTCATCGCCCCATGTTCATGGTGGATCTGGCAGTACCGCGCGACATCGAGCCCGAGGTCAAGTCGCTGAGCGACGTCTTTCTCTACACGGTGGACGACTTGTCCACCGTGGTGCAAACCGGGCAAGCCAACCGCCAGGCCGCCGTGGCCCAGGCCGAGGCCATCATCGACGCCGGGGTGGAAAGCTTTCTGCACTGGATGGACCAGCGCAGCCAGGTGCCGTTCATCCAGCTTCTCAATGCCCAGGCCGACACCTGGCGCGAAACCGAGTTGCAACGGGCCCAGAAACGGCTGGCCCGCGGCGAGTCGGTGGAACAGGTGATGGACGCCCTGGCGCGTGCCCTGACCCAGAAAATGCTGCACGGCGCCATGGCCGAACTGCGCTCGGGCGACCACGCCTCGCGCGAGCGTGCCCGCGCCGCCGCCGAACACTTCTTCCTGCGCGACGCACGTTAGACCATGCCCCACAGCCCCGCACTGCAGGGCGGGCGGTTGTGCATGGATGCATCATCGCCGGCCACTGGTTCTCCTCTGTCCTCGGTCTGCACACCGGCTCGAGACGGGCGGGATGGCACCCACCCCATCTCGCCACCCCCCGGCACCTGGACCTCGTGATGAAACCCTTTCTGCGTGCCCAACTCGAACGCTACACCCAGCGGTTGACCGAGCTCGACTACCTGCTCTCGCGCGAGGACATCATGTCCCGCATGGATCAGTTTCTGGCGTTGTCGCGCGAGCACGCCGAGGTGTCCGTGATCGGCCAGCGCTGGAGCCGCCTGCAACAGCGCGAACAGGACCTGGCAGCAGCACAGGCCATGCTGGTCGAAATGGGAGGCGAGTCAACGGGCGAAACCAAGGGCGAGGCTGAAGGCCACGCGACGGACCACGGGGCGGGCCACCGTGAAGGCGATAGTCAAGGCAACAGTCCAGGCGACATGGACGCCGACATGCGTCAACTCGCGCAAGACGAAATCGAACAGGCCGAGGCCGAGTGCAGCCAACTGGAGGCCGAGCTGCAACGCCTGCTGCTGCCCCGTGATCCGGACGAAGACCGCAACGCATTTCTGGAAATCCGCGCCGGCACAGGGGGTGACGAATCGGCGCTCTTTGCCGGCGACTTGCTGCGCATGTACACGCGATACGCCGACAGCCAGGGCTGGCGCGTGGAGCTGATGAGCGAGTCGCCCAGCGAGCTCGGGGGCTACAAGGAAGTGGTGCTGCGCGTCGAAGGCCCGCAGGCCTATGGGCGACTGCGCTTCGAGTCGGGCGGGCATCGGGTGCAGCGCGTGCCCGTGACCGAATCGCAGGGACGCATCCACACCAGCGCCTGCACCGTGGCGGTGATGCCCGAGCCCGACGAAGCGGCTGCCGTGCAGATCAACCCGGCCGATCTGCGCATCGACACCTTCCGCGCCAGCGGCGCAGGCGGGCAGCACATCAACAAGACCGATTCGGCGGTGCGCGTCACCCACCTCCCCACCGGCATCGTGGCCGAGTGCCAGGACGACCGCTCGCAGCACCGCAACAAGGCGCGCGCCTTGCAGGTACTGGCAGCGCGCATTCAGGAGCGCGAACGCGCACAACGCAGCGCGGCCGAAGCGGCCACGCGCAAAGGCCTGATTGGCAGCGGCGACCGCAGTGACCGCATCCGGACCTACAACTTTCCGCAAGGGCGTCTGACCGATCACCGCATCAACCTGACCTTGTACAAACTGGCCTACGTCATGGAAGGACAGCTGGGCGATGTCCTCGAGGCCTTGCACCAGGCCCGTCAGAGCGAAAAGCTCGAAGCGCTGGAAGTGGGGGGATTGGGATGACACACAGGGTGGCAAGGCAGGGGAGGGCCTGCATGGTCAAGGCCAGCGCCGTGATGGACAGGGCTGGCGTTTCCCCGTTTCGGGTGGGTGGGCGGGCATGACCCTGGACCAGGCTGCGCAAGAGGCGATCACCGCCGGCTCGGGTCTGGCGCGTCTGGACGCTGGCATGTTGCTGCTGCACGCACTCGGTCGCGATCCGCACGAACGCGCCTGGTTGCTGGCACACGGCACCGATGAACTCCCGGCGCCGGCCCTGCAGGCATTCCAGTCACTGTGCGCACAACGGCGCGACGGTGTGCCCATGGCCTACCTGGTGGGCAGCACCGAGTTTTACGGGCTGCCCCTGTCCATCACCCCCCAGGTGCTGGACCCGCGTGACGACACCGAAACCCTGGTGGACTGGGCGCTGTCGCTGATACCACCCGACGCCGCACTGGAGGTGGTGGACCTGGGCACAGGCAGTGGCGCCATTGCCCTGGCGTTGCAGCATGAACGACCCGCCGCCCAGGTGTGGGCAGTCGACCAAAGCCCCGAGGCCTTGGCCGTGGCGCAACGCAACGCCGAGACCCTGAAGCTGAGGGTACGATGGCTGCAGGGGGACTGGTTGTTGTCAGTGCCTGTGGGTCAGCGGTTTGACCTCATCGTGTCAAACCCGCCCTACATTGCAGCCAGCGACCCACACATGCCGGGGCTGCGCCACGAACCCCGTCAAGCCCTGGTCAGTGGCGTGGATGGGCTGGACGATATCCGGCGCCTGGTCGACCAGGCCCCCGGCCATCTGAAGCCGGGCGGCTGGTTGCTGCTGGAACACGGACACGATCAGTCGGCTGCCGTCCAGGATTTGCTGCGGCAAACCGGTTTTGATGCTGTGCAAAGCCGCCCCGACCTTGCGGGCATCGCGCGCTGCACCGGCGGACATTGGCCAGGCGTGAAATAATCTCGACTATTCGCAGGAGACTGTCATGAGTGATGTGCAACAACGTATCGACGAACTGGTCAAAGGCAACGAGGTGCTGCTGTTCATGAAGGGCAGCGCCAGTTTCCCCATGTGCGGCTTCTCGGGTCGCGCCGTGCAGATTCTCAAAGCCTGCGGCGTGGAGCCCAAGCAGATCACGACCGTGAATGTGCTGGACGACGCCGAGATCCGCCAGGGCATCAAGGAATACAGCAACTGGCCCACCATTCCTCAGCTCTATGTCAAGGGCGAGTTCATCGGCGGGTCGGACATCATGATGGAGATGTACGAGTCGGGTGAATTGCTGCAGGTGCTGCAGGGCCACTGAGCCCCGATCAGGCCTTCCAGCGCGCCCGTGCAGCCAGCACGGCATTGGGATACGTCGCCTGTCCCCGACTGCCGTTGTAGCGCCCCAGCGCCATGAACACATCCCCCGCCTCGCGGTCCAAGTAGTGACGCAAGATCACGCAGCCAAAGCGCAGGTTGGTGCGCAAATGAAAGAGGCGGCGTGAATTGTCTTGAGCGAGCTCACGCATCCAAAAAGGCATGACCTGCATCAGCCCCAGGGCACCGGCCGAGCTCACGGCAAATTTGCGGAAATCACTCTCCACCTCGATCAGGCCCAGCACCAGTTCGGGCTCCAATCGCGATCGGGTGGCTTCGTACCAGACGGTTTCCAGCAGTTCGCGCTGCAGGGCTTGACTGCCCCACTCCTGTCGCCACTGTCCCACGGCAGCGCGGCGCAAGCGCTGCTCCAGCAGGGGTTGCATGCGTTGCACCCAGGCGTCCCGCGCCCCCACCAGTTCGGACCGCTGCAAGGCGGCGCGGTGCACATCGTCCTCGGACACGGCCGCAGACAGCGCGGTGCGGACCGAATCGGCCAGCGGCTCTTGCCGCTGCGAGCCGGCTTGTGCGCTCCAGGACAGCCCACAAGCCATCAGCACCACGGCGATGGCCTGCAGGCCCTGGCGCACGCGCGGTCCGATCAAAGACCCAGCTTCTGGCGCAAGAAGGCCAGCACCTCGGACGCAGGCACCCGGGTGGCCTCGGTGTCGCGGCGGTGCTGGTACTCCAGCTGACCGTCCTTGAGTCCGCGATCGGAAATGACCACGCGGTGCGGCACGCCGATGAGTTCCCAATCGGCAAACATGGCGCCCGGGCGTTCTCCGCGGTCGTCCAGCATCACGTCCACGCCCAGGGCGGCGAGTTGGTCGTGCAATTGCTCGGCGGCTTCGCGCACGGTGGGCTGGCGGTCCATGCCGATGGGGCAGACCACCACGGTGAAGGGCGCGATGGTGTCGGGCCAGATGATGCCGCGCTCATCGTGGTTCTGCTCGATGGCCGCTGCCGGCAAACGGGTCACGCCAATGCCGTAGCAGCCCATCTGCATCGGCTGCGGCTTGCCCGTTTCATCCAGGAAAGTGGCGTTCATGGCTTGCGAGTACTTGGTGCCCAGGTAAAAGACATGGCCCACTTCGATGCCGCGCTCGATCGCCAGTTCACCTTGGCCGTCGGGGGACAAATCACCCGCCACCACGTTGCGCAAATCGCTCACCAGGGAGGGCTCGGGCAGGTCGCGACCCCAGTTCACGCCACGGATGTGCATGTCGGGCTGGTTGGCGCCGCAGATCCAGTCGGCCATCACGGCCACATCGCGGTCGGCGACGATGCGCACGGGTTGGCGCAGGTTCAAAGGCCCGAGATAACCGGGCTTGCACCCGAAGTGGTCATCGATCTCGGCCACGGTGGCGAAGCGGTAGCCGCCTTCAAAGCCTGGGAGCTTGCCCACCTTCACTTCGTTCATGTCGTGATCGCCGCGCAGCAGCAGCAACCACACCTGCGTGGCTGTCACATGCCCGTGCTCATCCGCCTGGTCGGTAGCCAGCACCAGTGACTTCACGGTGCTCGACAAGGGCACGCCCAACAGTTCGGCCACTTGCTCGCAGGTGCTGCGCCCAGGCGTGGGCACCGGGGTACAGGGCTGGGAGGCGGCTGCTCGTGCCTGGGTGGGCGCCAGGGCCTCGGCTTTTTCAAGGTTGGCCGCGTAATCGCTGTTCGGGCAATACACGATGGCGTCTTCGCCCGTGCTGGCAATCACCTGGAACTCTTCGCTCAAGTCGCCCCCGATGGCGCCGCTGTCTGCTGCCACGGCGCGGTACTGCAGGCCAAAGCGGTCAAAGATCTTGCGGTAGGCCTGCGCCATGTTCTGGTAGCTGCGCTGCGCGCCTTCAGGATCGCGGTCGAAGCTGTAGGCGTCCTTCATGATGAACTCGCGTCCACGCATCAGGCCAAAGCGCGGGCGACGCTCATCGCGGAACTTGGTCTGGATCTGATAGAAATTTTTGGGCAACTGCTTGTAGCTGCGCAATTCCTGACGCGCAATATCGGTCACCACTTCTTCGCTGGTGGGCTGGATGACGAAGTCGCGGTCATGGCGGTCGCGAATGCGCAGCAACTCGGGGCCCATCTTGGCGAAGCGGCCCGTCTCCTGCCACAGCTCGGCGGGTTGCACCACCGGCATGCTGAGTTCGATGGCGCCAGCGCGGTCCATCTCTTCTCGAACGATGGCTTCTACCTTGCGGATCACCCGCAGGCCCATCGGCATGTAGTTGTAAATGCCGGCGCCCAATTTTTTGATCATGCCCGCGCGGATCATCAGCTGGTGGCTGACTACCTCGGCATCGGCGGGGGCTTCCTTGAGGGTGGAGACGAGGAACTGGGAGGCTTTCATGTCGGTTCTGCAGCGAACAGACCTCTTGTCAGAGCAGCGGGTCTGTGCATAATGGACTCAGTTTAAGAATTTGAGGTTCGATTATGCTTGACCGGGACGGGTTCAGACCCAACGTCGGCATCATCCTGCTCAACCAGAAAAACCAGGTGTTCTGGGGCAAGCGCATCCGCACCCACAGCTGGCAGTTTCCGCAAGGCGGCATTGACCGTGGCGAAAGCCCGGAGCAGGCCATGTTCCGTGAACTGCACGAAGAAGTGGGACTTCAGCCGGATCATGTGCGCATCGTGGCCCGCACCCGCGACTGGTTGCGCTATGAGGTGCCCGATCGCTTCATCCGGCGCGATGCGCGTGGCCATTACAAGGGCCAGAAACAGATCTGGTATTTGCTCCAGTTGGTCAAACCCGACTGGAACCTGAACCTGCGCGCCACCGACCATCCCGAGTTTGACGCCTGGCGCTGGAACGACTACTGGGTGCCGCTGGATGTGGTGGTGGAGTTCAAGCGCGGCGTCTATGAAATGGCCCTGAGCGAGCTGGCGCGTTTTCTGCCGCGTCAGGACTCCCGCAGTCGCTACCTGCGCGCGGGTGGGCCTCGTCAACGTGACGCGCAAGAGTTCGCACCACTTCACCCGGCCGACATGGAGTTGCCGCCCGGAGCCAGTTTTGACCCGGATCCGCAGCAGAATTTGCGCGGATAAGTGTCGTGCTGGGTGTGTTGGGCGAGCCGGGGTGACGGCGCACGGGGTGTTGCGCACGACTGCGCCGGCTCAGGCAGGGGCCACTCAGCGGGTGACGACGAGGTTGTCCCGGTGCACGATCTCGGGCTCGGCCACGTAACCCAGCAAGCGCTCGATATCGGTGGAGGCCTTGCGGCACAGCAGCCGTGCCTCGGCGCTGGCGTAATTGGCCAGCCCGCGGGCGATCTCCCGCCCCTGCTCATCGCGCACGGCAATCACATCGCCGCGTGAGAAGTCGCCCTCCACCGACACCATGCCGATGGGCAACAGGCTCTTGCCCTCATCGCGCAGTTTGATCACCGCGCCCGCATCAATCTGCACCGAGCCGCGCAGTTGCAGATGGTCGGCCATCCACTGCTTGCGGGCCTGCTGCTTGTGCGTGGGCGCCACCAGCAAGGTGCCAATGGATTCGCCGCGGCTGAGCCGCAACAGCACGTCCGGTTCACGCCCCCAGGCAATCACCGTGGAAGCGCCCGAGCCCGCCGCCCGCTTGGCAGCCAGGATTTTGGTGATCATGCCGCCTTTGCCCAGACTGCTGCCCGTGCCGCCCGCCATGGCCTCCAGTGCGGCGTCGCCAGCGCGCGCTTCGTGCACAAACTGTGCCTCGGGGTCGCGACGCGGGTCGGCGGTGTACAAACCCTTTTGATCCGTGAGGATGATGAGCGCATCAGCCTCCACCAGGTTGGCCACCAGCGCACCCAAGGTGTCGTTGTCGCCAAACTTGATCTCGTCGTTGACCACGGTGTCGTTCTCGTTGATCACCGGCAGCACGCCGTGCTGCAGCAAGGTCAGCAAGGTGGAGCGCGCATTGAGGTAGCGCTCGCGGTCGGCCAGATCGGCGTGGGTCAGCAGCACCTGCGCGCTGCCCAGGCCGTTGAGGCGCAGTTGGGTCTCGTACATCTGCGCCAGTCCCATCTGCCCCACCGCAGCGGCGGCTTGGAGCTCATGGATTTCACTGGGCCGGCTGCTCCAGCCCAGACGCTTCATGCCTTCGGCCACCGCGCCGCTGGAGACCATGATGACCTCGCGCGCAGGGCCGCTGCCATCGCCACGCACCAGCATCGCCATTTGCCGGCACCACTCGCCAATGGCATGCTCGTCCAGCCCACGGCCTTCGTTGGTCACCAGGCTCGAGCCCACCTTGATCACCAGACGACGGGCTTCTTGCAACAGGGAGGCGCTCATGCTGTCAGAACAACGCGTTTTGAATAAGAGAAATCCGCTTCAGCGCTCGACAAAGCGCGGATCCACATCCACCGGGGGCAGTGTGTCCTCCCGCAGCTGCCGCAAGTGCTGAAACACCGCCTGAGTGAGCGGTTCACACCCTTCATGGGTGAGCGCCGAGATTTCAAACACCGGCCCTTTGTAGCGCAGACGTCGAACGATGTCTTTCACGCGGGCGGCTCGATCTTCGGTGGGCACCATGTCGAGTTTGTTGAGCACCAGCCACCGAGGCTTGGCATACAGCTCGGCGTCGAATTTTTTCAGCTCGGCCACGATGGCCTTGGCTTGCACGACGGGGTCCACCGCCTCGTCAAAGGGCGCCATGTCGACCAGATGCAGCAGCAAACGCGTGCGCTGCAAATGGCGCAGGAATTGATGCCCCAGGCCCGCCCCCTCGGACGCACCTTCGATGAGACCGGGCACGTCCGCCACGACAAAGCTCTGACTCGGCCCCACGCGCACCACACCCAGGTTGGGATGCAGGGTGGTGAAGGGATAGTCGGCAATTTTGGGGCGGGCGTTGGAGATGGCCGAGATCAGCGTGGACTTGCCGGCATTGGGCATGCCCAGCAACCCCACATCGGCCAGCACCTTGAGTTCGAGCTTGATGTGGCGACGGTCTCCCAGGTGTCCCGGGGTGCGCTGGCGCGGTGCGCGGTTGATGGCGCTTTTGAAGCGCATGTTGCCAAAGCCGCCATCCCCGCCCTTGGCGAGCATGATGCGCTCTCCCGGCGCCAGCAGTTCGCACATCACCTGACCGGTTTCGGTGTCGGTGACGATGGTGCCCACGGGCATGCGCAACACAATGTCGTCGCCGGCGGCGCCAAACATGTCGGAGCCCATGCCGTGCTGGCCGCGCTTGGCTTCATGGCGACGCGCGTAACGGAAATCCACCAGGGTGTTCAGACTGGGGTCGGCCACGGCGAACACGTGCCCGCCCCGGCCGCCATCGCCCCCGTTGGGGCCGCCGAACTCTTTGTACTTTTCGTGACGGAACGAGACGCAGCCGTTCCCGCCATCGCCCGCGGCGATGTCGATTTCAGCTTCGTCGACGAATTTCATCTGAGTATCTTAAAGGAGCGCCCCGAGATGGCCGAGGCCTAAAGCACAAAGCCCCGACCTGCGGGGCTTTGTGAGCACGGGGCAAGTCTGATCGGGAGATCAGGCCGCTGGCGTGATGTTGACCGTTTGCTTGTTCAAGGCGCCCTTGAAGCCAAAGGAGACGTGGCCGTCCACCAGGGCAAACAGGGTGTGGTCCTTGCCCACGCCGACATTGGTGCCAGCATGGAAACGGGTGCCGCGCTGGCGAACGATGATGGAGCCGGCATGCACCAGTTCGCCACCGAAGGCCTTCACACCCAGCATCTTGGGCTTGGAATCGCGCCCGTTTCGCGTAGAGCCGCCGCCTTTTTTCTGTGCCATGTCTGTTTCTCCTGAATCAGGCCTGGATGGAGGCAATCTGCAGTTCGGTGAACTGCTGACGATGCCCCTGGCGTTTTTGATAGTGCTTGCGACGACGCATCTTGAAGATGCGCACTTTGTCGTGCTTGCCGTGAGCCACCACCGTGGCTTTCACAGATGCGCCGGACACCAGGGGGGTCCCAACCTTGAGCTCGGCGCCGTTGCCAACGGCGAGCACCTGGTCGATGACGATTTCCTGGCCAACGTCCGCAGCAATCTGTTCTACTTTAATTTTTTCGCCAGCAGCAACACGATACTGTTTGCCGCCGGTTTTTATGACCGCGTACATGAGGACCTCTGAATCAAAATGACTTGAAGTTCTGGGGAATGATTTCCGCAGAACCGGGGATTCTAGCATGGTCGGCGCCCCACCCACCCAGACCTATAATGGCCCACGTTTTTGCCTGGACGCCCTGATCTTGAGCACCCCCCCACACACCGCTGCTTCAGCCCTGGCGCTGATCGCCCCCGACATGGCCGAGGTGGACCGTGTGATCGCCCAGCGCCTCGACTCGGGGGTGCCACTGGTGGCAGAAGTCTCCCACTACATCATCTCGGCCGGTGGCAAACGCCTGCGCCCAGCCCTGCTGCTGCTGATGTCCGGGGCATTGGGCAGCACGAACCGCTTTCGCCACCAGCTCGCTGCGGTGGTCGAGTTCATCCACACCGCCACCCTGCTGCACGACGACGTGGTGGACGACTCCACCCTGCGGCGTGGACGCGCCACCGCCAACGTGTCATTTGGCAACCCTGCCAGCGTGCTGGTGGGCGACTTTCTCTACTCCCGTGCTTTCCAGATGATGGTGGAATGCGGCGAGCCTCGGGTCATGGAAATCCTGGCCGACGCCACCAACGTCATCGCCGAGGGCGAAGTCTTGCAGTTGATGAACATGCATGACGCCTCCCTGACCGAGGAAGGCTATCTGCGCGTCATCCGCTCCAAGACGGCCAAACTCTTCGAAGCTAGCGCACGCTTACCTTCAGTGATCGACGGATCCTCGAGTGAGATCGAGGCGGCCTGTGCCCGCTACGGTCAAGCCCTGGGCACCGCCTTCCAGGTCATCGATGACGTGCTGGACTACGAGGGCGACGCCACCGAGTTGGGCAAAAACCTGGGTGACGATCTGCGAGAGGGCAAAACCACTTTGCCCCTCATCATCGCCATGCAACGGGGCACCCCTGAGCAGCAGGCCCTCATCCGCCGCGCCATCGAAGAAGGGGACGCTAGCGAATTGCCGGCCCTGATCGAGATCGTGCAGCACACTGGCGCCATGGAGTCCACCCGCGCTGCGGCGGGGCAAGAGGCGCAGCGGGCCATGCAGGCGCTGGACGTCTTGCCACCGTCGAGCCACCGCGACGCGCTGTGGGCGCTGGCCGCGCAATTGCTCGATCGCCGCTCCTGACGCAGACCCGCGCCGCGCGGGATCCTCACGCCCCTGGCGAAGTGGACGTGACGACCCATCGCCGTCCCGATTGCCCGTCTGCTGCGCTCCGACTCAGGTCACCTCGACCGGCGGGCGCGAACGCCGCCAGGCCCAGGTGAGCACCGGCCAGAACAGAATCAACAGGGTGCCCGCGGCCAGCCACATGGCGATCGGACGGGTGAAGAACACCAGCGGATCACCGTCGGACTTGATCATGGAGGTGACGAAGTTTTCCTCCATCATTGTGCCCAGCACCACCCCCAGGATGGCGGGCGCCACCGGAAAGCCGTTCTCCTCGAGAATGAACGCAGCCAGACCGAAGAACAGCACCAGCACCACTCCCCAGGCCGAGTTGTTGATGGCAAAGGAGCCGACGATACAAAACAGCAGGATGGTGGGCATGAGGATGTTGCGCGCGACCTTGAGAATGCGCGTGGCCACCTTCACGGTCAGCCAGCCCAGCGGCACCATGATGATGTTGGCCAGGATGAACACCAGGAAGATGGCGTAAATGTTTTCCGGGTTGTTCACGAAGATCATCGGGCCCGGGTTCATGTTCTTCAGGTAGAGCACGCCAATCGCGATGGCGGTGATCGAGTCACCCGGAATACCAAACACGATGGCCGGAATCCAAGCACCGGCCAGCGACGAATTGTTCGCCGCCCCTGACTCCACAATGCCCTCGACGTGACCCGTGCCGAACTTCTCGGGTTCCTTGGAGAATTTCTTGCTCATGGCATAGCTCATCCAGGAGGCCATGTCTGCCCCGGAACCCGGCTGAATGCCGATGACGGTGCCCAAAGCGCTGCCACGCACCAGCGGCCAGCGGTACTTGACCAACAGGTTCCACATGCCCGAGAAGATATTGCCGATCTTCTCGGTCACCATGACCGGCGGCGGATCGAGGTTGGTGATGTAGCGCAGCAACTCGGAGATGGCGAACATGCCCACCATCATCGGAATCAACTCCACGCCACTCATCAATTGCGGCAGCCCAAACGTAAAACGCGGGTGCGCGGCCGGGTTCTCCAGCCCGATACAGGCAATCAGCAGGCCCAGCAGCAACGCGATGCAGGCCTTGAGCACACTGGCGTTGCCAATGAACACCGCGCCGGCCAGGCCCAGCACCACCAGCCAGAAATACTCGAATGACGAGAACTGCAAGGCGATTTCAGCCAGTCCCGGCGAAAACCAGATCATGACGAGCGTGCCAAACAATCCACCAATGGCCGAAAACACCAGCCCAGCGCCCAGCGCCACCTCGGCCTGGCCTTTGAGCGTCATCTGGTAGGCCTCGTCGGTGTAGGCGGCCGAGGCTGGCGTGCCCGGTATGCGCAACAGCGCGCCCGGGATATCGCCCGAGAAAATGGCCATCGCCGTCGCGGTGACGATGGCAGCCACGGCCGGTACCGGCGGCATGAAGAAGGTGATGGGCACCAACAGCGCGGTAGCCATGGTGGCCGTCAAGCCGGGGATACACCCCACGAACAGACCGAACAGCGCCGAGCAGAAGATGACCAGCAGCACATAGGGGTCGAGCACCAACCCCAGGGACTGCATGAAGATGGACCAGGTCATGCGTGGCTCCTCACCATTGCAAGGGCAGCATCACACCCCAGGGCAGGGGTACGCGCAGACCTTTGTAGAAGATGGTGTGGATCAAGAGCGTGATGCCGATGGCCAGCGGGAAGATCAGCCGACTCCGCACCTGCAAGGCCCAGAACATCACCGCCAGCACCGCCACCGAGCAAATCAAAAAACCCAGCGTATCGGAAGCCAGGATGTAAAACAGCAGACACCCGATCGTGATGAAGAAGTTGCGCAGGTGATAGCCCGAGCGCATCCAGTCCCCGAGGGTGACCCACGACCGCTGTGGCTGCGTGCGCAAGCCCTTGAGCATCAGCAGCACGGCACAGACCGCCAGCAACCCGGCCAGCAAGCCGGGAAAGGCCGCGGGACCAATGTTCTGGCCGGGAATGTTCGGAAAGCTGCTGACGTTGAACAAGATCGCCAGCGCAAGCACCAGCAAAGCTGCGCCACTGAGGGTGTCATGGAATTTCATGGGGGGTCGACCAGCAAGTCACCCCAGGTCATCCGCAACCTGGGGGGGTTTCAAAATATCTTCCAGGAGCCGATTCGCCGGGATCACGAATCGGCCCGCAGGACATCACTTGGCCAGGCCGAGTGATTTCATGACGGTGCCCATGTCGGCATCGCCTTTGGCCATGAACTGCTCGAAGCCCTTGGCGTCGGCGTAGATCACGCCAAATCCGCGGCCCGCCATGAAGGACTGGTAGTCCTTGCTGTCATAGATTTTTTTCATGGCAGCGCCCAGCTTGGCCTGGATGTCGGCCGGCAAGCCCTTGGGCGCAGCAATGCCGCGCCAGGCGCCGATGGCCCAGTCGCTGCCCGTGGCAGCCTTCAGGGTCGGCACGTTGGGATACAGCGCAGCCGGGCTGCTGGCCATGATGGCCAGCGGACGGGCCTTGCCGGCATCGATCAGGGCGCGCGACTCAGGCAAGGAGCAGGTCACGAACTCGATGCCACCGGCTGCCAGGTCGTTCATGGCCGGTGCAGCGCCGTTGGACGGCACCCAGGGCACGGCGGCCACATCCACCTTCAGATCTTTGAGCATGCCCGCCAGCGCCAGGTGCCAGATGCCGCCCTGGCCCGTGCCCGAGGCTTTGAACTTGCCCGGGTTGGCGCGAACGGCCTTGATGAGGTCATCCAGATTTTTGTAGGGGGCATCGGCCCGCACGGTCACGCCGGCCGGGTCGATGTTCATCAGGGAAATGGGGGTGAAATCCCGCGGGCTCAGTTGCGTGAGGCCGGCCCAGTGCATCATGGAAATTTCCACCGTGATCATGCCCAGGGTGTAGCCATCGGGTTGTGCCGTCGCGATGGCCGAATGGCCCACCACGCCGTTGCCACCCGTGCGGTTCACCACGTTGACGGGTTGCCCCAGTTCCTTTTCCAGCAGGGCGCCGACGATGCGGGCCGTGGCATCCGTGCCGCCCCCGGCCCCCCAGGGCACCACCAGGGTGATGGGACGTGAGGGGTAGTTGTCGGCCAGGGCCGGGCTGGCCAGGGCCAGGGATGCGGTCAACGCGGTCAGTGCGCGGATCAGGGTGCGACGAATCATGTGGGTCTCCGAAAACTGTTGTGGGGCCTCGACTGCAAGGTCTGGCGCCAATCACTATAGCGCCGCACTGACAGAGTGGGGGGTCGGGTGTTCCCTGTTGTTGTCACCTGGGACAACCGGACTTGATGGCAATGCGGTGCGGCCGGATCGTGGAGTTTTTGACACAGGCCGGCCGAAACAACACCTTCAAAAAGAATACTTAGCGGTTCATTTCAAGGGCATGAAACTTGCAAACTCGCTGCCAGCCAATGCCATGAACGTCATCAACACCAATATTCGGGCTCAGTTTGCTCAGGCAGCGCTCTCCATGATCGAGCGCCGGCAAAGTGTTGCCATGGAGCGCCTGTCCACCGGCAAGCGCATCAATTCCGCTCGCGACGACGCGGCGGGCCTGGCCATTGCCGCTCGCATGAGCGAGTTGATCCGCGGCACGCACCAGGCGATTCAGAATGCCAACAACGGCATCGGCATGATTCAGACGGCTGAAAGTGCGGCGGGACAGATCGGCGACCGGTTGCAACGCATGCGCGAATTGGCCGTTCAGGCGTCCAACGGCACCTACTCTGATGGCCAACGCCATGCGATGGACCTGGAGTACCAGCAACTCAAACAAGACATCGTGGCGGTCAGCCGCAACACCCGCTGGAACGGCATGAGCCTGATGGATGCCAAAGCGGGCACCTCGGTCGTCCCCAAGGCCCTCTACAAGACCGTGTCGGCCGGGCAGTGGGTGCAGCAATACGGCGGACAGACGGAACTGAAGGGCCTGGTGTATGACCCCCGCACCTCGCCCACCACCGTCAGCCAGACCGATTTGCAGGTGAGTTCGCCAGTGAATTTCACGCACAAGGGCAAGATCGTGCTCGACTTCACGGGCAGTGGCACGGCGCAATTTATCGCCCTGGACGGTTCGGTGACCACCCTGAGCATCGACAACGCCAACAGCGACAGCACACAGGGGGTGGTCAAACTCGACGCTCAAGCGGGCCTGATGAGCCAAGCCCTGGAGCTGCGCACCTCGAGTGCAACAGATCTGACCTCGCAACGGATGGAAATCACCATCGACAGTTCCGCTGATCTGGGGGTGATCGGGGACAAGGACCTCAGCCTCAACGGGGTGGACATCGCCGTCCAGCCGGATGAGGTGCTCGACACCGCCTCCCCCACAGGCAATGCAGCCGCCAGTGCCATCACCAAGGCGGCCCAGATCAACCGCTTCAGCCACCAGACCGGTGTGACCGCGGTGGTCAACCGCAACCTGATGAGCGGTCGTGCCATCTCCGAAGTGGGCGCCATGACCGGCACGCTCAACATCAACGGGTATCTGACTGCGCAGATCACCACGTCCTCCACGGACAGCGAAATCACCCGCCAGCAAGTGCTGACCGCCATCAACGCCCTGACCCAACGCACGGGCATTCAAGCCATCGACAGCCGACTCACCGATGGTGGCATCACGCTGGTTGCCGAGGACGGACGCAACATCGATGTCGAAATGTTTTCCAGCAACAACGCCCGCTTTGCCGCCATGATCGGCGTCAACAGCGGGGTGCAGGTTGGCACCTACTCGCTGGCCGTGCAGACGGGCAAGGGGCTCAAGGTGGCAGCCGCCTTGGAAGGCGACCTCCAGCATTCGGGTTTGCTGGCGGGCAATTACACCGCCGCCAACGTCGCCACCGTGGTGACGTCCGAGCGCGCCATGGTCAGCCGGATGCAGGACATTCAATACCTGCACGACGGCGACTTGCTCATCAATGGCGTGGCCATTCCTGCGGCCAAGGCCACCGACGACACGGTGTCCAACACCTCGACCGATACCAGTTCCCGGGCTGCCAGCGGCATCGCGCTGGCAGCAGCGGTCAACACCCTGACCGAGAAAACCGGTGTCACGGCCCTGGTGCAACCGGTGCTCATCAACGGCACGGGCATGACCACCGACTTCCACGATACCGCCGCCCTGTTTCTGAACGGGCAGCGGATCGATGTCGACATGAACCTGTGGGCAACAGCCGCAGACCGAAAGCATGGCCTGCTCGGACTGATCAATGCGAAAAGCAGCCTGACCGGGGTGGACGCCGTGGACAACGGCACCGGCGGCATCAGTCTCAAGGCGAGAGACGGGCGCAACGTGTCGGTCTGGTTC
>CANFMY010000047.1 GCA_947448375.1 Comamonadaceae bacterium | reverse complement strand
GCCCCGAGGGATCTCGGGACGGTAGATGAGTTTTTTAAGCGAGTTGGAGCGCTTGGACTTGTAATGCGACCAGTCCGTGGCACAGCGCTCCAGGGACTGAACCGCGCGCAACTGCGCGGGGTCCGACTGGTATCCGCGCTGCTGCAGCTCCCGCTCGTAAACGTCTTGGACCGACATCGGCCGGATCAGAAGTTCAGCGTGCGCTTGTCAACGGCCAGGGCCGCTTCCTTGGTGGCTTCGCTCAGGCTGGGGTGGGCGTGGCAAATGCGCGCGATGTCCTCGGCGCTGGCCTTGAACTCCATCGCCACCACGGCCTCGGAGATCAGCTCGCTGGCCATGGGGCCAACGATGTGAACACCCAGGATTTCATCGGTGGCGGCATCCGCCAGGAACTTCACCATGCCGGTGGTGTCGCCCAACGCGCGAGCACGACCGTTGGCCAGGAACGGAAACGTGCCGGCCTTGTAAGCACGGCCACTGGCCTTGAGCTGCTGCTCGGTCTGACCGACCCAGGCAATCTCGGGGCTGGTGTAGATGACCCAGGGAATGGTGTTGAAGTTGACATGCCCGTGCTGACCGGCGATGCGCTCGGCCACTGCCACGCCCTCTTCCTCGGCCTTGTGCGCCAGCATCGGACCGCGCACCACGTCGCCCACCGCCCATACACCGGGCAGGCTGGTGCGGCAGTGGTCATCCACCACCACGGCGCCGCGCTCGTCGAGCTGGAGCCCCACGGCCTCGACATTCAGGCCCTGGGTGTTGGGCACACGACCGATCGAGATGATCAGCTTGTCGACCTCCAGGGTCTGGGCTTCGCCTTTGGCGTTGGTGTAGGCGACGCTCACGCCCTTCTTGCCAGAGGCGATCTCACCCACCTTGACGCCGAGTTCGATTTTCAGGCCCTGCTTGTCAAAGGCTTTCTTGGCTTCCTTGGCAATCTGCTCGTCGACTGCGCCCAGGAATGTCGGCAAACCCTCAAGCACCGTCACCTCCGAGCCCAGACGACGCCACACCGAGCCCATTTCCAGACCGATCACGCCCGAGCCGATCAGGCCCAGGCGCTTGGGCACCGCGCCCAGTCGCAAGGCGCCATCGTTGGAGAGAATGTTCTGCTCGTCAAAGGGCGCGCCCGCCAGTGCACGCGCATTCGAACCCGTGGCGACGATGACCTGTTGGGCGATCAGGGTTTCGTCGGCGGTGCCGCTGACCTTGAGCTCGTAGCCGCCTTCGACCGCCTTCACGAACGACCCACGGCCGTGGAAGAACGTGACCTTGTTCTTTTTGAACAGGTACAGGATGCCGTCGTTGTTTTGCTTCACGACGGTGTCCTTGCGGGCAATCATCTTGGCCACATCGATCTTCACATCCTTGACGGTGATGCCATGGTCGGCGAAGTGGTGGTTGGCCTGTTCGAAGTGCTCGGACGACTGCAGCAGCGCCTTGGACGGGATGCAGCCGACGTTGGTGCAGGTGCCGCCGGGTGCGGGGCCGCCCTTGTCGTTTTTCCACTCGTCGATACAGGCCACGTTCATGCCCAGCTGGGCTGCGCGGATGGCAGCGATATAGCCACCGGGGCCGCCGCCGATGACGACCACGTCGAATTGTTTGCTCATGATGGTGTGAAGATTCGGTTGAGGATGCATCAGGGCCCGTGCGCGATGGCGCGACGGACCCGGGCGATCACGGGACTCAGATGTCGAACAGCAGGCGCGACGGGTCTTCCAGCGCTTCCTTCATGGCGACCAGGCCCAGCACGGCCTCGCGGCCGTCGATGATGCGGTGGTCGTACGACATGGCGAAGTAGTTCATGGGACGCACCACCACCTGGCCGTTTTCCACCATGGCGCGATCCTTGGTGGCGTGCACGCCCAGGATGGCCGACTGGGGCGGGTTGATGATGGGGGTGGACATCATGGAGCCGAAGGTGCCGCCATTGGAGATGGAGAACGTGCCGCCGGTCATCTCCTCGATGCCCAGCTTGCCGTCACGCGCCTTGTTGCCGAATTCGGCGATCTTCTTCTCGATGTCGGCAAAGCTCATCTGGTCAGCGTTGCGCAGGATGGGCACCACCAGACCACGGGGTGAACCCACGGCAATGCCGATGTCGAAATAGCCGTGGTACACGATGTCCGTGCCATCCACCGAGGCGTTGAGCACCGGGTACTTCTTGAGCGCGTGCACAGCCGCCTTGACAAAGAAGCTCATGAAGCCCAGCTTCACGCCATGCTCCTTCTCGAAGCGTTCCTGGAAACGCTTGCGCATTTCCATGACCGGCGCCATGTTGATCTCGTTGAAGGTGGTGAGGATGGCGTTGGTGGCTTGCGACTGCAACAGACGCTCGGCCACGCGGGCCCGCAGGCGGCTCATGGGCACGCGCTGCTCGGGTCGATCGCCCAGGCTGACGCTGGGCGCGCTGACCTGCGGCAGGGCCGCGGTGGGTGCGCCAGTGGGAATCACGGCAGCGGGCTTGGCAGCCCCTGCGGCCACCGCACCCAGCACGTCGCCCTTGGTCACACGGCCATCCTTGCCGGTGCCAGACACAGAGCCGGCGGCCAGGTTGTTGTCAGCCATCAGCTTGGCAGCGGCCGGCATGGCCACGCCAGCCTTGCTGGCGGAGGCGGCAGCGGGTGCAGCCGCCGGGGCGGCCGCAGCCACTGCAGGGGCCGCGGAGGCAGGTGCAGCGGCCCCTTTGCCTTCGGTGTCGATGCGGGCGATCAGCTGGTCAGAGACCACGGTGCCGCCATCGGCGACCACCAATTCGGCCAGCACGCCCGCGGACGGGGCGGGCACTTCGAGGACAACCTTGTCGGTCTCGATCTCGATCAGGATCTCGTCGGCCGCCACGGCCTCACCGGGTTTCTTTTTCCACTGCAACAGGGTGGCCTCGGCCACAGATTCGGACAGTTGCGGAACTTTGACTTCTACGATAGCCATGGAACGCTTTCAGTAACTTGAATGTGGGAATGAATTATTTGGTGAGGGTGAAACCCTTGAGCTTGGCAAACGCCGCTTCCACCAGCGCTTTTTGCTGCTCCTGGTGCAAGTGCGAATAGCCCACCGCCGGTGAGGCCGAGGCGGCACGACCGGCATAGCCCAGGCGCTGACCTTCGACCATGTTCTCGTGGATGTTGTGCTGGATGAAGAACCAGGCACCCTGGTTCTGCGGCTCGTCCTGGCACCACACCAGTTCGGTGGCGTTGGGGTACTTCTTCATCTCGGCGGAGAAGGCCTTGTGCGGGAACGGATAGAGCTGTTCCACGCGCAGGATGGCGACATCGTCAGCGCCCTTCTCTTCGCGCTTCTTGGCGAGGTCATAGTAGACCTTGCCGGTACACACCAGCACGCGCTTGACCTTGTCATTCTTGAGTTCGCGGTTCTCGGGAATGACCGTCTGGAAGCCCCCCTTGGTGAACTCGGACAACGGCGATGCGGCGTCCTTGTTGCGCAGCAGCGACTTGGGCGTGAAGATGATGAGCGGCTTGCGCAGGTTGCGCACCATCTGACGACGCAGCACATGGAAGATCTGGCTGGCCGTGGTGGGCTGCACGATCTGCATGTTGGTGTCGGCGGCCAGCTGCATGAAGCGCTCGACGCGGGCTGAGCTGTGCTCGGGGCCTTGTCCTTCGTAGCCATGCGGCAGCATCAGGGTAATGCCGTTCACGCGACCCCACTTCACTTCACCGGACGCGATGAACTGGTCGATCACCACCTGGGCGCCGTTGGCGAAGTCGCCGAACTGCGCTTCCCAGATCACCAGGGTGTTGGGGTCGTTGGAGGCGTAGCCGTACTCAAACGCCAGCACCGCTTCTTCCGACAGGATGGAGTCGATCACCACGAAGGGTGACTGGTTGTCGGTGACGTTTTGCAGCGGCACATAGGTGCCGGTGTCCCACTTCTCGCGGCTTTGGTCGTGGATGACCGAGTGACGGTGCGTGAAGGTCCCACGACCACTGTCCTCGCCCGAAAGGCGCACGGCATAACCGCCCGCCACCAGCGATGCAAAGGCCATGTGCTCGCCCATGCCCCAGTCAACGTTGATGTCGCCGCGACCCATGGCCGCGCGGTCGTCGTACACCTTCTTGACCAGCTGGTGCGGGGTGACGCTGGCCGGCAGCGTGGTGATTTTCTCGGCCAGACGCTTCCACTCGGCCATGGGGATGGCGGTCTCGCTGGCGTCGGTCCACTTCTTGCCCAGGAACGGAGCCCAGTCAACCGCAAACTTGCTCTTGAAGTTGTTGAGCACCGGGTCCACGGTGTGACGCCCCTCGTCGAGCGCAGCGCGGTAGGCCTTGATCATGTCGTCGCCCAGCGTTTCGCCCATGCCTTGTGAAGACAGGCGATCGGCGTACACACGACGGGTGCCGGGGTGGGCCGCGATTTTCTTGTACATCAGCGGCTGGGTCAGGCTGGGGGTGTCCTGCTCGTTGTGACCCAACTTGCGGAAGCAGGTGATGTCCACCACCACATCCTGGTTGAAGGTCATGCGGTACTCGAGGGCGAGTTGA
Organism: Comamonadaceae bacterium; assembly: GCA_947448375.1. Lineage (GTDB taxonomy): Bacteria > Pseudomonadota > Gammaproteobacteria > Burkholderiales > Burkholderiaceae_C > Limnohabitans. Next base: position 13,457 of record CANFMY010000047.1, on the reverse strand, counting down.
GACGCCAGCACCACGGCTTCCGGATCGTCACCATTGACGTGCAGCACCGGGGCCTCGACCATCTTGAAGATGTCGGTACAAAACAGCGTGGAGCGCAGGTCACGCGGGTCGGACGTGGTGAACCCGATCTGGTTGTTGATGACGATGTGCACCGTGCCGCCCGTGCTGTAGCCACGGGTCTGGGCCAGACACAGGGTTTCCTGGTTGACACCCTGTCCGCCCACGGCGGCGTCGCCGTGCACGATGACCGGCAGCACCTGCTTGCCCTTGGGGTCGCCACGACGGTCCATGCGCGCGCGCACCGAGCCTTCCACCACCGGGTTGACGATTTCGAGGTGCGAGGGGTTGAACGCCAGGGTCAGGTGCACCGGACCACCGAGGGTGGACACGTCGGAGCTGAAGCCCTGGTGGTACTTCACGTCACCCGCCGGCAATTCTTCGGGGGCGGTGTGATCGAACTCGGCGAACAGGTCCTTGGGCATCTTGCCCAGGGTGTTGACCAGCACATTCAGGCGGCCGCGGTGGGCCATGCCGATCACGATTTCCTGCACGCCCTGCTGGCCAGCGGACTGGATGATTTCGTCCATGGCGGCGATGAAGCTCTCGCCCCCTTCGAGCGAGAAGCGCTTCTGGCCCACGTACTTGGTGTGCAGGTAGCGCTCGAGGCCTTCAGCGGCGGTGAGGCGGTCGAGGATGCGTTTTTTCTTGTCGGCCGAGAAGTTGGGCTTGCTGCGGATGGCTTCAAGCTTTTGCTGCCACCAGCGCTTTTGCGCCATGTCGGTGGTGTACATGTACTCCACGCCCAGGGTGCCGCTGTAGGTTTCGCGCAGCGCATTGAGCAGCTCGCGCAGGCTCATGCGGTCTTTGCCGAAGAAGGTGTTGCTGATGTCGAACACGGTTTCCTGGTCGGCATCGGTGAAGCCGTAGAAGGAGGGTTCGAGTTCGGCGATGTGGGGGCGCTCGGTGCGTTGCAGCGGATCAAGGTCGGCCCAGCGCTGACCGACGTTGCGGTAGGCAGCAATCAGCTGTTGAACGGCAGTGCGCTTGCGGCCCATTTCGGCGTCGGCATTGGCCAGCACCACCTTGGTGCCGCCTTGCTTGGCGCGCTCGGCAAAGGCGTTGATCACGGGCAGGTGCGGTACATCGCGGGCCTGGGTGCCATCCACGGCGGGAACGTGCTGGAGGGCGTCGAAATACTGGCGCCAGGAGTCGGGCACGCTGCCCGGATTGGCCAGGTAGTTTTCGTACATCTCTTCGACGTAGGGTGCATTGCCCCCGAAGAGATACGTGTTGGCCGAGTAGGCCTGGTAGACGCTCGATGTCTCACTCATTGCGCTGACCTCCGTTTCCCTGCGGGAAACATTAGCTGGTTGGAAGAAACCTTCCGCGACACGGCTGAACCGGTTGGCGGATGCGACTGTGGCTGGGAAGGGCCTTAGTACAAACCGCGATTATGCCCCTGATTCTGGCCGGTCCGCGAACTTAATTTCACGGCGTTTCAGGCCATGGTCACGAAACCAGATCCTGGATCTGCTGCAGGGCCGTCGGGTCCTCGATGGTGGTGAGGTCGCCCGGATCGCGCTTTTCGCACACCGCCTGGATGGCCCGGCGCAGCAATTTGCCGCTGCGGGTCTTGGGCAGCACGGTGACAAACCGCACCCGCGCCGGGCGCGCCACGGCCCCCAGCTGGCTGTCGACCACCTTCATGATCTCGCCTTCGAGCTTGAGCCGGGCGGCCTCGTCGGTCAGCCCGCTGGCGTCCTTGGGCACGGCAAAGGCCATGGCCACCTGCCCCTTGAGCTGATCGGCCACCCCCACCACCGCCACTTCGGCCACATTGGGGTGGCTGGAGATGCTTTCTTCGATCTCGCGTGTGCCCAGACGGTGGCCGGCCACGTTGATCACGTCGTCGGTGCGGCCCAGGATGAAGTAGTAGCCGTCCTGGTCGCGGATACCCCAGTCGAAGGTGGAATACACCACCTTGCCTGGCACGCTGGTCCAGTAGGTCTTGACGAAGCGGTCGTCGTCGCCCCAGACGGTTTGCAGGCAACCCGGGGGCAGCGGGCCTTCAATGGCGACCACGCCTTTGTGGTCATGCCCGGTGTATTCCTCACCGGTGGATTCGTCCAGCAGCTTGACGTTGTAACCGTACATGGGCACCCCGGGGCTGCCGAACTTGCTGGGGGCCTTCTCCACCCCATTGGCAATGGTGAGGATGGGCCAGCCGGTCTCGGTCTGCCAGTAGTTGTCGATGATGGGACGACCCAGGCTCGAGGCAATCCACTGCGCGGTGGGCTCGTCCAGTGGCTCGCCCGCCAGGAACAGGGCCCGCAGGCTGGAGAGGTCGTACTTGGACAGGAAAGCCGGATCCTGTTTTTTCAGCACGCGCACCGCTGTGGGGGCGCTGAACATCACCGTCACCTTGTACTTCTCGACCAGTTGCCACCAGATGCCGGCGTCCGGACGCGTGGGCAGGCCCTCGTACATGATGGTGGCCATGCCCGCAATGAGCGGGCCGTAAATGATGTAGCTGTGGCCCACCACCCAACCAATGTCGCTGGTGGAGAAATAGGTCTCGCCCGGGTTGCCCTGGAAGATGTGTTTCATGCTGGCGGCCAGGGCCACGGTGTAACCCCCGGTGTCGCGCTGCACGCCCTTGGGTTTGCCCGTGGTGCCCGAGGTGTAGAGGATGTAGCTGGGGTGGGTGGACTCGACCCACTCGCACGGCACCTTCGTGTTGAGGTGCTTGGTGCGCAGCGTGGCGTAGTCGTGGTCGCGACCGGCCACGGCCTGGTAAGGCACCAGATGGCGGTCCACGATGAGCACGCCCGCCGGCTTGTGGGTGGCCAGCGACAGGGCTTCATCCAGCAGCGGCTTGTAGGGCACGCGCTTACCCGAACGCGACCCGGCTTCGGCGGCGATCACCACGGTGGGTTGCGAGTCGTCGATGCGCGAGGCCAGCGAGTGCGAGGCAAAGCCGCCAAACACCACCGAGTGGATGGCGCCGATGCGCACACACGCGAGCATGGCAAAACTGGCCTCGGCAATCATGGGCATGTAGATCAGCACGCGATCGCCCTTTTTCACGCCCAGCTCCAGCAGGATGGCCGCCATGCGCTGCACCTCATCGCTGAGTTCGCGGAAGGTGTACACCTTCTCCTGGTCGGTTTCGGTGGAGACAAAAATCAGTGCGGGCTGATCGGCGCGATCGGGCAGATGGCGGTCTACCGCGTTGTGGCAGAGGTTGGTCTGACCGCCCACGAACCACTTGGCAAAGGGAGGTCGGTCGTAGTCGCAGATCTGCTGAGGCTCGACGTGCCAGTCCACCAGTTGGGACTGTTCGCGCCAGAAGCCGTCTCGGTCATCGATCGAGCGGCGATAAAAATCGGCATAAGCACCCATGCAAGTCTCTCCTCAGGGTTTCGTTGGAATTTCCCCGAAATTATGAGGAACGGACTTGCTACAAGCTGACTCTGCTGATTATTTGATCAGGGCCTGCACCGCTTTGAACTGCGGATGCTCGGCAGTTTTCAGCCACTCGAACGCCACCATTTCGGTGGTGAGCAACTCGGCTCCCGCGCCGGCCAGTCGGTCAAAGGCGGCATCGCGGTTGCGCTCGGTTCGCGAGGCGCAGGCATCGGTGACCACCCACACATCGAACTCCTCTTCCAGCAAACCGAGCGCGGTCTGCAGCAGGCACACGTGGGCCTCGCAGCCGGCAATCACCACGCTGTTGCGGGCCGGTGCGGGCACAGCCTTCTGCAAGTGACGCGGCAGGCTGCGGGCGTTGCCGGAAGGGGCCCCGGGTTCGGGGCGCAACCACTCGACCAATCCCTCCTCGCAGGCGCTGAAGGACATCTTGGCCAGGGTGCGCCGACACACCTCGCTCATCTCGGTGGGGTTGTGACCCAGCCGTTCAGGGTTTTGCTCGGTGCACCAGGTGGGCACCTTCAGCAATTGAGCCATCTGCGCCAGGCGAACACCATTGCGCAGCACCGCCTCGCCATCGTGCATCGCAGGCATGAGTTGAGACTGGTAATCGACCAGCACCAATTGAGCGTCTTGAAGGTCCAGCAACATGTCAAATCCTCACCACCACACGGCCACTGACCTGGCCATCCATCAACGCTTGCGCCTTTTCGATGGCGCGCTCGAGGGGCACCTCCTCGATCATGGCCTCGAGTGTGTTCGGCTCCAGATCACGGGCCAGACGGTCCCAGGCCTGCTGGCGACGCGCCAGGGGGGCCATGACCGAATCCACCCCGACCAAGGCCACGTTGCGCAAAATGAAGGGCATGACCGTGGTGGGCAAATCCATGCCCTGCGCCAATCCGCACGCTGCCACGGTGCCGCCGTAGCGGGTTTGCGCCAGTGCGTTGGCGAGGGTGTGCGAACCGACAGTGTCGACCACGCCCGCCCATCGTTCTTTCTGAAAGGGCTTGCCAGCAGCAGACAAACTGTTGCGATCGATCACGCTGGCCGCGCCCAGTCGCGTCAGATAGTCAGCGGCTTGTGGCTTGCCCGACGATGCCACCACGGTGTACCCCAACGCCGCCAGCAAGGCGATGGCCACACTGCCCACGCCACCGGTGGCCCCGGTGACCAGCACCTCGCCATCCGCGGGACGAACGCCCCGCTCCTCCAGCGCCATGACGCACAGCATGGCGGTGTAGCCAGCGGTGCCAATGGCCATGGCCTGTCGCGGGGTGAATGCTGACGGCAGGCGCACCAGCCAGTCGCCCTTCAGGCGCGCCTTCTCGGCCAGACAGCCCCAGTGGGTCTCGCCCACTCCCCATCCGTTGAGCACCACCGCATCACCCGGCTTCCACTCGGGATGCGAGGACTCCAGCACCGTTGCGGCCCCATCAATGCCCGCCACCATGGGCCACTGCCGCACCACCGGACTGCGGTTGCAAATGGCGAGACCATCCTTGAAATTCAGGGTGGAGTACGACACCGCAACGGTCACATCACCGGCGGGCAACTGCTCGTCCGACACGGACTGCACGGAGGCCTGAAAGGTCTCGTTCTTCTCGAGTAACAGGGCTTTGAACATGGCAACGCTTTGGAATTCGGACACGGGGGGTTCTATCACAGGACGGGCCGGCACAGGGGCTGTTGCAGGTGCCGGGGGAGTCGCGGGAAGACACTCGGCCGGCTTTAGGTAAAATGCGTTACATGTTCAGACACCTGATCCTCGCGGTGTGCCTGTGTCTGGGGCTTGCCCATGCGGCCCCTCCCACCCAAGCCACCGACGACATCGAGAAGTTTCTGGCCGAGCGCGGTTTCATCAGCCAGATGGAGCAGTTGCGTCAGCGCATGAGCCAGCAGGCCTCCGACCTGGTGGTCAACGCCATGGGCTTTCTGGGTGTTCCCTATCGCCGCGGTGGCAACACGGCCGAGTCCGGCTTTGACTGCAGCGGCTTTGTGCGGGCCATGTACGAGCAGACCGTGGGCCTGGTGCTGCCCCGGCGCGCGCGCGACCAGGCCGCCGCCACCGAAACCATCGAGCGCCAGGACCTGCAACCCGGTGACCTGGTGTTCTTCAACACCATGCGCACCAAGTTCAGCCATGTCGGCATTTACCTCGGTGACAACAAATTCATCCACTCGCCCAAACCGGGTGAGCAAGTGCGCATCGACGACATGCGTCAGGCGTACTGGGATCGACGCTTCAATGGCGCCAGGCGGGTCAAGGACACCGACAAAGACAAGCTGGTCAACTGAGTTCGCGGCTGATGGGTCGGCGTCGTGTTCAATAGACTTGGGCTACCGACATGAAACAAAGCCGTCAACCCCTTCGGTTTGACGGCTTTGCTCTTGGCAAACCCTGAAGAGGCTCAGCGCTTGGAGGGCGGCAAGTCGGTGCAACTGCCGTGGGCCACCTCGGCGGCCATGCCGATGCTTTCGCCCAACGTGGGGTGCGGGTGAATGGTTTTGCCAATGTCCACCGCGTCAGCGCCCATCTCGATGGCCAACGCAATCTCGCCAATCATGTCGCCCGCGTGCGTGCCGACAATGCCACCCCCCAGAATCTTGCCGTGGCCGTGGGCTTCAGGCGAATCGTCGAACAACAGCTTGGTGAAGCCCTCGTCTCGACCGTTGGCAATGGCGCGACCCGATGCGGTCCAGGGGAACAAGCCCTTCTTGACCTTGATGCCCTGAGCCTTGGCCTGGTCTTCCGTCAAGCCCACCCACGCCACTTCGGGGTCGGTGTAGGCCACGCTGGGAATCACGCGGGCGTTGAACGCGGCTGTGGCGAGCTCGGGCTTGCCTTGCAGTTCACCCGCAATCACCTCGGCCGCCACATGCGCTTCGTGCACCGCCTTGTGCGCCAGCATGGGCTGCCCCACGATGTCGCCGATGGCAAAAATGTGCGGCACGTTGGTGCGCATCTGGATGTCGACGTTGATGAAACCGCGGTCGGTCACGGCGACACCGGCCTGGTCGGCACCGATCTTCTTGCCGTTGGGTGAACGCCCCACGGCCTGCAACACCAGGTCGTAGGTTTGCGGCGCGGGGGCACCCTCGCCTTCGAATGTCACTTCGATACCCGCCGGCGTGGCCTTGGCACCCACCGTCTTGGTCTTGAGCATGATGTTGTCAAACCGGTGGGCATTCATTTTCTGCCACACCTTGACCAGGTCGCGGTCTGCTCCCTGCATCAGGCCGTCCATCATTTCCACCACGTCCAGGCGCGCGCCCAGCGTGCTGTAAACCGTGCCCATTTCCAGGCCGATGATGCCGCCGCCCAGAATCAGCATGCGCTTGGGCACTTCCTTGAGTGCCAGGGCACCGGTGCTGTCCACCACCCGGGGATCGTCCGGCATGAAAGGCAGACGCACGGCTTGCGAACCTGCTGCAATGATGCAACGCTTGAAGGCCACGACCTGCTTGCCACCGGTTTTGTCCTGCGCGTTGCCACTGGTCTCTTCGACCTCGACGTGGTTGGCGCCGACAAAATGGCCGTAGCCGCGCACCACGGTCACCTTGCGCATCTTGGCCATGGCCGCCAGACCGCCCGTGAGCTTGCCAATCACTTTTTCCTTGTGGCCGCGCAGCTTGTCAATGCTGATCTGGGGGGCGCCAAATTCGATGCCCAGCTCACCCAGGTGCGACACCTCGTCCATCACGGCCGCCACGTGCAGCAAGGCCTTGGAAGGAATGCAGCCCACGTTCAAACACACCCCACCCAGCGAGGCATAGCGCTCGACCAGCACCACGTTCAAGCCCAGATCGGCCGCGCGGAATGCCGCCGAGTAGCCGCCAGGTCCGGCGCCGAGCACCAGCACGTCGCACTCGAGGTCGGCGGAACCACCGAAGGCAGCGGCTGCAGGTGCCGCCGCAGGCGCAGCGGTGGCAGCAGACGCGGAGTTCGCAGCGACAGCCGGCGCTGCAGCAGGCGCAGGAGTTGCGGCGGTTTCAGCTGCAGTGGCGACATCCTGCGCTTCCAGGCTCAGCACCACCGAGCCCTCGCTCACCATGTCGCCCACCTTGACCTTGAGCGCTTTGACCACGCCCGCATGCGAGCAGGGGATTTCCATCGAAGCCTTGTCGGACTCGACGGTGATCAGGCTTTGCTCGGGCTTGACCGTGTCACCGGGCTTGACCAGCAATTCAATGACGGCCACTTCCTTGAAGTCGCCGATGTCGGGAACCTTGATATCGATCAGTGCCATGGCGCTGTTCCTCCCCGATCAGAGCATCACCCGGCGGAAGTCCGCCAGGATCTGACCCAGGTACGCATTGAAGCGCGCGGCCGCAGCACCATCGATCACGCGGTGGTCCCAGGTGAGCGACAGCGGCAGCATCAGGCGCGGCACAAATTCCTTGCCATTCCACACCGGTTCCATCTGGCTCTTGCACACGCCCAGAATGGCCACCTCGGGTGCGTTGATGATGGGGGTGAAGTAACGACCCCCAATGCCACCCAGGCTGGAGATGGTGAAGGTGGCGCCGGTCATGTCGGCCGGGCCGAGTTTGCCGTCGCGGGCCTTCTTGGCCAGCTCGCCCATCTCTTGCGAGATGTGCAGCACCCCTTTTTTGTCGGCGTCCTTGATGACGGGCACCACCAGACCATTGGGCGTATCAGCAGCAAAACCGATGTGCCAGTAGTTCTTGTAGACCAGCGCGTCGCCGTCCAGCGAGCTGTTGAACTCGGGAAACTTCTTGAGCGCGGACACACAGGCCTTGATCAGGAAGGCCAGCATGGTGACCTTGACGCCGCTCTTTTCATTCTCCTTGTTGGTGGAGACGCGAAAGGCTTCAAGCTCGGTGATGTCGGCGTCGTCGTGGTTGGTGACGGCCGGAATCATGACGGCATTTCGCAGGAGGTTGGCGCCGCTGATCTTCTTGATGCGACCCAGCTCCTTGCGCTCGATCGGGCCAAACTTGGCAAAGTCGACCTTGGGCCAGGGGATGAGGCCCAACGCTGCGCCATCGCCTCCCGCCGGTGCCTTGGCCGCCTGGGCCTTGGTTTGCGCGGCACCGGACATCACCGACTTGGTGAAAGCCTGAACGTCTTCCTGGGTGATGCGGCCTTTGGTACCGCTGCCCTTGATTTCATCCAGCGGTACACCCAGTTCGCGAGCAAACTTGCGCACCGAAGGTGAAGCATGGGGGACGTTGACGGGGGCTGTCGTGGGGTTGTGCGCGGGCACAGTGGCCGAGGCAACGGTCGCTCCCGCCGCCACGGCAGGCACCGTCACGATCGCGGACGCGGCGACAGCGACAGCCGCTGAAGCCGCGGCCGATGCGGAGGCTGCGACCGACGCCACAGCAGGAGCAGCGCCCGTGCCTTCCAGCACCGCGAGCAGATCACCAATGTTGATCTTGTCTCCCAGCTTGACCTTGAGCTCCTTGATCACGCCCGCGGCGGACGAGGGAATCTCCATCGAGGCCTTGTCGGACTCGACGGTGATGAGGGACTGTTCGACCTTCACCGTGTCACCGGGTTTGACGAACACCTCGATCACGACCACGTCCTTGAAGTCGCCGATGTCGGGCACCCGCACCTCCACCGAACCCGATGCCGCGGCCGGAGCAGGTGCAGCGCTGGCAGCAGGTGCCGCCGCAGGGGTTGCAGCAGGCGTAGCGGCGGCTGCCGGTGTGGCTGCAGGTGCTGCAGCCGACGCACTGTCCGCTTCCACCACCAGAACCACCGACCCTTCGTGCACCTTGTCACCGATCTTGACCCTGAGTTCCTTGACCACGCCCGCATGCGAGCACGGGATTTCCATCGACGCCTTGTCAGATTCGACGGTGATCAGGCTTTGCTCGGGCTTGACGGTGTCGCCGGGTTTCACCAGCAACTCGATGACGGCCACTTCACTGAAGTCCCCGATGTCGGGAACCTTGACTTCTACCAATGCCATGTTTGTCTCACTTATTCAAAAAGCGACCCGGCCGCGCGACCGCTGCATGAGCGGGCACTGGGGGCAAACGCAAACCGAAGATGCATCATTGTCCGCTTACGCGTAGAGAGGATTGAGCTTGTCGGCCTTGATGCCGTAACGCTTGATCGCGTCGGCGACTTTGGCGGCCGGAATGGCCCCTTCATCACTCAGCGACTTGAGCGCAGCGACCACGATGTAGTGACGGTTGATCTCGAAATGCTCGCGCAGTTTGCTGCGGAAATCGCTGCGGCCAAATCCGTCGGTGCCCAACACCTTGTAAGTGCGGCCCTTCGGAATGAACGGACGAATCTGCTCGGCGTAGTTTTTCATGTAGTCGGTCGAGGCAATGACCGGACCGGCATGCGGCGTCAATTGCTGTTCGACGAAGGACGCGCGTGCCGTCTCGGTCGGGTGCAGCAGGTTCCAGCGCTCGGCGGCCTGCCCGTCACGGGCCAGTTCGTTGAAGCTGGGACAGCTCCACACGTTGGCGGCCACGCCCCAGTCCTGGGCCAGGAGGTCACGCGCGGCGATGGACTCACGCAGGATGGAGCCCGACCCCAGCAGGTTCACGCGCGGGGCCTTCTTGGCGCCCTCACCTTCCTGCAACAGGTACATGCCCTTGATGATCTGCTCTTCGGTGCCCGTCTTGAGGCCCGGCATGCTGTAGTTCTCGTTCAGCAGGGTCAGGTAGTAGAAGACGTTGTCCTGCTTCTCCACCATGCGCTTCAAGCCGTGGTGCATGATGACGCCCACTTCGTGCGCGAAGGTCGGGTCGTAGCTGATGCAGTTGGGAATGGTGCCCGCCAGAATGTGGCTGTGACCATCCTCGTGCTGCAAGCCTTCGCCGTTGAGCGTGGTTCGCCCGGATGTGCCACCCAGCAGGAAACCGCGCGCCTGCATGTCACCCGCTGCCCAAGCCAGATCGCCAATGCGCTGGAACCCGAACATCGAGTAATACACATAAAACGGAATCATGATGCGGTTGTTGGTGGAGTACGACGTGGCCGCCGCAATCCAGCTCGACATGCCGCCAGCTTCGTTGATGCCTTCCTGCAGGATCTGACCGGCCTTGTCTTCCTTGTAGTACATGACCTGGTCTTTGTCGACCGGGGTGTACTGCTGACCGGCCGGGTTGTAGATGCCGATCTGACGGAACAGGCCTTCCATGCCGAAGGTGCGGGCTTCGTCGACCAGGATCGGCACGATGCGCGGGCCCAGGGCCTGGTCACGCAGCAGCTGCGTGAGGAAGCGCACGTAGGCTTGCGTGGTGGAGATTTCACGCCCTTCGGTGGTCGGCTCGATCACCGACTTGAACACCTCAATCGCCGGCACAGTGAAGTGCTCATCGGCGCGGGTGCGACGATGCGGCAGATAACCGCCCAGTGCCTTGCGACGCTCGTGCAGGTAACGCATCTCGGGCGTATCGTCGGCCGGCTTGTAGAACGGCAACTTGGGCAGTTCGCTGTCGGGGATGGGGATGTTGAATCGATCGCGGAAGGCCTTGATGTCCTCGTCGGTCAGCTTCTTGGTCTGGTGGACGGTGTTCTTGCCCTCCCCCACCTTGCCCATGCCAAAGCCCTTGACGGTCTTCATGAGCAGCACGGTGGGTTGGCCCTTGTGCTTGACGGCGGCCGAATAGGCCGCGAACACCTTGTCCGGATCGTGGCCACCACGGCGCAGGTTCCAGATGTCGTCATCGCTCATCTTGGACACCATTTCCAGCGTGCGCGGGTCGCGACCGAAGAAATGCTTGCGCACGTAGGCACCGTCATTGGCCTTGAAGGCCTGGAAGTCGCCGTCCAGCGTTTCCATCATGATGCGGCGCAGCGCACCATCCTTGTCGCGAGCCAGCAGCGGATCCCAGTTGCTGCCCCACAGACACTTGATGACGTTCCAGCCGGCGCCCCGGAATTCGCTTTCCAGTTCCTGAATGATCTTGCCATTGCCGCGCACCGGGCCGTCCAGACGCTGCAGGTTGCAGTTGATCACGAAGATCAGGTTGTCGAGGTTCTCGCGCGCAGCCAGACCGATGGCGCCCAGCGACTCCACCTCGTCCATTTCGCCGTCGCCGCAGAACACCCAGACCTTGCGGTTCTCGGTGTTGGCAATGCCGCGGGCGTGCAGGTATTTGAGGAAACGTGCCTGGTAGATGGCCATCAAGGGGCCAAGCCCCATGGACACCGTGGGGAACTGCCAGAACTCGGGCATCAGCTTGGGATGGGGGTAGCTCGACAAGCCCTTGCCGTCCACTTCCTGACGGAAGTTGAGCAACTGCTCTTCGGTCAGGCGACCTTCGAGGAAGGCACGCGCGTACACGCCCGGCGCCACGTGGCCCTGGATGTACAACAGGTCACCCCCGTGGTGTTCGTTCTCGGCATGCCAGAAGTGGTTGAAGCCGGCGCCGAACATGTGGGCCAGCGAAGCAAACGAACCGATGTGACCGCCCAGGTCCCCACCGTCATCGGGGTTGTGGCGGTTGGCCTTGACCACCATGGCCATGGCGTTCCAGCGCATGTAGGCGCGCAGGCGTTCCTCGATGTCGATGTTGCCCGGGCAACGCTCTTCCTGGTCGGGTTCGATGGTGTTGACATAGCCGGTGTTGGCCGAGAACGGCATGTCGATGCTGTTTTCGCGAGCATGCTCGAGCAACTGCTCCAGCAGATAGTGGGCGCGCTCGGGGCCCTCGGCCTGGATGACAGCGGACAGTGCGTCCATCCATTCGCGGGTTTCCTGACTGTCGATGTCGTTGATCGCGAAAGTGCGCTGATCATTCGGTTGTGCTGACATGGGTGTCTCCTCTTTCACAACATGATAAGGATTAACGGTCTTTGAGCCGGTGATGAGGATTTTGACACAATTTATTTGATATTTCAAATAATGGACTGACGTTTCATATTATGAATTCGAGTGATCTTCTACACTTGAAACATGACGGCCCAGCAAGTACTCAAACAACCCCTGCGACTGGTCACCCAGCGCTGGATCAACTGGTGGCGCCGGCTCAGCCCCAATCGGCAGGACCGCCTGGCCGTTCTCGCTCCACTCGGGGCGGTGCTGGTGTTTCTGGCCGCCGTCCTGATTGCCTTCGGTTATCTGCGCTTTGAGGAAATCGAGCGCGAACAGGAAACCGTTCGACGCGATGTTGAATATGCACAGCAACGCCTGCGCCTGCGATTGCTGGAGCGGCAAGAGCAACTCATGCGCATGGCCCGGGACCTGGGTAACCGCGACATCGACCAACGGGAATTCCTGAACGAAGCCGAGGCCCTGGTGCTCCAGCACCCCGAGATTGCGTCGGTCACCTGGGTAGACGCTCAACGACGCGTCAAGGCCAGCTACGCCGGTCACGGAGTACAAAGTGCGCAGTGGCGCGTCGCGGGCGAATCGCTACGTCACCCGGACACGCTGAACACCTTCCAGCTCGCCCGTGAGCAATTGCAAACGGTGTATTCGCCCCCTTTGCTGCGTCAACTGCCCGGCGAGCGCACGGTGTCGGTCATGCAACTGCATGCGCCCATCCAGTTCCATGGCCAGTTTCTGGGCATGATCCTGACCGAATACAACATTGACGGGCTGTTGCGCTTTGTCATCCCGTCGGAAATCACCACCCGTCATGCCATCTCCTTCTTGGACGACCGCAACCATCTGCTGGCCGGGCAACCCATCAATTCAAAGAGTCGCCTGAACACCAACATGCCCTGGATGAGCCCGGCCTACGACTACGCCGTGCCCATTCCTCCCGTGGGCAACAGCCTGATGCTGCACGCCCAGGCCTATCGAACGTCACAAGGTCTGATCGGCAATGGCATGTTCTGGCTGATGACCGCCCTCAGCCTGATGAGCGCCTGGATGTTGATCGGCAGCTGGCGCCACACGCGACGACGACTGCAGGCACAGCAAGCCCTGGTGGCCGAAACCAATTTCCGCCGCGCCATGGAGAACTCCATCCTGACCGGCATGCGCGCCATGGACCTGAGCGGGCGGATCACCTACGTCAATGCGGCCTTCTGCCAGATGACGGGCTGGAGCGAGCAGGAGCTGGTGGGTCGCCTGCCCCCCTTT
>CANFMY010000046.1 GCA_947448375.1 Comamonadaceae bacterium | reverse complement strand
CCACACAGGCCCACTGGGAGCGCGCGGTCGAGCGCATGGCGGCGCAGGGATTGCGGGTGCTGGCGGTGGCGAACGGCTTTGCGCCAGGCCCTGTTCAAGCTACCAATCAAACCACCACACAAACCACCACACAAACCTCCACTCCAGGCGTGTGGCCCGCCAGTCCACACGAGTTTGATTTTCAGTGGCTGGGGCTGGTCGGCTTGCGCGACCCGCTGCGGCCCGACATTGCGCAGGCCATGGCGCAGGCGCAATCGGCGGGCATCCGTGTGCTCATGATCACGGGGGACTACCCCATCACGGCGCAGGTGATGGCGGACCAGGCGGGCATGGCGCCGGGGGGCACGCTGGCCGGCCATGAGGTCGACCCACTCTCCGATGACGAGTTGCGTCTTGCATTGCGCCACACACGGGTGTGCGCGCGCATATCGCCGCAACAAAAACTGCGCATCGTCCAGTGCCTCAAGGCCGATGGCGAGATCGTCACCATGACCGGCGACGGTGTCAACGATGCCCCCGCGCTCAAGGCGGCTCATGTGGGTATTGCCATGGGGCAGCGCGGCACGGACGTGGCCCGCGAGGCCGCCGACTTGGTGCTGGTGGACGACAACTTCACCTCGATCGTGCGCGCGCTTCGCACGGGGCGGCGCATTTTCGACAACTTGCAAAAGTCGATGATGTATATCTTCGCGGTGCACATCCCCATCGCGGGCGTGGCCTTGCTGCCCATGCTGTTGTCGTGGCCGCCCTTGTTGTTGCCCTTGCACATTGCCGTGTTGGAGCTGGTGATCGATCCGGCCTGTTCGCTCGCCTTCGAGCAAGAGCCCGAAGATCCGCTCATCATGCAACGGCCTGCGCGCGACACCGAAGCTCCGTTGCTGGGACGCTGGGAGATGGCCGAGGCTACCTTCCAAGGTCTGATTGTGTTGGCAGGTTTGGGGCTCAGTTACAGCTGGGCCGGGTGGTTGGCTGGCGCGTCAGTGCCGTCATGGCTATCGTGGGTGTCATGGGTCACTGGGACAGCGAGTGTGAGCCTCACATCGGAGATGCAGCGCTCCATGGTGCTGGTGTCGCTGGTCATGGCCAATGGTGTGCTGATCGCTGCCAATCGGGCGTCGCGCCCCTTGGCAGGACGATCGCTCAGCCCGACCGGGAGATGGCTCAGCGGCACGTCCAACCCCATGGCTTGGGGGGTCACGCTGTCAGCGTTGGGGGCCGTCCTGCTGGCCCTCTATTGGCCTTGGCTGGCCGCTGCGCTCAAGCTGTCAGCGCTGCCCCCGCAGGCGTTGGCCGTGGCCTTGGGGTGTGGCGTGATCGGGTGGCCTCTGATCGTGCTGATGCGAAGGCTAAAGGCTGCAGGCCGTTGAGTCGTGGCCTCACATCAAGCCAGGATACGAGCCGCCGTCGAGTTGCAGGTTTTGTCCCGAGATAAACCCGGCCTGGGCACTGCACAAAAACACGCAGGCGTCGGCCAACTCTTCGGGGGTGCCAAATCGTTTGGCGGCGATGGAGTTGGCAAAGCGTGCGCGTGCCTCCTCATAGCTGATGTTGCTGAGTTCGGCCTGGCGTTTGGCCAGAAACGCTTGACGCGGCGTGTCGATGCGCTCGGGCAATATGTTGTTGAGGGTGACGTTGTCCGCTGCCACTTCAAACGACAGCGATTTGCTGAACGCAGTCAGTCCGGTGCGCGCCGACGTGGACAGTGCCTGGTGGGGGCGCGGGCTCTTCACCATGGCCGAGGTGATGTTGACGATGCGGCCGAACTTACGCTCGCGCATGCCCGGCACAAAGCCGCGGATCAGCAAAATGGGCGCCAGCATGTTGGATTCGATGGCCCTGATCCAGGCATCGTGGTCCCAGTCGGCCAGCTTGCCGGGCGGCGGTCCGGCGTTGTTGTTGATCAGGATGTCCAGTTCCGGGCAACCGTCAAACAAGGCTTGTCGACCCGCCTCGGTGGCAATGTCGGCCATGAGGGTGCGCACCTCCTGGCCCGTTTTTTCCTTGATCAGCGCTTGGGCCTGCTCCAGGCGGGCTGCATCGCGGCCGTTGATGACCACCTGAGCGCCTTCACGCGCCAGGGCCGTGGCGCAGGCCAGTCCAATGCCCTGGGAAGAGGCGCACACCAAGGCGCGCCGGTTGCGAATGCCCAAATCCATGCAATACCTCGTGTGTCCATGCGATCGGTGATAGGAGTATGAATTCAACCACAGATTGGTTGGAGCAGACCTCCAGAACACCCTGCACAGGGGCCAGTCGTGGTCTACCCATCCCCATCCGATAGCCTTCATCCAGCGCGAGTCACCCGGGGCACAAGCCGGGTTGGCCCAGGCGTCCTACACTTGCGGGCATAGCCCCCCCTTTCAGGAGACCTTCATGCCCCATATCAAGACCGACGATGGTGTTCAGCTCTACTACGAATCTGTAGGCGAGGGCACGCCCATCCTGTTTGTGCACGAATACGCAGGGGACCACCGCAGCTGGGAACCTCAGATGCGCTACTTTGCGCGCAACTTCCGTTGCATTGCCTACAGCGCACGCGGCTACACCCCGTCCGATATCCCCACCAGTGCCGACGACTACTCTCAGCACCGCGTGAGCGAGGACATTCGCTGCATGCTCGATGGCCTGAACATTCGGCAGGCGCACGTGGTGGGCTTGTCCATGGGCGCGTTTGCCGCCTTGCACTTTGGCATGCGCTACGCGACCGATCCGGCCAACAGCCGTGCCCTGTCACTTACCCTGGCCGGGTGCGGCACCGGTTCGCATCCCAACGATTACGAGAGCTTTCAGAAAGATTCCCTGGCGCTGGCGGATCGCATCCAGGCCGAGGGCATGGCCGAAGTGGCCAAGACCTACAGCCAGGCCGCTGCGCGGCTGGCCTTCAAGCGCAAGGACCCGCGCGGGTACGAGGAGTTTGCCCGCATGATGGGTGAGCATTCCACACCCGGCTCGTCCCTCACGGCGCGCGGTTATCAAGGTCGGCGTCCCAGCTTGTATGCGCTGACCGATCAGATTGCTCGCGTGGCGGTACCCACCCTGGTGCTCACAGGCGACGAGGACGAGCCCTGCCTCGAGCCCTCGCTCATGCTCAAGCGCACCATCCCCGGAGCCGCCCTGGGCATGTTTCCGGCCAGCGGCCACGGCATCAACCTCGAAGAGCCGGCGCTGTTCAACCAGATGCTGTCCGACTTCCTGATGCGGGTCACCGTCCGCTGACCTGTCTGTCATGCGCTGGCCTGTCCGCGTCACAGCCCCAGGCTCTTGGGCCTGGTGGTGCTCGCGGCTTGTCATGCTGGCGGTGTTGGTGTGGGGTCCTGCGGTACAGGCCCAGACGTTTCGTTTGAGCTGCGAGTTGCAAGGGACCCTTCCTGCGCTGGAAGACCGCAAGCTCAAGCCCGCCACCGTGACGGTGGAGATGCAGTCCATTGGCAAGAACATTTTCCTCAAATTGGTCGGGCCGCGTTATTACGAGATGAAGGTCAGCAGCCTCACCACCGAGGCCTTCGCCGGCACCAACCTGACCTCGGCAGGAGCCATTGGTGCTCGGGCCAAAGAGAACGCCACCGGGCGGGTGACAGAAATTCGGATTGAACGCGACACCATCTTGTTGAGCGGGTACAGCGACATCGACTTTCGCGGTAAAGTCCTGCGCATGAACCTGGAAGGGCCCTGCGCCATGCGCTGAGAGTCTGGCGCACTTGACTGACCCTCACGCCATACCGCACCGTGACATGAAGAAGATCGAAGCACCCTATCTGCTGTTTGCCCTGATTTTTGGGTTTATGGCTCTCATCTCTCCTTACCTGATGGAAGAGCATCGCCTCACCCTGGAGGGGCGTGTCGCCATGTTGCTGTTTCAGGCCGCGATGATGTTTGCCTGTTCGCTGTCCAGCGCCAAGCACTTGCACGACAAGTGGGTGCAGCAAGAAATCAACGATCGTCAGGCTCGGTTGCGCATGCCCAAACCGCAGGAAGACGGCGAAGCTGAAGCGGTAGCGGCCGGCAATGCTTCACTGTCAGCGTCGGCTGACACAGCGCAACCCGCCCACGAGGTCGGGGCGGTATCCCAGCCAGTGGCCCCCGGCCACGAGCATACCTCGTCGTCAGCTTCGGGCTCAGAAGCAGCGGTCTCAGATGTGGCGGTCTCAGATGCGGCGGTCAAACCACCAGCCACCTGAACGCACAGGGAACACGGCTTGAGCCCCTGAAATGGGTGCCGTTCAGTTCGGCCCATCACGGCGCATGACCGTCTCAATGTCGCGGATGCGGCTGTAAAACGCGCGTCCCAGTCGGCCCACCGGGCGTGTGGCTTCGCTCTCCAGCAAATCCACGCGATGACGCTTGCCCTCGCGTTCCCCTCGGTAAACGCTCTCCAGGATGTGCAGGTGAACCACCTTGCCCATCACCCAGTGGTTGGCCCCCAGATCGAGGATGTCGTGCAACTCGCACTCGAAGGCCACCGGCGTCAGGGCCACGCGCGGCGGCTTGACGCGTGTGGAGGGCACCTGCTGGATGTGGGCATACTCGAATTCGCTGTTGCCATGCGGCAAGTCGGCGGCCGAGGCCACCATCTCGTCCATCAGATTTTCGGGCGAGAGGTTCACCACAAACTGACCGTTGTCCTTGATGTTGATCAGCGTGTCTTTTTCGCGCCGTGTGCCGTCCTGGTGGTTGTCACCCCGCGGACCGCAAGAAAAGCCCATCACGGGAGGCGATGGGCAACACACGTTGAAGAAGCTGAACGGGGCGATGTTGGGCACCCCGTCGCGGCTGATGGTCGAGACCCAGGCAATGGGGCGCGGCAGGATGCTGTCGCGCAGCAAAAAATACATCTCGCTGGGGTTGAAGTCGCTCACGTCCAGGGAGTGCGTGCGGGGAATGTCTTGGGTCATGGAAGGCCTTCAGTTAAAGATACGTGGTCAGTTGAAACAGCTATCGTTCAAGCCTCAGCGCTTGGCCGGCTGCGCCGGCTGTGGCGGCTGAGGGTCGAGTCGTGGATCGTTCGTGCGGCACAGCAAGTCATACACACTTCGAAACGGCCCCGGCGAAATACCTTCCCAGGGGCCCGGCTGGGTGATGGTTTCCACCAGGGTGCCCGTCAGGTGTTGTCCGGCATGGGCCACCAGCTGGTTGTAGCGAACCCGGTACTTGGGACACTCCACTTCCATCAGCATGGCGAGGGATTGCGCACCCTGAGAATAAGGCAAGGGGTAGTTTTGCAACATCCAGACGCGCTTGTATGGGCCCGCGCTGGCGATGGTGTTGCGGTCCACCATGTAGGTAATGCCGTCTTTCACGGCCAGAAAGGTCCAGTCGGCGTGAGCGGCCGAGACCATTCCGGTGATCAGCAGGCAAGCGCCTACCCGACGAGCCTTGTGCAGCAGGCTCGACAAGGGCGGGATCGACAAGGGGAGGGCCGGTGGGCTCAGAACCGCCTGGTTTTCCAGGGCGAGCCATGCCAGGAACCCCCCTCGGCAACGGGAGATCGGACGACGGGAGGAGGTCAGGGTGTGTGACATCGCGGTGTGGCCACGATGTTAGCGCGTCAACCAGGCGGGTCGAGTCATCTAGGTGAAGCCTGGCCAAGGGTTTTATGCTGACAATGCAGACAGCCCTCCCCAGGTGTGCGATATGCTGTGGCCATCCGGTGGGCGGAGTCAAGGAGACACCATGAAAATCAACCGACTCGAGGTCTATGCGCTGCGCGCGCCGGCCCCCGAGCGCCCGCACTGGACCAGCCATTTCATCGTTCCCACGGCCAATGAGATTCTGGTGCGGCTATACACCGACGAGGGCCTCGAGGGCTTTGGGCTGGCCACCAGTTACACCCCCATCGACTTCGCCATCAAGGCCTGGCAAGGTGGTCTGGCCGAGCAAATCGTCGGTGAAGACGCCCTGGCGCCCGAGCGGCTGTATCAAAAGCTGTTCGGCCTCACCACGAGTCGCACGGCCAATGAGCGCGGCTGGTCGCGCGAGGCGCTGATTCGCATCTCGGCAGCGGTGGACATTGCCTGCTGGGACATTGTGGGCAAGGCCGCTGGCCTGCCGCTGTATCGCTTATTTGGAGGCTATCGCGACGAGGTGCCCGCCTACGTCACCTGCGGCTACTACCGAGAAGGCAAAGACCTGGCTGAACTGCGCGATGAAATGCACATGTTGCGCGACCAGGGACACACGGGCTTCAAGGCCAAGGCGGGGGGGCTGCCGGTGCCGCAAGATGTGGAGCGCATGGCGGTCATGCGCGAAGTCATTGGCGACCAGTGCGACTTCATGATCGACCCCAACCGCGCCTGGGACTTGCCCACCGCCATCGATGCCGCTCAACGACTCGAATGCCTCAACCCGCGCTGGCTGGAAGAGCCCATCCGCTGGGAAGACGACCGCCGCGGCCTCAAGCTGTTGTCGCAAAAAACCCGCATCCCGCTCTCGGGTGGCGAGAGCGAGATGACCAGCTACGGCTGCCGCGCCATGCTCGAAGAACAGGCCATCCAGATCCTGCAATTTGACTGCACCATGATGGGCGGCTTCACCGAAGGACGCAAGCTCACGGGCTTGTGCGAGCTCAACCATGTGCAGGTGGCCCCGCACCACGACTGCTTCATCCACGCGCACATCGTGGCATCGAGCCCGGCGGGGTGCATCGTGGAGGCCTTCACCGACCCCGAACGTGACCCGCTGCAGGCCGAGCTCTATGAAAACCCGCCCCAGATTCGCAACGGCGTGCTCACGCTCAACCAGGAACCGGGCCTGGGCCTGACACTGTCCCCGGCGGCCCTGGCCAAATATGGTCAACGACTTGTGTAACGGACGAAGGAAACCCCCATGACTGCTTTCACACCTTTCGCACATGCCTGGACACGTCGAGCCCTGATGGGCCTTGCCCTGTCCGCCACGGTGGGCGCCGCGCTGGCACAAACTCCGCAAGCCGCGCAACTTGCGTCCAGCTTCCCCAGCCGACCCATCAAGATCATCGTGCCGTTTGCCCCGGGAGGCACGACCGACATGCTGGCCCGTCTGGTGGGGCAGCGTCTCACCCTGTCCTGGGGACAGCCCGTGGTGATCGAGAACAAACCCGGTGCCGGCGCCACGCTGGGGGCCGATCTGGTGGCCAAATCGCCGGGCGACGGCTACACCTTGCTCATGGGCGCTGCCCACCACACCATTGCGCAAAAGGTTTACAGCAAGCTCAACTATCAAATTGACCGCGACTTTGCGCCCATCACCGTGGTGGCCATGGTGCCCAACATGGTGGTGGTGAACGCCGATGTGCCCGCCCGCACTATTGCCGAGTTTGTGGCGCTGGCCAAGGCACAGCCTGGCAAGCTCAACTACGGCTCGGCCGGATCGGGCACGGCGCACCACCTCATCGGTGAAATGTTCAACCTGAAGGCCGGGGTGAAGCTGGTGCACGTGCCGTACAAGGGCAGTGCCCCCGCCGTGGCGGATTTGCTCAGCGGTCAGGTGCAACTCATGTTTGATACCGTCAGCTCCGGGCTGCCCCAGGTCAAGGCGGGTAAGGTGCGTGCGCTGGCGGTGACCACGGCCAAGCGCTCCTCGGCCATGCCGGATGTGCCGTCGCTGTCTGAAACCGTGCTGCCAGGCTTTGATGTGGGCACCTGGTTTGGCTTGCTCGCACCGGCCTCCACGCCGCCCGCCATTGTGCAAAAGCTCAACGCCGAGATCGTGCGCATCATCCAGCAACCGGATGTGCGCAAGCAGATGCTGGAAGCCGGCTCCGAGCCGGTGGGCAACACCACCGAGCAAATGGCCGCGCAAATTCGCTCCGAGCTGGACAGCTTCGAGGCCGTGGTCAAGCAGATCAAACTGGTGGTGGACTGACCCATGACGGGTTCAACCTGATTCACTCGGCTGACTCACCCGACATCACATTCCCTTCTCGATCACCTTCGCCGACAAGATCCAGTTAAAGTTCAAGTTCACATTCGTCATCGCCATCGCCATCGCCATCGCCATCGCATTCAACACCACAACATCCATTCACCATTCACCATGAGCACTCCCGCATCTTCCCCACCGGTCTGGCAAGAGGCCATCTACCAGGTACTCAAGCGCGGCCAGATCCAGCAAGTGGGCTACGTGCCCGACGCTGGCCATGCGCACGTGATTCGTCGCGTGCACGCCGACCCCGACATGCGCGCCGTGGTGCTCACCACGGAAGAAGAGGGCGTGGCCCTGGCCACGGGGGCCTGGCTGGGAGGTCAGCGCTCGGTGCTGCTGATGCAAAGTTCGGGTGTGGGCAACTGCATCAACATGATGTCCATCCTGCAAAGCTGCCGTATCCCGTTCCTCACCCTGGTGACCATGCGCGGCGAGTACGCCGAGTTCAACCCGTGGCAAACCCCCATGAGCAAGGCCACGCAAGGGGCCATGGAGTTGATGGGCATTCGCGTGCAGCGGGCCGATCGCGCCGAAGAGGTTGAAGACCTGGTGGAAGCCGCACTCCAGTCGGCCTTCCTGGCCGGCGAGTCCATGGCGGTGTTGCTCTCGCAGCGCCTCATCGGACGCAAGCAATGGATCAAGAACTGACACGGGAGCCGAATATGAGCACAACTTCTTTTGCATCGGCCACGCTGGATCGGCGTGAGGTGGTGGCGCAGTTGATTCAACGCGTGCCCCAGGTGTTGGCGGTGGCGGGCCTGGGCTCGTCCACCTACGACCTGTATGCGGCGGGTGACCGCGACCGCAACTTCTATCTCTGGGGTGCCATGGGCGGCGCCACCATGATCGGTCTGGGCCTGGCCCTGGCACAGCCTCAGGAGTCGGTGCTCGTGCTGACCGGCGATGGCGAGCAACTGATGGGCCTGGGGGCCCTGGCCACCGTGGGAGCACAACAGCCGCCCAACCTCACCATCGTGGTGCTGGACAACGGCCACTTTGGTGAAACCGGCATGCAGCAAAGCCACACCCACCTGGGCACCGACCTGACCGCGGTGGCCAAGGCCTGCAGCATCTCCAACGCATTTCGCGTGCACGAGGCCTCGGGCCTGGACCAGGTGGTTCAAGCGATTCAATCGCGCCAAGGCCCCAGCCTGGCGCAAATCCTGGTGAAGGCTGATGAGTTGCCGCGTGCGCTGCCGTCGCGCGATGGGGTGTATATCAAGAACCGCGTGCGTCAGTCGTTGGGCTTGCCCACGTTCTGAGGCAGCAGGCACCGGGGCGCCCTCCCGGTGTGCTTCACCCCATCTTAGGGTAGTCGGTATACCCCTCGGCTCCGCCACCATAAAACGTGGCGCGGTTGTAGGGCGTGATGGGCCCGTTCACCCGAATGCGAGCTGGCAAATCCGGGTTGGAGATGAAGTGACGACCAAAGGCCACGGCATCTGCCAGGCCCTGGGACACCACGTGCGACGCCGTGTCACCGGTGAAGTTGCCGGCCGTGATGAGCGTGCCCGACCACGACGAGCGGAACAACTCGCACGCGGAGGGCACGTTTTGATGGTCCACCTCGCGAGCACCAGCACCACTGGCGCGGGGCTCAATTACATGCAAATAGGCCAGGCCCATCGTGTTGAGCTGACCGATGATGTGGGTGTAGAGCGGCATCGGATCGGCTTCACCGCTGTCGTTGGCCACGCCAAAGGGCGAGAGCCGTATGCCCACGCGGTCAGCACCAATGGCTTCGCACACCGCGCGCGTGATCTCCAGCGGCAAGCGGCAGCGGTTTTCAATGGAACCGCCGTAGTCGTCGGTGCGCTGATTGCTGCGGGTTTGCATGAACTGCTCCAGCAGGTAGCCATTGGCCGCGTGAATTTCCACCCCGTCAAAACCTGCTTCGATGGCATGGCGTGCCGCCTGGGCGTATTGCGGCACCAACGCCTGGATTTCCTCCCGTGTGAGTGCTCGAGGCACAGGCAAGGTATCGCGTTGAAAGTCGCGCGTCATGGCCATGCCCTGGGCTGCAATCGCCGAGGGCGCCACGGGCTGCCCACCCTTCGGTTGGTGCGAAGCATGTGAAATGCGACCCACGTGCCACAGTTGCAAAAAGATCAAGCCACCCTGGCTGTGCACCGCCGAGGTGACTTGTTTCCAGCCCGCAATTTGCTCGGGGCTGTGAATGCCGGGCGACGCCGGCACTCCTTGACCTTCGGGCACGACTTGAGAGGCCTCGGCAATGATGAGGCCGTTGCGCGTGGCGCGCTGCTGGTAGTACAGCGCGTTCATGTCGTTGGGCACATTGCCTGGCATGGTGGAGCGCATGCGGGTGAGGGGTGCCATCACCACGCGGTGCTCCAGGGTGAAGCGGCCCACGCGCAAGGGTTGAAACAAGACATCACGGCTCATGGTGAGCTCCTTATTGCACGCCACCCGGGATGGATGCCGCAATGGCACGCAGCTTGTCGGTTTCGGAACGAATTTCACGCACCAGCTCTTCAGGGCTGCTGCCCACCAGGTGCAGCCCCATGGCGGCGAGTTTGGTTTGGACTTGAGGGTCCGCCACGGCGATGCGGATGGCAGCATTCAGTTTCATTTGCACATCACGCGGCATGCCCTTGGGGCCGAACAGACCCAGCCAGTAGGTGAGGTCATACCCCGGCAATGCCGATTCGCCAATGGCGGGCGTGTTGGGGTAGCGTGGGTCGCGACGGGCGCTCGAGGTGCCCAGCAAACGGACCTTGCCGGCATCGATGAAGGGCTTGGCCCCGCCATCAAAAATCACCTGACATTGGCCCGCCATCACGTCTTGCATGCCGGGGCCGGAGCCGCGGTAGGGCACATGCGTCATCTCGAGCTTGCCCATGGATTTGAACACCTCGCCGGCGAAGTGCAGGCCGCTGCCCATGCCCGAGCTGGCGTAGTTGAGCTTGCCCGGGTTGTTGCGCGCGTACTGCAGGAACTCCTGCAGGTTGTTCACCGGCAAGGCGTTGTTCACCACCATCAGCAGGCCGTACGAGCCCACGAGCGAAATGGGGGTGAAGTCGTTGATGGGGTCGTAGCTCAGGTTCTTTTCGGTCACGGCCATGTAGGTGTGCGTGCCATTGGTGGTCATGAGCAGGTCGTAGCCGTCCGGGGACAGCTTGGTGACCGCTTCTGCACCAATGCGGCCACCTCCCCCCGCCTTGATGTCGATGATCACGGGTTGCCCCAGCGTCTTGCTCATGCTCTCGACGATGACGCGAGAGGCCTGGTCGCTGAAACCGCCCGCCGCATACGGCACGATCATCTTGATGGGGCGGTTGGGGTAGGGGGACTGTGCCTGCGCCAAGGAGGCCGTGGCCAGTAAATACGTGGTGAGGGCCACGGTGGTGACCGAGGTCATCACAGACAGTCGTTGAATCCAGGCATTCGTGTTGAACATGAAATCTCCTACGTCAAGGGTTCCGGTCGTGACTTGCAACAGGCCCATCACGCTGCGGGCCGATGAGATCCTCAGTGCATTGTGCTGCCACTTGCGGTCGCTGTGTTGAACGAAGGTGACGCACCGGCGAGAATCGGGCGCTTCGGAGCGCACCCTGTCGGCACACTCACCCTCTCGCCGTCAATGGATCCACCAGCGCTGGCCCGCGCGGGCCAACGCCCGGGCTCAATAGCCCATGGCTTTGGGCAATGCCGTGGCCAGTTCAGGCCACACGATCACCGCCACCATCACCAGGAACATCGAGAACAACATCCAGCCCACCCAGCGCACGGTGTCTTCCATGCGCACGTTGGCAATGCGGCACGACACCATGAGGTTCACGGCCAGTGGTGGTGTGAACTGGCCCAGCGCCACCTTCAGGGTGAGGATGACGCCAAACCACACGGGGTCCCACTGATAGAAGTTGACGATGGGCATGAGCAGTGGCACAAAGATCAGGAAGATCGACACACCGTCCAGGAACATGCCCACGGTGATGAGCATCAAAATCAGCAGCGACAAGACGCCATATTCGCCCAGCCCCGAATTCACGATGGCGTGGGTGATGGGGTCGATCACCCCCAGCGTGGAGAGTGACCAGGCAAAGATGCCCGCGAGTGACACCACCAGCAAAATGATCGCCGACAACTCGCCCGATTCGCGCAGAATGACGTACAGGTCTTTCACGCGAATGGTGCGGTGGATGAACATGCCCACAAAAAGGCCATAGAACACCGCCACCACCGCAGCCTCGGTGGGCGTGAACCAGCCGGCACGCATGCCGCCCAGAATCAAGACCGGTGCGGCCAGACCCCAGGTGGCCTCGCGCAGGCTGCGCCAGAACGGCGGACGCGGCAAGTCGGCTTCGAGCGCACCCATCTTGTGCTTGCGCGCCATCCACACCGCGGGCACGATCAGGGCCAGGCCCGCCAGCACCCCCGGCACCATGCCCGCCGCGAAGAGTGCCGGCACCGAGGCACCCGGCACCAGCACCGAATACACGATGAACGCCACCGAGGGGGGAATCAGAATATCCGTGGCCGCAGCTGCGCCCACCACGCTGGCCGAGAAGGCTGCGGGGTACCCGGCGCGCGACATGGCCGTGATCATCACCGCCCCCACCGCGGCGGCATTGGCAGGCCCTGAGCCCGAGATGCCACCCAGGAACATCGCCACCACAATCGCCACCAGCGGCAACATGCCCGGACCCCGTCCCACGATGGAGATGGCAAAGTTCACCAACCGCAAGGCAACCCCCGAGCGATCGAAGATGGAGCCCACCAACACAAACATGGGGATGGCCAGCAGCGGGTACTTGCCCAGTCCGGCGTAGAAATTTTGCGGCACGGCCAACAAGCCCCACCACTGCACATCCGCATTGGCCAGCGCAATGCACGCGGCACCGGCCAGTCCCAGGGCCGCGCCAATGGGCACGCCCATCAGCATCATGACCACAAACACCACAAACAACAGGGTGGCAATCATGATGCACGCCCCCGACGAATGAACAGCCCCAAAGCGCGCAGTGCAATCGCCACCGACAGGATGGGCAACCAGATGGTGTACCACCAGCGCGGCACCCCAATGCCAGGGGAGGTTTCCTCAAACTTGATGTCGTCCCACACCATGCGAATGCTCAGCACCGCAATGAGCGCAAAAAGCGCAAACACCATGAGTGAACCAAACCGCGCCAGGGCACGCTGACGCGCCTCGGGGCCGCTGTCAGCAAAATATTCAATGCGGATCTGACGGTTGCGCGCCACCGAGGCAGAACCTGCCACCAGCGTCAGCACGATCATCAAGAAGATGGAGATTTCTTCCGTCCAGGCAAATGACTGATCGGTGAAGTACCGCACGATCACGTTGGCAAAGGTGATGAGGGCCAGGGCCGCCATCACCAGCACGGTGAGCCAATCTTCAATGGCCAGGGGAACACGGGTGGGCTCGTCAGCCTCGTCGGGCGAGAGCACCTCCGGTGCCACGGGAGGGAAGTCGTCTAATTGGGACATGCGGGACAGTATTACATAGTCCCTGGCCGATAATGATCCGTTGCCCTCCTGAACGCTCCATGACCGCTACCTCCGTGACACCCCGTGTGCGACCTGCACTGATCGCCAACATCCTGGGGCAACTGGCGTTTGGGTTGGCCATCATGACCATCTGTCTGCCCTCCATGCAGGATTGGGGGCGCCTATTCGATACCGACCAGTCGGGCGTGCAACTCACCTTCAGTGGGTATGTGGCGGCCTATGGCGTGCTGCAGCTGGTGTATGGGCCGCTCTCGGATCGGTATGGGCGCCGCCCCGTGCTGATGCTGGGGGTGAGTCTGGCGCTGGCGGGGTCTGTCCTGGGCGCGATGGCGCCCAACCTCACCGTGCTGACGCTGGCGCGCGTCATACAAGGCGCGGGCGGAGCGGCTGGCATGGTGGTGGGGCGATCACTCATCCATGACTGGTTTGTCGGGCCAGACCGCACACGCATGATGGCTTACGTGGGCATGGCCATGGGCGTGTGTCCGCCGTCAGCCACCATACTGGGCGGGTACTTGCATGTGAATTTTGGGTGGCAGGCCAACTTTGTGGTGATGGCTGCGTTGTCCTCATTGCTGCTGTTGGCAGCGTGGTGGGGCTTGCCCGCAGGGCGCCCGCATGGACATGCCCGGGCGGCGTCCGAGGCCTCGTCTTCAAGCGCTGCATCCAGCCCTGCGTCGGGCTGGCAACGCATGCTGGACTCTTACAAGCAACTGTTGCGCAACCGCAGCTTTCTGATGTACATGGTGATCCTCTCGTGCACCACGTCGGCGTTCTACACCATGCTGGGTGGTGCACCCATCGTGCTCAAGAGCTATGGCGTGGGACCCGATGGCGTGGGGTTTTACATCATGTTCGGGCCGCTGTCGTACATCGTGGGGAACTTCCTCACCAGCCATCTGGTCCATCGACTCGGCGAGCGACACGTGATGATGTGGGGGCAGGGCATTACCTTCGCGTCGGTGGTGTTCATGGTGGGCTTGTCGGTGCTGGGCTGGAACGCGCCGCTGGCCTTTGCCTTGCCGCTCATCCTGTTGGGGTTTGGGCATGGCTTGCTGGTGCCCCCGGCACTCACCGGTTCGATCGGGCTCATGCCCGCGCTGGCTGGTTCGGCTGCCGGAGCCATTGGCCTCATGCAGCAATGGGTGGGGGCCATTGGCGGTTACAGCGTGGGCTGGGTCAGTCACGATGACGCCACCCATCTCGGGCTCTTGATGGCGGTGTTTGCGACCATTTCTTTGTTTGCGCAGGCTCGATTGAACCGGCTGGCCAAGCAGCGCGCCTGAGTGGGCCCTCCAGCGCTCCCACGATGTGCGTGCAAATAGTCGAACGGGCTGGCGACAGGTTCTGTCGGGCAGCCTGCGTGACATCCGGGTAAGCCATAGCGCTGGATTGCGGGGATTCTCGCTAGGCTTGGGCTTCTGGCCATCGCGATGGTGGCGGGATGATGCCCATGACCTCTGACACCTCGGATCGTTTCTCCGCTCAAGCATTCTCAATTCAGCCGCTGCAGCGCCGCCGCATGCTCGCTGCACTGGCGTTGGGGGCCGCATCGGCACCGATGGCCTGGGCGCAGGGCGGCTCTGCAGCCAGTGCCTGGCCTGGCGCGCGCCCCATTCGCATTGTGGTGGCCTACCCCCCGGGGGGACTCACGGACGCCTATGCACGACTCTATGCCGAACAACTCAGCGCGCAACTGGGGGTGACGGCGATTGTCGACAACAAGCCGGGCGCTGGTGCCATGCTGGGCATTGACCACGTGGCCAAGTCGGCCCCCGACGGCTACACGTTGCTCATGACCACCTCGGGCACGGTCTGGCAAAACCGCGTGCTCTACGCCAAGCTGCCTTACAACCTGGAGCGAGACCTCACCCCCGTCGTCAATTTTCCGTCGGGCCCCTTGGTGGTGGGCGTGCCGGAGAAACTGCCGGTGCGCACCATGCAGGAGTTCATTGCCTATGCGCGCAAGCAACCGGTGTCGATGGGCACCTATGCGCCGGGCTCGTACCCGCACATGGTGGCCGATCAGCTGAACCGGCAAAGCGGCACACAAATTCAGTCGGTTCACTACAAAGGCGAAGCCCCCATGTGGCTGGACCTCGCGGGCGGGCAAACGCAAATTGCCATTGGCAGCTACCAGGCGTTTGCCACGGTGCAGGCACGCGGTGTACGGCCCCTGGGCGTCACCGGCGGCTACCGCTCGCCGCGCTTGCCCGACGTTCCCACCCTGGTGGAGCAGGGGCTGGACCCGCGGCTGGTGGGCCTGGAAGGTGGCCTGCCCTTGATGGCCCCGGCCGGCACGCCAGAACCCATCTTGCAAGCCTTGTCCAAAGTGGCGGTGGAGGGGGCCAATACACCTCGGGCGGCTCAGTTGCGCGAGACGTTTGCCATTCCGAACAAACCGGTCAATCTGGAAGACACGCGCGCGGAGTGGACCCGCGTGGTGCCCATCTGGGTCAAGCTGGCGGTGGACTTGGGCGTCAAGCTGGATTGAAGGGCACACCATTGCGGCGTGCCAACTCCACAAACAAGCCCGCGTGGTCCAGGTCGGCCATGCCGTGCTCGATGCCAGATGCATAGAGTTGTTCGAGCAGCGCCGTGATGGGGGCTTGAAACCCGGTCTCTGCGGCGGTGGCCAGTGCGTTGCGCATGTCCTTCACCTGCACCGTCATGCGCGCACGCGGCGCAAAGTCGTGCTCCACCATGCGCTGGCCGTGCACTTGCAACACGCGGCTGTCGGCAAAGCCGCCCGTGATGGCTTCGCGCACCTTGGCC
Source organism: Comamonadaceae bacterium (assembly GCA_947448375.1). Lineage (GTDB taxonomy): Bacteria > Pseudomonadota > Gammaproteobacteria > Burkholderiales > Burkholderiaceae_C > Limnohabitans. The sequence continues at coordinate 1,829 of CANFMY010000046.1, read as the reverse complement.
ATGCTGGCACCGCCCCGCTCACACAGCAACAAGGCTTCGGACACCGCGCCGATGGTGATGCCCACAATCATCTGGTTGGCCAGCTTGGCGAGTTGACCCGAGCCGTGCGGCCCCACGTGCGTGGCACGCCCCATCACCTGGAGCACCGGCAACACCTGGTCAAAGTCGGCCTCGTTGCCGCCAGCCATCATCACCAGCGTGCCTGCTTCGGCGCCCACCGTGCCACCGGACACAGGTACATCCAGATGGCGCAGCCCTTGGGCCTCGAGGCGCCGGGCGTGGTCGCGTGCCTCCAAGGGTTTGATCGACGCCATGTCCACCAGCAAGCCCCCCTGACGCATGGCGTTGGCCACGCCGCCTTCAAACAGCACTTGCTCGGTGACGGGGCCGTTCTCCAGCATGCTGATCACGATGTCGGCTTGCGCGGCGGCCTGGGCCGCTTCGGTGTGGATGTGCGCGCCCATGGGCCGCAAGCGCTCGGCCTTCTCCGGGCTGCGGTTCCAGGCATGCACGGTGTGGCCTGCTTCGCACAGACGACGCGCCATGGGAAAGCCCATCAGGCCGATACCGAGGAAGGCGATGGAAGGGGTGGTCATGCGCAGGTCTCCAGGAATTGACACGGGGAATAATACTGATATGGTGAGCCTCAGTTGATGCAGAGGTGTCGCACATGAGTGAATGCAAGGCGTCCAGCGTGGCGCAGCCCGGGTTGTCCCGGCGTCGGTTGCTGCGTCAAGCAGGTGGTGCTGCTGCCGTCATGGCCATGCCGTGGTGCCAGGCTCAATCTTTTCCGCAGCGGCCCGTGCGCGTGCTGGTCGGTTATTCAGCGGGCGGCGGCGTGGATGCCATGGCCCGCTTGCTGGCACAAGGCCTGTCCAATGTGTGGGGCCAACAGGTGGTGGTAGACAACCGTGCCGGTGCCTCTGGTTTGATTGCCGCTGAAGCCGTGTCACGCGCAGCGGCGGATGGACATACGCTGTTACTCGGGGAGAGTGGGCTCTTCATTGCCCACATGCTTCAGCCCCGCACCAGCCTGGACCCTGTCAAAGCGTTTGTCCCGATTGCTGGCTTGTTCACGTCGCCGCTCATGGTGGTGGGGTCAATGACGTTCCCGGCGCACCATCCCCAGAGCTTGCTGGCTGAACTCAGATCACACCCCGGGCGCTATGCCTACGCCACCTCGGGGGTGGGCACGGTGCAGCATCTGGGATTTGAAATGCTCAAGGCGCGCGCGGGGGCGTTTGTGGTCCACATTCCGTACCGAGGTGCTTCGCAAATATTGCCCGATATCGTGGGGGGTCAAGTGCCTCTGGGTGTGGTGAGTGCCACCGCTGGTCTGGCGCAGGCAAGAGCGGGTAAGGTGAAAGCCTTGGCCATGATGAGCACGGTGCGGCTACCCGGTGCCGAGCACGTGGTCCCCTTGTCCGATGCGCTGCCCGGGTTTCAGGCGGCTCCGCGTTTGTGTTTGCTGGCGCCTGCATCAACGCCCAGTTCGGTGGTTGAGGGCCTGTCTGAGGCCGTGCGATCCGTGCTGGAAGCCCCCGACACCGTGGCCTCTGCCCTGCGACAAGGGGCTGTGCCGGCCTACCTGTCGGCCAAGACCATGACAAGCGATTTGCCCCGCGAGTTGCAGGCGTGGTCCTCGATCATTCGCGAGCAAAAGATAGGGGACACCTGAGGACTTGGGCTGCATCCAGAGGTTCTTGGGGTGGCTGGGGCGGGTAAAAAGCCGGATATAATGCCGTCTTCCTTCAGAAGAAGGAACTAGACCTCTGGAGATATAGCTCAGTTGGTGAGAGCGCGGGATTCATAACCCCGAGGTCGGCGGT
>CANFMY010000045.1 GCA_947448375.1 Comamonadaceae bacterium | reverse complement strand
CGACGATCGCCCGGGGGGTTCCCGCTGGTGCCAGGAGGCCCCACCAGGGGCTCACATTGAATTGGGGGTAGCCCATTTCGGCGATGGTGGGCACATCGGGCATGCTGATGTTGCGCTTGGCACTGGAGACACCAATGGCCCGCAGCTTGCCCCCTTTGATGAGTTGCAAGGCCGAAGGCACGGCGGCGAACGCCGTATCGACTTGACCCCCGATCACATCGGTCATGGCCGCCGCAATGGCTTTGTAAGGCACATGCACTGTCTTGATGCCGACCTCGACGTTGAGCGATTCCGACAGCAAATGGTTGATGGAGCCATTGCCCGACGTGGCGTAAGTCACCTTGCCCGGATGGGCCTTGGCAACCCCCAGCAATTCGCGAAAGTTTTGCACGGGCGAATGGGCTCCAACCACCAAAAAGAAGGCTGTCGTCGCGACCGGGGTGATGGGAACAAAGTCGCTGACCGAGTCGAAAGGAATTTTGGGATAGAGGCTGGGGTTGACCGCCTGAGACCCGGCGTAAGTGAAGAGCAGCGTGTGACCGTCGGCGGTCGACTTGGCCACGAAATCGGTGCCCACCACCCCCGCAGCGCCCACACGGTTTTCAACCACCACCGGTTGGTTCCAGGCCAGACTGAGTTTTTGCGCCAGGTGCCGCGCGAACACATCGGTCGCCCCACCCGCTGCCTGTGGCACCACCAGTCTCACCTGTTTGCTGGGGTAGGACTGTGCACAAGCCCCGCTCGTCAAGGCCGCCAGAAAGGCTGCCAGTACCCATGATGTGGCTTTGTTCATTGAAGTTTCCAGACTGTCGTGCGCATCGGTTGAGCGGATATTAGCCCAGACCTGGTGGCAGACTAGTCGCACGTAAGCGATCGACACGAATTTCCAGCCGAGGCAGCTCGCTGCTCAACCCCACAGTGCTTTTTCTGAGATACACGCAGGCGGCACAGGGTCAATTCCCCGCCCGCTCGTCCGATAGGTCTCAGGCTTTCATCGCCCCGTACACCAAATTTTTGTACAGCATGCGGTTGGGCACCCGATACGACGGAGCCTGCGCCATGAGCACACCCACCAACTGCTCTTTTGGATCGATCCAGAAACTGGTCCCCCAGGCGCCCGCCCACATGGCGTCCCCCTTGGAGCCGGCGGTCCAGCCCATGCCCTCGTCCAGTCGGACACCGAACCCGATGCCAAACCCGTAGCCGGGCCCCGTGGTTCCCATCGTGGTGCCCCCCATGCCCACCGTGTGGTTGGACAGCATGAATTCCACGGTCTTGTGGGAGAGGTAGCGGCGACCATTGAGTTGCCCCCCATTGACCATCATCTGGGCATATTGCAGGTAGTCTTGCGCAGTGCCCACCAAGCCTGCCCCACCCTTGAAGTAGCATTTCCCTCGCGGGTTGTACGATTGCCGATACGATTTCAGCATGTCGGCCTTGAGCGGGTCGCTGTTCAGACACTCGGCCAAACGCTTGGTTTTTTCGGGCGGGACCCACCAGGCAGTGTCCGCCATGTTCAACGGGCCCAGCAGCAGCGTGTGAACAATCTCGTCCAGCGGCTTGTTGGCAACCCGTTCAATCAACAGCCCCAGCACGTCGACCGCAATCGAGTACTCCCAAAAGGTCCCGGGCTGATGAGCGAGGGGGATCTGTCCCAGATTTTTCAGCATGTCATCACTGGTGATGTCCACCTCACGTGACTCAATATTCAGTTCATCGTAGAGCTTGCGAATCCGTTCGGATTTGGTGCTGCCCCCGTACACAAAACCAGCCGTGTGCCGCATGACATCATGCACGAGCAGGGGTCGAGCCAGATCGACATCGCCTTGCGCGGTTTCCACCTTGAGGTTCTTCAATTCAGGCAACCACTTCGCCACCGGATCATTGAGTCGCAACTTGCCCTGCTCCACCAGCATCATCGCTGCGGTGGTGACGATCGGCTTGGTCATCGAGGCCAGGCGAAAAATGCTGTGCTTGTGCATGGGCACAGACTTGGCGGCGTCCTGAAAACCATGCGCTTCAAAATGGACCGTTTTGCCCTTGTGAGCCACCAAGCTGACGGCCCCCGGAAAGATGCCCTGTTCAATCTGCCACGACATGGCCGGCGCGATGCGCCCCAAACCCTGGGAAGAGAAACCCGTTGCCGCATGCAGGGTGCCAGCCCCTGCCCACACACCCAAACCTAAAGCCCCCAGGGACATGCGCTTGAGGCTGTCACGGCGATCTGGGTGGGGGGTGTGAGAAGTGGCGTGCTGCATGCAAGTCTCCTGGGCCATCGCGGGCTCGTTGGGTAGTAAACCTCGATTGAAAGACTTTTCGCCCCCGGCGGCACTAGGGATTTCACGGTCAGACTGTTAGTTGCGCGACTCGGGGCGCTCTCGGTTACTGCCCCTGCAAGTCATCACCCGCTGAGATGAGTCAAGTCCACCCCTCTTGCAAAGCTTTTCCATTAGGATTGGCCCGTGACATCACCAACCGAATCGCTGCCTTTCGCAGGAAGTCTCGCTTTTTCCGTACCCGACTGAAGGAATTTCATGACCCCCTCTCACCCGCTGAGTTCGCAAGTCAAGGTGCTGGCCTTCGATGTCTTTGGGACAGTCGTGGACTGGCATGGCAGCATTCAGAGGGAGATTCAGGCCTTGGTCCCGGGTATCGACGCCGATGCTTTTGCGCTGGCCTGGCGCGCAGGCTATCAACCTGCCATGCAACGGGTGCGCTCAGGCGAGTTGGGCTGGACACGCATCGACGATTTGCACCGCATGATCCTGGACAGCATCCTGCCGGATTTTGGTTTGCAACACCTCGGTGAATCCGAGCGCCAGCACCTCAACCTGGCCTGGCACCGCCTGCGCCCCTGGGATGACAGTGCACCCGGCCTACGCCGACTCAGGCAACGCTTCACCACGTGCAGTTTGTCCAATGGGAATCTGGGTCTGCTGACCAACCTGGCCAAAAACGGCTCCCTGGTCTGGGATTGTTTGCTCAGCGCCGAAGTCTTTCGAGCCTACAAGCCCGACCCGGCCACTTACCTGGGTGTCGCTCGCGTGTTTGATGTGACACCCCAAGAGGTCATGCTGGTCGCCGCTCACCATGACGATCTGGCAGCGGCCAGGCAGTGCGGTCTTCACAGCGCCTACATCGAGCGGCCGCTGGAGTTTGGTACCGCCCGGCCAAAGGACGTTTCACCCCATGCGGAGAATGATATGCACGCCCGCAGCTTCACCGACTTGGCCGATCAGTTGGGTTGCCCCGACTGAGTGAGCGGTGGCCATCTGACAAAGGCCAAGAGGTGTGCCTGACACTGCCATACCGGCTAGGGCGATCACTCTCGATCCGTCTCACGGGGTGATCAGATCTGCGTCTAGATCGCTGATCCACTCATGCTCGATAGCAAGTGCGTTCGTAGCGCTTGCACGTGGCTGAGTTCAAGGCGGTCTTCGGGAATATGCATGCGAACCCAGATATCGGCAAGCGGGTAATTCTCAAGCACCGTCACCAGTTCTCCTGACTGCGTGTAGGGGTTGGTGATGTGTTCGCCCAATAAACAGATGCCATTGCCCATGCAGGTGGCCTTCAACAATTGCAGGGCGTTGTTGCTGTTCAGTCGAGGTTCAATGCGAACCTCCAAGGGTGCCGATTTCCCCTGAAACGTCCAATTCAAACCGCGTGGTTCGTAGTTCAGGATATCGTGCTGGCGCAAATCGCCCGGTACTTGCGGGCGCCCTCGCTTGGCCAGGTAGCTGGGGGACGCCACCAAATGGCGCTTGATCGGCGCGATTGTGAAATCGATCACCCCAGGCCATGTGATTGGCCCCAACATGATGGAGACATCAAAGCCCTCTTCGACGGGGTTAACCGGCCTGTCAATAGACAGCACCTCTATGGCAATGGCTGGGTTCAGGTCCTGAAAGTGATTCAGTTTTTCGCCGATGAGCGCGCCCAGCAAGCCATTGGGCACCTTGATTCTCAGGTGACCTTCTACTCGATCCGGCTTTGAGGCCATCTGCGCCAGCAGTTGATCCACCTGGCTCACCGCTGCACGCGTTTTCAGCAGGTGACGCCGTCCAGCATCGGTCAAAGTCATGCTGCGGGTACTGCGTTCAAATAGCTTGACACCCGCCTGCTCTTCCAAATGGTCGATACGTTTTTTCACCACGGCCACCGCCACTTTCAGTTTTCGGGAGGCACGGGTGAAATTTCCGGTATCGACCACCGAAATAAAAGTCTTCAGGTTTTCAATGATGTCCAACTCAGTTCGTCCGTTTTTGCTGATCGAGAAAATACTTCCAGCGATGTCTGGATTATTGTCGGAAAAGTGAGTGAATCGACTGTCGTCGATCGTCTGCGTTTTATCGCCAAACGACAACTGAATTTGATGGGGCCAGGCGAGTGACACCGCTTGACCAGACGGGCACAAAAAAGCCCGCTGTGTGCGGGCTAACTTTGTGATTTCATTCAGAAATCTCTGGAGGCGCGGGCCGGAGTCGAACCGACCTACACGGATTTGCAATCCGGTGCATAACCGCTTTGCTACCGCGCCGAATCCGGACAAAAAAGGGAAGCGTGTGCTTCCCTCTGAGGATATGGAGCGGGAAACGAGGCTCGAACTCGCGACCTCAACCTTGGCAAGGTTGCGCTCTACCAACTGAGCTATTCCCGCGTTAGAAATGCATTGTAACGCAATTTTGGGCGTTTTTCAAAGCATCCGAAAAAAAGTGCTTGAGCCAGGCCGCCTCGTATACAACCCGGGTAGCCTTTTGAAAAATAATCATGGCTCACCACCATTGAGGCTCCTTTGAAAAAGATACTGTTGCTGGGCTCCGGCGAGCTGGGAAAAGAATTTGTGATCAGCTGCAAGCGGCTGGGCTGTTACGTCGTTGCATGTGACCACTATGCCGCAGCACCAGCGATGCAGGTGGCCGACGAGTCGCGTGTTTTCAGCATGCTCGATGCCCAGTCCCTGCGCGAGACGATCGAAGCAGTGAAGCCGGATTTGATCGTGCCCGAGATCGAGGCCATCCGCACCGAAGTACTGCTGGAGGTGGAGCAAGCCGGCTATCGCGTCATCCCCAGCGCCCGCGCCGCCAATCTCACCATGAACCGGGACCGCATCCGCGACGTGGCCGTCAGTCTGGGTGTGCGGACCGCGCGTTTCAGCTACGCCGAATCGGCAGCAGAACTGCTGGCACGTTCACAAGACATTGGTTTTCCGGTGGTGATCAAGCCGGTGATGAGCTCCTCCGGCAAAGGGCAAAGCGTGGCGCGCACGGCGGCCGATGTCGAGACCAGTTGGCAATATGCCTGCCAGGGCATGCGCGGAGATCGGCAGAAGGTGATCGTGGAGGAGTTCATCGACTTCCAGTACGAGATCACCTTGCTCACCATTCGCCAGCAGAACGGCGAGACCTTGTTCTGTGACCCCATCGGCCATGTGCAGGAGCGCGGCGACTACCAATACAGCTGGCAGCCTCAGGCCATGAAAGCCGAACACCTCAGCGCCGCCCAGGAGATGGCGCGCAAGGTCACCTCAGATTTGGGCGGCGCCGGTATTTTTGGCGTGGAGTTTTTTGTCACGCGCGAAGAAGTGATCTTCAGCGAACTGAGCCCCCGTCCGCATGACACCGGCATGGTGACCCTGATCAGCCAAAACCTGAGCGAGTTTGATCTGCATGCACGAGCGATTCTGGGCCTGCCCATCCCGCTCATTCGCAGTGTGGAAGGTGCCAGTGCCGTGGTGCTGGCGGACAAAGAAGGCACCCACCCGCGCTTTGAGGGGGTTGAAGCGGCGCTGTCAGAGCCTGGTGTGGATGTTCGCCTGTTCGGCAAACCCACCACCCGTCCCTATCGACGCATGGCCGTGGCTTTGGCACAAGGGCCCGACGCGCTGGCGCTTGCGCGGGCCGCTGCGGGCAAGATCAAGGTGATCAGCGATTAGGTCAGGCATACACCCGCACAGGCTCTGTCAGTGCATGCTGGAGGGCCGCAAAGACAGCCGAGATGTTACTCATGGTGGGGTTGCCCGACTGTGACAACATACGATGCAGACTCTTGGCCGGTTTGTCGACCTCTTGTGCCAACGCCTCGAAGCCAACGGTTGCGTTGATCAAGTCGCGCAGAATCAGCTTTGATGCGTCGGGCTCGCCATTGACAAAAAATTGGACAGCTTCATCCAGCAGTGCCCGAGCGTAGGCCGGATCGCTCTGCACACGCGCAGTCACCGTTTCCTTGAAATCGCGGGTCAATGCCATGTCAAGTCCCTTTCCGTGCTGAGGCCTTGCGGCGCTTGTAGTCTTCCCAGAGTGTTATCGCTTGTTCGATATCTCGCTGCTGACGTTTCTTGGTACCCCCGCCAATCAGCAGGATGATGTTCAGATCGTCCCGGGCCAAATAGATGCGCAGACCAGGGCCCCAGTCAATCTTGTACTCACCGATACCTCTGAACCACTCGACATTGGACCAATTTCCCAGCTCTAAGCGCACCAAAGCCACACGCACCTTGGCTGCAGCAACGGATTCAAGTGTTGCATACCATTCGGCAAAAGGACTGTAGCCATTGACCGAGAGCAGTTCTCTGAGCTCATACTCCATGAGCAAAAGGTAACACTCATGTTACCATGATGCCAATCCCGAGTTCTTGCCAAAAGCTGGCTACTAATTCAGGCGTGAGAAATCGACACTGCGATCAATTGAATTGCGGCGTGCCTCTCTCAAGCCTTAATGCTTCACTGAAGCCGCAGCGTTCTGCGCACCATCGGCCGGTGTGGCCACCGCGGGCGCATCGTCAGGGAGTGGCGTGGGCATCTTTTCCAGGGCCACTTCCAGCACCTTGTCCACCCACTTGACCGGCACAATTTCCAGACCGTTTTTGACGTTCTCGGGGATGTCTTGCAGGTCTTTGACGTTTTCTTCGGGGATCATCACGGTCTTGATGCCGCCGCGCAACGCGGCCAGCAACTTTTCCTTGAGACCGCCAATGGCCGTCACTTCGCCGCGCAAGGTGATCTCGCCGGTCATGGCCACATCCGCACGCACTGGAATACCTGTCAGGGTGGAGACGATGGCGGTCACCATGGCCGCGCCGGCACTTGGGCCGTCCTTGGGCGTTGCGCCATCGGGCACGTGGATGTGGATGTCCTTTTTCTCGAACACCTCATCGGCAATGCCCAAACGGCGTGAACGGCTGCGGACCACGGTGCGGGCAGCTTCCACGGATTCTTTCATCACATCGCCGAGCGAGCCGGTGCGTGTGAAGGTGCCCTTGCCGGGGGTGACAGCGGCCTCGATGGTCAGCAGATCGCCGCCCACCTCGGTCCAGGCGAGTCCGACCACTTGGCCCACCTGGTTTTGTTGCTCGGCACGCCCGTAGGTGTACTTGCGAACACCCAGGAAGTCGTGCAGGTTGTCGGCGGTGACGCGCACCTGTGGTTGCATCTGCTTGAGCAGCAGCGCCTTGACGACCTTGCGGCAGACCTTGGAGAGTTCGCGCTCGAGCGAGCGCACTCCGGCCTCCCGCGTGTAGTAGCGCACCATGTCGCGAATGGCGTCCTCTTCGACCAGCAGTTCTTCGTCTTTGACGCCGTTGTTCTTCATCTGCTTGGGCAGCAGGTAGCGCATGGCGATGTGGGTTTTTTCGTCCTCGGTGTAACCCGAGAGGCGAATCACTTCCATGCGGTCCAGCAACGCGGGCGGGATGTTCATCGAGTTGGAGGTCGCGACAAACATCACATCGCTCAAGTCGAAATCGACTTCAACGTAGTGATCGTTGAACGTGTGGTTCTGTTCGGGGTCGAGCACCTCGAGCAGCGCACTGGACGGGTCGCCGCGGAAATCACTGCCCAGCTTGTCGATCTCGTCGAGCAGAAACAGCGGATTGCGCGTGTTCACCTTGGTGAGGTTTTGCAGCACCTTGCCCGGCAAGGCGCCGATGTAGGTGCGGCGGTGGCCGCGGATCTCGGCCTCGTCGCGCATGCCACCCAAGGCCATGCGCACATACTTGCGACCGGTGGCTTTGGCAATGGACTGGCCCAGCGAGGTCTTGCCCACGCCCGGGGGCCCCACCAGACACAGGATGGGGGCCTTCACCTTGTCGACGCGCTGCTGCACCGCCAAATATTCAAGGATGCGGTCCTTGACCTTTTCGAGACCGTAGTGGTCTTCGTTCAGCACGTCTTCGGCATTGCCCAGGTCGTGCTTGATCTTGGTGCGCTTGCTCCAGGGCAGGCCCACCAGCACGTCGATGTAGTTGCGCACCACCGTGGCCTCGGCCGACATGGGTGACATGAGCTTGAGCTTCTTGAGTTCGCCCTCGGCCTTCTTGCGCGCATCGGCCGGCATCTTGGCCAGCTTGATCTTTTTCTCGATCTCTTCGATGTCGGCACCCTCTTCGCCCTCGCCAAGCTCCTTCTGGATGGCCTTGACTTGTTCGTTGAGGTAGAAGTCGCGCTGGTTCTTCTCCATCTGACGCTTCACACGCCCACGGATGCGCTTGTCCACGTTGAGGATATCGACTTCACGCTCGATTTGCTCGAACAGGTTTTCCAGACGCGGCTTGACCTCGATCAGGTCGAGCACGACTTGCTTGTTCTCGAGTTTGATGGGCAGGTGTGCAGCGATGGTGTCGGCCAGACGGCCGGCATCGTCAATGCTGGAAATCGAGGTGAGGATTTCGGGCGGGATTTTTTTGTTCAGTTTGACGTACTGGTCAAACTGCTGCATCACGGCGCGGCGCAGGGCCTCGATCTCGGTGTCGCTGGCCGGATCAACCACCGGCGACATGGGCGTGATGGTGGCGGTGAAGTGCTCTTCACCTTCCATGATTTTGTTGACGTGGGCGCGCTGCTGGCCTTCCACCAGCACCTTCACGGTGCCGTCGGGCAGCTTCAGCATTTGCAGGATGGTGGCCATGCAGCCCACGTCGAACATGTCGGTGACTGCGGGTTCATCTTTGGCGGCCGCTTTTTGCGCCACCAGCATGATGCGACGCTCGGCTGCCATGGAGGCTTCCAGTGCCTTGATGCTCTTGGGACGCCCCACGAAGAGCGGGATGACCATGTGCGGAAACACCACCACATCGCGCAGTGGCAGCAGGGGCAGATCGATAGGATCTGAAGGCAGCGGGGATTGTCCAGACATGGTCAACCTTCCATCAAAAGGGGGCAACGATGCTCGTTGCCCCTGGGAACATCAGGCTTTCTTGGCCGCCTCGCGGTAGACCAACAAAGGGGGTTTGCTTTCGTCAATGGTTGATTCATCAACCACCACCCGCTCGACATTGGTGTCGCTGGGCAGATCAAACATGGTGTCGATCAGGGACAGTTCAAGGATAGACCGCAAGCCCCGGGCTCCGGTCTTGCGCGCCAGGGCTTTGCGTGCGATGGCTCGCAAAGCGGCTGGACGAATCTCCAAATCCACGCCTTCCATGGAGAGCAATTTGGAGAACTGCTTGACCACGGCGTTGCGCGGCTCGGTGAGAATTTGTACCAAGGCGTCCTCGCTGAGTTCTGCCAGGGTGGCCACCACAGGGAGTCGGCCGACGAGTTCGGGAATCAGACCGAACTTGATCAGATCTTCCGGCTCCACCTCGCCGAACACCTCGGTCAGGCTGCGCTGCTGCTTGCTGCGCACCGACGCACCAAAGCCGATACCGGAGGATTCCGTGCGGGCCTCGATCACTTTTTCAAGACCCGCAAAGGCACCGCCACAGATGAACAGGATGTTGGTGGTGTCCACCTGCAGAAAATCCTGGTTGGGGTGCTTGCGCCCGCCTTGCGGAGGGATGCTGGCCATCGTGCCTTCGATCAATTTCAGCAATGCCTGCTGCACACCCTCGCCCGACACATCACGAGTGATGGACGGGTTGTCGGACTTGCGGGAGATCTTGTCGATCTCGTCGATGTAGACGATGCCGCGCTGGGCACGCTCCACATCGTAATCACAACTTTGCAGGAGCTTTTGAATGATGTTCTCGACGTCCTCACCCACATAGCCGGCTTCGGTGAGCGTGGTGGCATCGGCCATCACAAAGGGCACGTCGAGCATGCGCGCAAGCGACTGGGCCAGCAGGGTCTTGCCCGAGCCCGTGGGGCCGATCAGCAGAATGTTGCTTTTGGAGAGTTCGACATCATCGCGCTTGGACTTTTCCTGATGCCGCAAACGCTTGTAGTGGTTGTAGACCGCCACCGACAGCGTGCGCTTGGCCACTTCCTGTCCGATGACGTAGCCATCGAGGTTGTTTTTGATGTCCAGGGGGGTGGGCAAGTCGCCGCGTCCGTCCTTGGTGATCTCGGTGTTGGGAAGTTCGTCGCGGATGATTTCGTTGCACAGGTCGATGCATTCATCGCAAATGAACACCGACGGTCCTGCGATGAGTTTTTTGACCTCGTGCTGGCTCTTGCCACAAAACGAGCAGTACAGGGTTTTTTCGCCGGAAGAGCCTTTTTTGTCGGCCATGAAAAGCGTGCCTCTATGTAGTTGTGTCAATGATACCCAAAAGCAGACGGCGCCCCGCTGGGGGCGCCGTCTGCTGGGAAAGCATCATCGGTGGTCAGGGACGCTTGGCGATGACCTGGTCGACCAGGCCGTAGTCTTTCGACTCGTCCGCCGACAGGTAGTAGTCGCGCTCGGTGTCACGCTCGATCTTCTCCAGCGGCTGACCGGTTCGGTCGGCCAGGATGCGGTTGAGCTGCTCGCGGGTCTTGAGAATCTCGCGGGCGTGAATCTCGATCTCGGTGGCCTGGCCCTGCGTACCGCCCAGGGGCTGGTGGATCATGACCTTGGCGTTGGGCAGTGCAAAGCGCTTGCCCTTCTCGCCCGCCGCCAGCAGGAAGGCGCCCATGCTGGCCGCCATGCCGATGCACAGCGTGGAGACATGGGGCTTGATGAAGTTCATGGTGTCGAAAATCGCCATGCCCGCGCTCACCGACCCGCCAGGCGAGTTGATGTAGAGCGAAATGTCCTTGTCGGGGTTTTCGCTCTCCAGGAACAGCAACTGGGCCACCACCAGGTTGGCCGTCTGATCATTCACCGGCCCCACCAGGAAGATCACGCGCTCTTTGAGCAGGCGCGAGTAAATGTCGTAGGAACGCTCGCCACGTCCCGACTGCTCGATCACCATCGGGATCAACCCGAGGGCTTGGGTTTCCAGTGCACTCATCAGTTCAGTCTCCATGAACGGGTCAGGCTTGACCCATCAGTTCGTCAAAGGATACGGACTTGTCCTTGACCTTGACTTGCGCGAGGACATGCTGGGTCACGTTGTTCTCGACCACCATGGCCTCGACCTCGCCCAGGCGGTTCATGTCCTGGTAATACCAGCGCACCACGTCCTCGGGCTTTTCGTAGCTGGAAGCCAGGTCTTCGATGTGGGCCTTGATCTGCTCGGCCGTGGCCGACAGGTTGTGCGTGCGCACCAACTCGGACACCACCAGGCCCATGCGGACGCGCTTTTCAGCCTGGGGACGGAAGATGTCTTCGGGAATCGGGGCCTTGTCGGCGTCCTTGATGCCACGCTGCTTGAGGTCGTTGCGGGCACCCTCGATCATGCGACCCAGTTCGGCCTGCACGATGGACTGGGGCAACTCGAGCTCGGCCTGGGCCACCAGGGCGTCCAGGGCTGCCTGCTTGTTGCGACCCAGCAGACGGAACTTGACTTCGCGCTCGAGGTTCTTGCGGATGTCGTCACGCAGGCCGGTCACCGAACCGTCGGCCACACCAAGCGACTTGGCCAGCTCGTCGGTGACCTCGGGCTCGTGGGCGGCTTCCAGTTTCTTCAGGGTGACCATGAAGTCGGCCGTTTTGCCGGCCACGTCCTTGCCGTGGTAGTCGGCGGGGAAAGCCAAGGGGAAGGTGCGGCTGTCGCCCACCTTCATGCCGCGCACAGCGTCTTCAAATTCTTTCAGCATCTGGCCTTCGCCCACGATGAACTGAAAATCGTCGGCCTTGCCCCCTTCGAAGGGCTCGCCATCGATCTTGCCGATGAAGTCCACCGACACGCGGTCGCCGTCAGCGGCTTGCGACTCCAGCGAGCGTTGGGCGAAGGTGCGGCGTTGCTTACGGAGGATGTCGATGGTCTTGTCGATGGCTGCGTCGGTCACGTCAGCGGTGACGCGCTCGATTTCGACCGTGGACAGGTCGGCGATCTTGACTTCCGGATACACCTCGAAGATGGCTTCGAAAGCCATCTGGCCCTCGGGCGCGCCTTCGGTCTCGTTGATGCGGGGCTGGCCAGCCACGCGCAGCTGGGCTTCGTTGGCAGCCTGGTTGAAGGCCTCACCCACCTTGTCGTTCATGACTTCATAGTGCACCGAGTAACCGTAGCGCTGGGCCACGATGTTCATGGGCACCTTGCCGGGGCGAAAGCCGTCGACCTTGACCTGGCGCGCCAGACGCTTCAAGCGGTTGTTGACTTCATCGCGAATCGTCTCGACCGGCAGGTTGAGGGTGATCTTGCGCTCGAGCTTTTCTAGGGTTTCAACGTTGACTGCCATGAGTTTCTCCTGAATCCTGGTAAGTTGGCTTCGGCCGGGTGGGGCCGAAACCGGAATGCGGCTGGTGCGCGGGGGGGGACTCGAACCCCCACACCATTGCTGGCGTCAGGACCTAAACCTGGTGCGTCTACCAATTTCGCCACCCGCGCGGTTCCAAAAACAAGTGTGGGTGGCCTGCCAGACAGACCACCCACCGTTTGTTCGGTCAATCGGGCATTTTAACCTGTAAGACGAGGCCACTGGGCGTGGGCTGCTGGCCAAGCCCGGTGGGTCATGCTCCCTCGGTAGCGGGCTCTCGACGAACCCGGAACCAGGCCGCATACATGGCGGGCAAGGCCAGCAGGGTCAGCACCGTGGCCAGGATCAACCCGCCCATGATGGCCACCGCCATCGGCCCCCAGAACACGCTGCGCGAGAGCGGGATCATGGCCAGCACCGCCGCCGCCGCGGTCAGCACGATGGGGCGCAGACGCCGCACGGCAGACTCGACGATGGCGTCCCAGGCGGGCACGCCCTGGGCCCGGTCCTGCTCGATCTGGTCGATCAGAATCACCGAGTTGCGCTGAATCATGCCCATCAGGGCAATCACCCCCAGGAGCGCCACAAAACCGAACGGACGGTCCAACACCAGCAAGGCACCGGCCACGCCAGCAATGCCCATGGGGCCCGTCAAAAACACCAGCATGGCACGGCTGAAGCTTTGCAACTGCACCATCAGCAAGGTGAAGGTGATGAACAGCATGAGCGGCACACCGGCAGCGATGGAGGCCGAGCCCTTGGAGCTTTCCTCCACCGCCCCGGCGATATCAATGCGGTAGCTGACCTGCCCATTCGCACGCCAGCGTTCCTGCAACTGGCTGAGCGCTGGCCAGATCTGGTTCGTGACCGTGGCTCCCTGCAGCCCGTCCACAATGTCGGCCTGCACCGTGATGGCGTAGTCGCGGTTCTCGCGCCACATCACCCCCGGCTCCCACGCCAGCACGGGCTTGGCGATCTGGCTCAATGGAATGCTGCGGCCCGAAGCTGTCGGCACGTTCACCCCGGCGAGGTCGGCCAATGCCTGGCGCTCGTTGGCGGGTTGGCGCAACACGATGTCAATCAGCCGGTCCCCCTCGCGGAACTGCCCCACCGTGGTGCCACTCCAGAACGTGCGGGTGGCTTGCGCCAGTGACTGGCTGCTGACCCCCAGGGCACGCGCCTTGTCCTGGTCGATGTCGAGCTTGAGCGTCTTGACCGATTCGTTCCAGTTGTCATTCACGCCCCGTGTGTTGGGGTTGTCGCGCATCAACTGCTTGACCTCGTCGGCACGCTCGCGCAGCACCTGCGGGTTGGGACCCGACACACGGAACTGCACCGGGTACGGCACGGGAGGGCCATTGGGCAACAGCTTGACGCGCGCGCGCACCTCGGGGAAGGCTTGCGCCAGGTAGGCCGGCAAGTCACGTCGCAAGGCTTCCCGGGTGACCAGGTCTTGCGGCACGACAATCAGTTGCGCCACATTGGTTTGCGGAAACACCTGGTCGAGCGGCAAGTAAAAACGCGGTACGCCCGAGCCGATCCAGGTGCTGACCGAGTTCACACCGGGCTGCTTCATGATCGACGTTTCCAGCCGGTGCGTCACTTCGGCATTCGCAGCAAAGGCCGTGCCTTCCGGCAGCCACAACTCCACCAGAATTTCCGGACGGCTGGAGTCGGGGAAGAATTGTTGTTGCACCTTGCCCATGCCCAGCACCCCCAGCACCAAGGTGGCCACGGTGAGGCCGATGGTGATCCAGCGGTGCTTGACACACCAGTCCACGGTGCGCCGGAATCGACCATAGAAGGGGCCATCGAACAGTTCGTCGACCGCACTGCCTTCAATGCCAGTCGGCTTGACCTTGAGCAAGCGTGTGCCGAGGTACGGCACAAAGTACACCGACACCCACCAACTCAACAACAAGGCCATCACGGTGACGGCAAAGATGGCGAAGGTGTACTCACCTGTGATCGAGCGGGCCGTGCCGATGGGCAAAAACCCGGCAGCGGTGATGAGCGTGCCGGTCAACATGGGCATGGCCGTGATTTCGTAGGCAAAGGTGGCCGCACGCATCTTGTCGTAGCCCTCCTCCATCTTGCGCACCATCATCTCCACGGCAATGATGGCATCATCCACCAGCAAGCCCAGGGCGATGATCAGCGAGCCCAGCGAAATTTTGTGCAGCCCGATGCCGAAGTACTGCATGAACAAAAACGTCATCGCCAGCACCAGCGGAATCGTGATGCCCACCACCAGTCCCGGTCGCAGGTCGATGTGAAAACCCAGACGCCCGCCTTTGTGCAGACCCAGCGACAACACACTCACGGCGAGCACGATCACCACGGCTTCGATCAACACACGCACGAATTCATTCACCGAGCGTGCCACAGCTCGAGGCTGGTCCTGGATTTGCTCCAGCTTCACGCCCGCCGGCAGTGACGTCTCGATGCGCGCAGATGCCTGCGACAGCGCATCCCCCAGGGCGATGATGTCGCCCCCTTTGGCCATGGAGACCCCCAGCACGATCACCGGCTCGCCCTGGTGATGCACCTGCACACTGGGAGGGTCGATGGTGCCGCGGCGAATGGTGGCGATGTCCCCCAGGCGCAGTTGTTGGCCCGAGGCTGCGCGGATGGGCATCAGCCGCACATCGTCCACCGCGCGGAACTGCCCGGCAATGCGGATCTGCACCACCTCCAGCTCGGTGTTGAGCGTGCCAGCCCCCTCCACCGCGTTTTGCTGGCTCAGTTGCGAGAGCACGCCATTCAAATCCAGCCCGAGTTGTGACAAGCGGCGGTGTGACACCTCCACAAAAATCTTCTCGTCCTGCACACCAAAGAGCTCCACCTTGGCCACGTCCCGCACGCGCAGCAACTGCTGTCGCACCGAATCGGCAAACGCCTTGGTCTCCGCTGCGTTGAACCCATCGGCGCGCAAGGCATACATCACACCAAACACGTCGCCAAATTCATCATTGAAAAACGGGCCTTGCACCCCGGCGGGCAAGGTGGACCGCATATCGCCGATCTTCTTGCGCACGGTGTACCAGACGTCGGGCACTTCCCAGGCGCGGGAGGTGTCTTTCAGCTGAAAGATGATTTGCGATTCACCTGGCTTGGAGTAGCTGCGGATCTTGTCGGCGTAAGGCACCTCCTGCAGGGTGCGCTCCAGTTTGTCGGTGACTTGCTCGGCCACTTGCTGCGCCGTGGCACCCGGCCAATAGGTTCGCACCACCATGGCGCGGAAGGTGAACGGCGGGTCTTCATCCTGCCCCAGCTGGAAGTAGGCATTGAAGCCCAGCACCAGCAACACCACCAACAGGTAGCGGGTGAGTGCGGGGTGCTTCAAAGCCCACAGCGAGAGGTTGAAGCCCTTGGTTGGCGTGGTCATGTCGGCTCCTGGCTCAGCGCGTGGCGTCGACCACGGGCTTGAAGACCGTGACCTTCTGCCCCGGCGTCAACACGTGCACACCCGTCACCACCACCTGCTGCCCGGCCTGCAAGCCGGCGGCAATCACCACATCGCTGCCCACCACGGGCCCGAGCTGAACCGGCTGCAGGCTCACGGTCATGGCGCTGCTGTCGAGCACCCACACCGAGGCGCCCTGCCCTTCCTGGCGCAAGGCGCTGGTGGGCAAGCGGATGGCCTGCACTGCCGCAGCCGATCGGGCCAGCCGCACGGTGGCCGTAGACCCCAGCGCGGGCTGGGCTGTGGGGGGCAGCGCCAGCTTGACCGAATAGGTTCGCGTCATCGGGTCGGCACTGGCCGCCACTTCACGCACCGTGGACTGCCAGACGGGGCCATCGCCCCAGGCCTGGGCCTGCAGGACTTGGCCGGTTTTGACACGAGCGAGCTGGTCTTCGGGCAAGGCAAACACGACATCGCGCGGACCGTCCTGTGCCACGCGAATCACGGGCGTGCCCGCGCTCACCACTTGCCCCGCCTCGGCCTCGATGGCCGTGACCACCCCTGCGTGGTCGGCCAGCAAACGTGTGTAGTCGGTTTGGTGGCCTTGCACATCCCATTGGGCCCGAGCCTGATCGGCCAAGGCTTGCGCGGCCTTCAAGGTGGTTTCACGGCGCTCGAGTTCGGCATCGCTGATGAAGGATTGGTCACGCAAGGCCTTGTAGCGGCGGAAGTCCGCTGCGGCCAACTCCAGTTGCGTCTGTGCCGATTGCCACTGCGCCTTGGCGGCTTCCTGGGACAGGCGGTAATCCTGGGCATCGATCTCGGCCAATAACTGGCCCGCTTGCACCCGTTGCCCCACCTCGACACGGCGGCTCACGATCTTGCCCGCCACACGAAAACCCAAACGAGACTCGATGCGTGCCCGAATGTCGGCAGCAAAGGTGGCACTTGGGTCCAGGGTGTCGGCCCCCACGGTCACCACCTTGACGGCACGCACGGGCTCGGACACCGGCGCCGGACGTGAACAGGCCGTGAGCAACACCACGGAGCCGACCAACAGCAGACCGGCCCACGACAACGGGCGGGAAGAAAAATCAAATCGCATCATGAGTGCACCAGACAGAGACCCCGGTTGATGACGCAGCGTTGTTGACTGCCGCGCCGTGCGACAGGAGCATCATGCAAATAATGACCGGATGGTCATTAATATAGCAGAACTCCGCTCACATCCCGAGTGCGCGCCAGAGCATCAGAGGGGTATCCCAGGCCTGAATGACAGGGCGGACTTGGCGGGTGTCTTGCTGCTCGGATTTGTCCAGGATGCGCAAACCACCCTGCACCACCAGCCGCAGCTCCCAGCCCAGGCGTCCGGGCAGACGGTGTACCAAAGGCGCGCCTTGCACCATCAGTAGTCGGGCATAGGCCAGCTCATCCGACAGGCCGGCCCCCACAGGCAGGTACAAGCGCCCGCGCGGGACATCCACGCTCAGGTCTTGCCAGAAATTGATCAACTGCAAGGCAGAACAAATGGCGTCGCTCATCGCGAGCGACTCTGCGTCGCGCACCTGCGCCAGGTGCAGGATCAAGCGGCCGATGGGATTGGCGGAGCGTCGACAGTAGTCGAGCAACTCCGTGCGGTCGGTGTAGACATGATGGTCACGCGTGTAGATCACGTCTTGCTCAAAGGCATCGAGCAGGTCCTCCAGCAAGACCCGGGGAAACGCCCAGGTCTGGTGTTGGTGCGCCAAGGCTGCAAACACGTTGGGCCACCGCTGGCTGCTGTGCTGCGGGTCGCGCCAGATCGCCTGCAAATCCTGGCGAACCTGTTGCAAGGCTTGCAGACGCTCATCGGGTGTCGCGTTGCCCTCGTCGGCGATGTCGTCTGCGGTTCGGGCAAAGCCATACAAGGCCAAGATGGGCGCACGCAACGCCGGTGGGCACAACCAGGAAGCAACGGGGAAGTTTTCGTAATGGTCCACCCGCTGATCGTAGCGCCTTGTAAAACCGTGTGGTGCAAATGAATGTCGCTGATTGACAGGCGTGAGCAACATGGAGTGAACCGCATGCAGTGAGCAGCACGGTCCAAGCCAACCGTCCCCAACGGAGATGTCACAATGCCGCCATGACGCCGCAAGACTACGTCCAGCAGAAAGCCGTTGCCTCGGG
>CANFMY010000044.1 GCA_947448375.1 Comamonadaceae bacterium | reverse complement strand
CATCGAGCAGGTGTTCATCAACGGCCACCTGGACAAGCGAGTGCCGCACAACCTCAACATCAGCTTCAACTATGTCGAGGGCGAGTCACTCATCATGGGCATCAAGGGGCTGGCCGTGTCGTCGGGCTCGGCTTGCACCTCGGCCAGTCTGGAACCCAGCTATGTGCTCCGCGCCCTGGGCCGCAGCGACGAGCTGGCACACAGCAGCCTGCGCATCACCATTGGCCGCTTCACCACCGAGGCGGACATCGATTACGCGATCGAGACCATTCGTCAGAATGTGGCCAAGCTGCGCGATCTGAGCCCCTTGTGGGACATGTACAAAGAAGGCATCGACCTCAGCACCATTCAGTGGGCTGCCCACTGAGCCCCACCCGCTGACATCGAGACACGGAGTTATTCATGGCATACAGCGACAAGGTCATTGACCATTACGAAAATCCCCGCAACGTCGGTTCGTTTGACAAGGGCGATGAGTCCGTCGGAACCGGCATGGTGGGTGCGCCCGCTTGTGGCGACGTGATGAAGTTGCAAATCAAGGTCAACCCGAGCACGGGCGTCATTGAAGACGCGCGCTTCAAGACCTACGGCTGTGGCTCGGCCATTGCCTCGTCGTCTCTCGTGACCGAATGGGTCAAGGGCAAAACCCTCGACGAGGCTGCAGCCCTCAAGAACACGCAGATTGCCGAAGAGCTGGCCCTGCCGCCCGTCAAAATCCATTGCTCCATCCTGGCCGAAGACGCCATCAAGGCCGCCGTGGACGATTACAAAAAGAAGCACGCACATTGAGGACGGCATGGCTGTTACCCTGACCGAAGCCGCCGCACGGCACGTCAACCGCTACCTCAGCAAACGAGGCAAGGGAGTGGGAGTTCGCCTGGGCGTCAAAACCACGGGCTGCTCGGGTCTGGCCTACAAGCTGGAGTACGTGGACGACATGGAGCCCGAGGACGTGATATTTGAAGGCCATGGCGTGAAGGTGCTGGTCGACCCCAAGAGCCTGGCCTACATTGATGGCACCGAGCTGGACTTTGTTCGCGAAGGGCTCAACGAAGGGTTTCGCTTCAACAACCCCAACGAGCGCGACCGTTGTGGGTGCGGCGAGTCCTTCCGGGTCTGAGGTGAGTGCGCCCTCGCAGGCGTTGCCCGAACTGGCCGCCGACGATTTCACCCTGTTCGAGTTGCCGCGCCGCTTTGCGCAAACAGCCGCCGACATCGACACGCGCTGGAAAGACCTGTTGCGCCAGGCCCACCCGGATCGCTTTGCGGCCCAGGGTGCCGCGGCGCAGCGCGTGGCCATGCAATGGTCGGTGCGCATCAACGAAGCGCATCAGCGACTCAAAGACCCGCTCAAGCGCGCGGCCTACCTGTGTGAGCTGCAAGGCGCACCCATCCAGGCCGAGAACAACACGGCCATGCCCCCCGCATTTCTCATGCAGCAAATGGGATGGCGCGAGGCCCTGGATGAAGCCGATGGCCTGTCCGTGCTGGAAGGTCTGCACGCCGAGGTGATGCAAGCCCGGCGCGAGACCTTGCACGCCTGCGAAACCCTGTTGGACGTCCAGCAGGACGCCCCCGCTGCCGCACAGCAAGTGCGCAGCCTGATGTTCATCGAACGGTTTTTACACGATGTTGAAACCCGGATGGACAGTATGGACCCTCGCTAACAGCGACAATAGCGTCCATGGCGCTGTTACAGATTTCCGAACCGGGGCAGGCCCCCGATCCCCACCAGCGACGCATCGCCGTCGGCATTGACCTGGGGACCACGCATTCGCTGGTGGCCAGCGTGCGTCATGGGGTGGCCGAGTGCCTGCCGGACGCGTCGGGGCGGGTCATCCTGCCCTCGGCTGTGCGTTACCTCGAAGGCGGTGGCCGTCACATCGGGCACGAGGCGCTGGCCGCGCAGTCAGAGGATCCCGCCAACACGCTGGTGTCCGTCAAGCGATTCATGGGACGCGGGCTGGCTGACATTGCCCACCGCGAGCAACTGCCCTACCAGTTTGTGGACAAGGCCGGCATGCTGTCGCTGCAAACCCGCGCCGGTGAGAAGTCTCCCGTGGAGGTGAGCGCCGAAATTCTGGCCACCTTGCGGTACCGCGCCGAGGACACGTTCAACGATGACCTCTATGGCGCCGTCATCACGGTGCCCGCCTATTTTGACGATGCCCAGCGCCAGGCCACCAAGGACGCGGCCCAGCTCGCCGGCTTGAACGTGCTGCGCCTCATCAACGAGCCCACGGCCGCTGCCATTGCCTATGGCTTGGACCATGCCAGCGAAGGCCTCTACGCCATCTACGATCTGGGGGGCGGCACATTTGACATTTCCATTCTGCGACTGACCCGCGGGGTGTTTGAGGTGCTCTCCACTGGGGGCGATTCAGCCCTTGGCGGTGACGACTATGACCGCGCCCTGGCCGACTGGGTGCTCAGCACGGCGGGACGTCAAGCCCACACCGCGCAAGACAAGGCCTCGGTCATGGTGGCTGCACGCGCCTGCAAGGAAGCCTTGTCGGTCCACACCCAGGCGATGTTTCACACCGACATGTCCGATGGGGACTTATCGCTCGCGGTGCCCCGTTCGCAATTTGAAGCGGCCACCTCGGCCCTGACGCAACGCACCGTGAGTGCCGTGCGCAAGGCCTTGCGCGACGCCAAGGTATCGACTGAGGACGTGCAAGGTGTGGTCATGGTGGGCGGGTCCACTCGCATGCCACACGTGCAACAAGCCGTGGGTCAACTGTTTGGCCGTCAGCCCCTCACCGATTTGAATCCGGACGAGGTGGTGGCGCTGGGGGCCGCCATTCAAGCCAACCAGCTGGCTGGCAACAACCCCGACGGCGAGTTGCTGCTGCTCGACGTGATCCCTTTGTCGCTGGGGATTGAAACCATGGGTGGATTGGTCGAGCGCATCGTGCCGCGCAACCAGACCATTCCCACCGCCATGGCGCAAGATTTCACCACCTACCGCGATGGACAGACGGCGCTGGCCTTGCACGTGGTGCAGGGCGAGCGAGACCTGGTGGCCGATTGCCGCAGCCTGGCGCGCTTTGAATTACGAGGCATTCCTCCCATGGCGGCCGGTGCGGCGCGTATCCGCGTCACCTTCACCGTGGATGCCGATGGGCTGTTGCAAGTGAGTGCGCGGGAGCAGGGCAGTGGCGTCGAGGCCAGCATCGAGGTGAAGCCCTCGTATGGCCTGAACGATGACGACATCGCCCGCATGCTGCAAGACAGTTTCAGTACCGCGGAACAAGACATGAAGGCGCGTGCACTGGCCGAAGCCCGGCTCGATGCCGACCGTCTGTGGCTGGCCACGCACAGTGCCCTGCAGGCCGATGGCGACTTGCTCACGCCCGACGAGCGCCACAGCATCGACGGCTTGATGGAGGCCGCTTTGCAATCCAAATCGCTGGACGATGCCGCGGCCATTGAAGCAGTGACCGACGCCCTGGCCAAAGGCACCGAGGCCTTTGCAGCCCAGCGCATGAACCGAGGCATCCAGCAAGCGCTGGCGGGCCAACACATTGAGACTCTGTGATGACCACCATCAAAATTCTGCCGCACCCCGAGTTTTGCCCGCAGGGCGCGCACATCGATACATTGCCAGGCAACACCCTGTGTGAAGCACTGCTGGACAACCAGATTCCCATCGAGCATGCGTGCGACCAAAGTTGCGCCTGCACCACCTGCCACGTCATCGTGCGCGAGGGCTTCGGCACCTTGACACCTGCCGAAGAGAATGAAGAAGACCTGCTGGATCGCGCCTGGGGTCTGGAACCCCATTCACGACTGAGTTGCCAGGTGATCGTGGGCAACAACCCGCTCACCGTCGAGATTCCGCGCTACACCATCAACCACGCGCGCGAAAACCACTGAGAGCCGCCATGCGACAGATCATCCTGGACACGGAAACCACCGGCCTGTCGGCTGACAACGGCGACCGCATCATCGAAATCGGCTGCGTCGAGTTGCTGCACCGAAAACTCACCGGGAACAACAAGCACTTCTACCTCAACCCCGAGCGCGACAGCCATGAAGATGCCCTGAAAGTGCACGGTATCAGCAATGAATTTCTGCGCGACAAGCCCAAGTTTGCACAAGTGGCGGACGAGTTGCTGGACTATCTGGCTGACGCCGAGGTCATCATCCACAACGCGGCGTTCGACGTGGGGTTTTTGAACAAGGAACTGGAGTTGCTGGGACGCGGCCCCATCACACAGGTGGTGGCCACCGTCATCGACAGCCTGCAGATGGCCAAAGAGCTGTTCCCGGGCAAGCGCAATTCGCTCGATGCGCTGTGTGACCGACTTGACGTGGACAATTCAGGCCGTACCCTGCACGGCGCTCTGCTAGACGCCGAGTTGCTGGCCGATGTGTACATCAACATGACGCGCGGACAGGACGCCTTGCTGATCGACGTGATGGACGACGTCGCCCACGGCTCGTCCCAGGAGCGCCTGGACCTGAGCCAGTTCGATCTGCCCGTGCTGAATGCCAGCGAACAGGAGCGAACCGCCCACGACGACGTCATGAAGCAGATCGACAAGGCCAGCGGCGGCAAAACCGTCTGGCGGGCCCTGGAAAATCCTGTGGCATAATATTTGTCTTTGCTGCAACGGCAAAGCTTGCGTGGTTAGCTCAGTGGTAGAGCATCGCCTTCACACGGCGGGGGTCGGGGGTTCGAAACCCTCACCACGCACCAACCCAATCCCCTCCTGAATCAATTCGCCGTTAGGTTGTCCACGGGCCGTCCCTGACGAGCCTGTCATCACTGCAGCACAAACAGGATGCCGCTCTCGATGCCCAAGGTCGAGCCAAGCGATGGCTGAACAACGAGAGGGGCGGCTGGGGGCAGTCTGAACACCCAGGCGTCTCCCCATGAAGCCAACAGCGTCAGGCCAACCAGGGCCAGCGGCAACGCGAAATGGTTGAGCAATGGTTTCAGCATCGTGTGAATCTCCTGCGTGTTCAGGTATCACGCTAGCAAAATTGACGCCATTTCCTGAATGCTGAAATCTCGCCCGATGCACCAAGGCAAGGCAACGCGAGCCGTCCATGCCCAACCCTGGCGCAGCAGAGGGTGCTTTTTTCCTGGAAGCAAGCGGCGCGCTTTTTGCATTGATGCAGCAAGTTTGTTTTTTTAACTTGTCAAGGAAGCTTCAATGAAACCAGGTAGCAATTCGTTGGTGGACACATCCGTATCGACAACGGACAGTGCGCTCGGCGTGCAGGAGTCAGGTTCGACGCCATTGGCGCGACGAGGATTTCTCAAGCGAGGCGTGGCAACGGCTTCGGTGGCGACGCTGGCTGCTCCCGCGCTGGCACAGACTTCTCCCGCCGTGCGTTGGCGCCTGGCTTCCAGTTTTCCCAAGAGCCTGGACACCATTTACGGTGGGGCCGAGGTGCTGTCCAAGCGTTTGCAAGAAATCACGTCCGGAAAATTCCAGATTTCCGTGCACGCTGCTGGTGAATTGATGCCCGCTTTTGGGGTGGTGGACGCACTACAAAATGGCGGCATTGAATGCGCACACACGGCTTCTTATTATTTTGTGGGGAAAAACAAATCGTTCGGATTTGAGACCACGCTGCCTTTCGGCTTGAATCAGCGCCAGCAAAACGCCTGGATGTATTACGGCGGTGGTTTGCAACTGGTGCGTGACTTCCTGCGTGACTACAACATTGTGAGCTTCCCCGGGGGGAACACGGGCGTCCAAATGGGAGGCTGGTTCAAGCGGGAAATCAAATCGCTGGCGGATCTCAAAGGCTTGAAGATGCGGATTCCTGGCATTGGTGGCGAGGTCATGGCCCGTCTGGGCGCAGTGCCGCAGCAGATCGCGGGCGGCGAGATCTACCAGGCCCTGGAAAAAGGCACGATCGACGCAGCCGAGTGGGTAGGGCCCTACGATGACGAGAAGCTGGGCTTCTACAAAGTGGCGAACCACTACTATTACCCGGGCTGGTGGGAAAGCAATTCGATGTATTCCTTCTATATCAACACCAAGGCCTGGGATGCGTTGCCCAAAGACTTCCAGGCGGCCTTTGCTGCCGCGGCGGCAGAGGCCAACATTGACATGATGGCCGAGTACGATTTCAAGAACCCCACCGCGCTGCGTCGTCTGGTGGGCAACGGCGTGAAGCTGCACGCGTACTCGACCGAAATCATGAAGGCTGCGCAGGATGCCGCGTTTGATTTGTATGCGGAAGAAGCTGAAAAAAATCCGTCCTTCCGCAAGATCTACGACAGCTGGCAGAAGTTTCGTTCCGAGATCATGCTGTGGCACCGATTCGCTGAGCAAACCTACGCCAATTTCGTGCTCAACAACCCCGTGCGTCGTTGAGGTGGCATAGCAGGATGATGCGGAGGACTCACGCGCGCAGTCTCTTGGCATAGCTGGCACACCTCTTGCACCCTGTCTTGAATACAAGATGGGATGCTCAAAAGTGGTGCAATCGTCAGACTCCGGCTCAACCGAATGGATCACGCGCTGTGAGGTGCCCCTGCAGGGCGCCGCGACGGGGCCCTTGCAAGGCCTCACCTTTGCAGCCAAGGACAATATCGATGTACAGGGGGTGCCCACCACCGCCGCGTGTCCGACCTTTGCGTATGTTCCTGCTGATCACGCCCAGGTGGTGCGCCAGCTGCTCGAGGCCGGTGCCAGCCTGGCCGGGAAAACCAACCTGGATCAGTTCGCCTGCGGCTTGAATGGAACCCGCTCCCCGTATGGGGCTGTGCCCAATGCCTTCGACGCCCGTTATGTGAGTGGTGGGTCGAGTTCGGGCTCGGCCTTTGCGGTGGCCACCGGGCAGGTGGACTTCGCCTTGGGCACCGATACCGCGGGCTCTGGTCGTGTGCCCGCCGGGCTCAACAACATCGTGGGACTCAAACCCTCCAAGGGGTTGATCAGTGCGCGCGGCGTGGTACCGGCCGCACAGAGTGTGGATTGCGTCTCCATTCTGACCCGAGAGGTGGGGCTGGCCGTCGACGTGCTGAAAGCAGCGATGGGAGAGGATGACCTCGACCCCTTTTCACGCTCGCTGACGTTGAGCGAAGAGCCCTGGCCCGCCGAGTTTCAGTTTGGCGTGCCCGATGTGCTGGAATTTTTCGGGGATGTCCAGGCGCAGGCTGCCTTTGAGCAGGCGGTGGAACGCATGAAGTCGCTGGGCGGACAACCCGTCTCGGTGAACTTCTCGCCCTTCGCGCAAGCGGCTGCCTTGCTCTATGAAAGCGCACTGGTGGCGGAGCGCTATGAGGCGATCCAGCACTTTTTTGATGCGCATCCCGACGACGTGGTGGAGCCGGTTCGCACCATCATTGGGCAGGGGCGTCAATACAGTGCGGCCGATCTGTTCCGTGCCCAGACCCTGCTCAAGGCGCTGGACAAACAAACACAACGGACGTGGGAGCACATGGACGTGATGCTGGTGCCCACGGCACCCACGCACTACACCATCGAGGCCATGCGTGCCGACCCATTGGCGCTCAATCGCAACCTGGGTCACTACACCAACTTTGTGAACCTGCTGGATTACGCGGCCTTGTCGGTTCCCAGCAGCATCCGTGCGGATGGCTTGCCTTTTGGGGTCACCCTGATAGGACGATGCGGCTCGGACCTGCGTCTGGCCGACCTGGGGCAGCGTTACCACCTGGCAACGGGGTTGACCCAAGGGCACACTTCAACGCCCCTGTCACCCGCCAAGGTCATCTTGCCCGCGGCGGACAAGCGTTGGGCCCGTGTGGCTGTCGTGGGCGCTCATCTGAGCGGCATGCCCTTGAACCACCAGTTGACCGAGCGCGGTGGTCGGCTGCTTGAAGCCGCGCAGACGTCAGCCGATTACCGCCTGTTTGCCCTGGCCGATACCGTGCCTCCCAAGCCCGGTTTGTTGCGCGGGGCGCCCCATTCAGGTCAGCCCATCGCGGTCGAACTCTGGGAGTTGCCGATGGAGCACTACGGATCGTTTGTGTCGCTCATCCCGGCACCGCTGGGCATTGGAACCCTGACCTTGCTGGATGGCCGTCAGGTCCAGGGCTTTGTCTGCGAACCACTGGCCTTGCAAGGTGCCCTGGATGTCACCTCATGGGGCGGCTGGCGAGCCTACCTGCAATCTCGTTCATAAATTTTCATCACTGGAGGTCACCATGACTCACGCTTCTCGTTCCCTTTCTGTTCAAAAAACCTCGCGTCGCAGCTTGCTCAAAGCGGGTGCAGCCTGCAGTGTGATGGGCTTTACTGGCTGGGCCAACGCTCAGTCGGGTCCCAAAATTCGCATCGGCTACTGGCCGATTGCAGCGGGCTTGCCGTTTTATGCCGCGATTGAACTGGGGTATTTCAAGGAAGCTGGCCTGAATGTGGAAGTGCAGCGATACGCCGGTGCGCAGCAGATCATGGAGGGCATGCTGTCGGATCGGACAGACGGCAGCGCCAATGGCACGGGCTCAGCCAACATCGCCATTGGCGAACTGGCTGCACCGGGTACCTTCAAGATCATCTGCTCCAACCCCAGCAATGTGAAAAACGTGCTGGACGAGATGCTGGTGCCTGCCAACAGCACGGCTAAAACCATGGCCGACCTGAAAGGCAAACGCGTGGGATCGGGCCCGGGTATCCAGAACGTCACGCTGGCCAAGACCATTCTGGAGCGAGGTGGAGCGACCGGCGCCACGGTGGTGGAGTTGCCCATCAGCCAGCACGTGGCTGCGCTGGCGGCCGGTCAGATCGACGGCTGCTACACCCTGGAGCCCACCGGCACGATCGGGCGCCTGAACGGCAGCACCCGGGTGCTGGAGGCTGGGGTCATTTCGCGCTATGTACTCGGTGACGCCAACGCCCCCTGGTTCGGTGGCTCGGCTTCGCTGACGTCGGCCTTCATCAAGAAATATCCGGAAGAGGCCAAGAAATACATCGCCGCCTATGCGAAAGGCGTGGCGTATGTCCGCAGCAAGTCCAACGAGGCGCGCCAATACCTGAAGGGGTACACCGCCATTGAAGGCCCGCTCACCGGTGAAGTTCCGCTGGCGGCCTACACCATGGCCAGCGAGTTCACTGCAGCGGACATTGCCCATTTCCAGAAGTTTTTTGATCTCTTTTCAGAGAAGGGCATTTTCAGCTCGCGCCTGATGGTTGAGACCATGATTTATCGGGGTTGATCGATGTCAGGAACCGTCAACTCGACAACGCCGTGGACGCCTCCCGCCGCTGACCCGGCGGCAGGCCCTCTGTCGGCCTCCAGGTCGGCGTGGGGCACACGCCTCCTGCCTTTCCTGGGCCCCCTGGCACTGTTCGTGGTGTGGGATCTGGTGGTGCGATTTGGACTCGTCAAGCCGATTCTGTTGCCCTCGCCAGCCAACACCCTGATCACCTTGCTTCAGGGGTTCTTGAATGGCACCCTGCTGGCAGACTTCGGGGTGACGGTGTTGCGAACAGTCCAAGCATTCCTCATCGCGGCTTTCATTGGCATGCCCTTGGGAATTGTGCTGGGCAGCAACGAGAAGGCCTATCGCAGCGTTGAATTTCTGATCGATTTTTTCCGCTCGACCCCCTCCTCAGCCCTGATCCCCCTGTTCCTGATGGTCTTTGGTGTGTCCGACATCAACAAGGTGGCCATTGCCGCGTTCGGCGCCTTCCTGATCGTGGTGTTCAACAGCGCCTACGGCGTGATCAATGCGCGCAAACAGCGTGTCATGGCCGCCCGTGTGATGGGCGCCTCCCGGTGGCAAATCTTTCGGGACGTGCTGATCTGGGAGAGCTTGCAGCCGAGTTTTGTGGGTTTGCGCTCCGCGGTGTCGATGGCCCTGGTGATTGTGATCGTGGCGGAAATGTTCATCGGGTCTGACAGCGGGCTGGGGCATCGCATCATCAATTCCCAGCAAGTCATGAACGTGCGGGACATGTATGCCTCGATCCTGTCCGCCGGTGCCCTGGGTTATGTGTTGAACATCGTCTTTCTGATGATTGAGCGCCGCGTGGTGCACTGGAGTGGTCGATGAGCACGGTGTTGAATGCTCCCTTGTTTGTGGATGTGCCGGCAGCGCCCTTTGTGCCTGGACCGGCGGGCACCCACATCACCATTCGTGGCCTGACCAAGTATTTTGCGGGTTGGCCCTTGTATGAGAATTTCGATCTGGACATTCCCAAAAGCAAAATCGTCTCGGTGTTTGGTCCCAATGGCTGCGGCAAGAGCACGTTGATCAACATGATTGCGGGCTTGATTCCGATTGATGGCGGTGAAATTTTGTTCGACGGCAAGTCGCTCAAAGACACCAAGATCGGCTATGTCTTTCAAAATTACCGGGAGGCGTTGTTTCCCTGGATGCGCACCATCGACAACATCGCCTATCCGCTCAAGCTGGAAGGAAAATCCAAAGCCGAGGTGGATCGACGCATGGCCGAGCTGGTGGCCTCCTTTGACGTCAAATTCGATCTGAACCGCTACCCCTATGAACTCTCGGGCGGGCAGCAGCAAACCGCGTCCATCATGCGTGCGCTGGCGCCTCGACCCGAGGTGTTGTTTCTGGACGAGCCGTTCTCGGCGCTGGACTATGAAATGACCTTGTTCATCCGGGAAAAGTTGCAAGAGGTGTTCATGCAAACTGGCACGACCATGTTGCTGGTCTCGCACGATCTGGAAGAGGCGGTCTACCTGGCCGACCAGGTCCTGCTGCTCACCAAGCGACCCACGCGCGTGGCGGAAATCCTGGACTACGCCGATCCTCGACCCCGCACGGTGGACACACTCTCGGAACCACACTTTGTCAGCGTGAAAAAGCGCAGCCTGGAGGTGTTCCAGCGCGAGGTGCGCCGATGAGTCCGCAAGAGGTGCAGGCTTATGTTCGAGCGGCAGCACAACTGCTGGATGTGCCCATGACGCCCGATCGCTGTGAACGCGTCGCGGACCATCTGGGAAGAACCGTGCAGATGGCTCGCCTGCTCGAGGAGTTGCCACTGCACGAGCACGCCGAATTGGCAGAGTTGTTTGTACCGGCGCCATTTCCGGCGGATGGGGACTTGCCGTGACCCTGCATGCTTCTGACACCAGCCTGGCCGTTGAGCGAGTCGAGCAGGCCATCCAGCGCATCGAGACGCGCAACCCGCAATTGAATGCCTTCACGCATTTGACCTTCGATCGAGCTCGTAGCGAGGCTGCCGACGTCGACCGGCGGCGCCAGCGTGGGGAGGCCCTGGGCCCACTGGCGGGTGTTCCCTATGCGGTCAAAAACCTGTTTGACATTCAAGGCACGACCACGGTGGCGGGTTCCATCGTGCATCGGCATGCGCCGCCAGCACGAGACGATGCCGTACTCGTGGCACGCTTGAAGGCGGCTGGCGCGGTGCTGCTCGGTGCTCTCAACATGGATGAATACGCCTACGGATTCACCACAGAAAATTCCCACTATGGTCCCACCCGCAACCCGCACGACGTGACGCGCGTGGCCGGGGGATCCTCGGGCGGATCCGGCGCCGCTGTGGCTGCCGGCATGGTGCCCCTCACCCTCGGTTCTGACACCAACGGATCTATCCGCGTGCCATCGTCACTGTGTGGTGTGTGGGGACTGAAGCCGACCTTTGGGCGACTCTCTCGGCGCGGCACATTCCCTTTCGTGAACAGTTTGGACCACCTGGGTCCGATCGCAGATTCCGTCAACCTGTTGGCCGCCTCGTATGACGCCATGCAAGGTCCCGATTCGCAGGATCCTGGGTGTCACGCCACGCGCGTTCAACCTACGGTCAACCAGATCGGGCTGGGTACCCAGGGCTTGCGTATCGGCGTGTTGTCTGGCTACTTCCAGGACTTTGCGTCTGAGTCTGCGCGTGCCAGTGTGCAATGGGCGGCAACAGCCCTGGGGGCTAGCGCAGAGGTGACCTGGCCGGATGCCGCCTATGCCCGTGCTGCCGCGTTCATCGTGACAGCCAGTGAAGGCGGGGCCTTGCACCTGGAAGACCTCAGACGTTGTGCGGACGATTTTGAGCCCTTGTCGGTGGATCGGTTCCTGGCGGGTGCGTTGCAACCCGCTGCCTGGTATGTGCGCGCTCAGCGATTCAGACGTGTTTATCGCGATAAGGTCCAGGCCCTGTTCCAGGATTGGGACATCTTGCTGGCCCCCGCCACACCAGTCTGCGCTCAGCCGATCGGGACCGAATGGCTGGACATACAGGGACAGAAGCTTCCCTGTCGCGCGGCCATGGGTCTTTTGACCCAGCCAATTTCATTTGCCGGTTGTCCGGTGGTGACGGCGCCCATCTGGCCCTCCGGTTTGAACGGCATGCCGCTGGGGGTACAGTTGATTGCCGCTCCCTGGAGAGAAGATCTGGCGCTACGCGCCGCTCACACCCTGGAGTCCATGGGTGTGGCACAACTCAAGGAGTACACGGCATGAAGAATATCAATATGCCCGAGGTGGTGGCAGAGGTCCAGGCGGCATTCGAGCGCTATGAGCACGCGCTGGTCTCGAACGACGTGCAGGTGCTGGATGAGCTGTTCTGGCGCAGCCCTCACACCATCCGATATGGCGCGACCGAGAATTTATATGGCTATGACGAGATCCAGGCATTTCGTGCCGCCAGACCGTCCAAGGGCCTGGCGCGCACCCTGACGCGAACCGTTATCACCACCTATGGTCACGACGCCGCCACGGCCAATACCGAATTCTGGCGCGAGGGCTCCGATCGCGTGGGGCGGCAAAGTCAGACCTGGCTCAGAACCGACGACGGTTGGCGCGTGGTGTCGGCGCATGTGAGCCTGATGGCGGTGCCCGCATGACACAACGGAGTCGGGCGAGCAAGGGAGGGCAATGATGTGGCTGGTAGCCGACCCGTTTGAATTTCGCTATGAGTGGTCCAGCACGATGCTGGTGATCATCGACATGCAGCGCGACTTCATCGAGCCTGGTGGATTTGGCCAGAGCCTGGGCAATGACGTGTCACGCTTGTCCTCCATCTTGCCCGCGTGTCAGCGTGTCCTCAGCGCCTGGCGTGAGCGAGGCGGGCGCATTGTGCACACACGCGAAGCGCATCGCCCTGATCTGTCAGACTGCCCCGACGCCAAGCGCAACCGGGGACAGCCTGCGCTGAGAATTGGTGACGACGGGCCCATGGGGCGAATCCTGATCTCGGGGCAACCGGGTTGCGAGATCGTGCCGGCCTTGATGCCGCAGGCCGATGAATGGGTCATCGACAAACCCGGCAAGGGGATGTTTTACAACACCGGTCTTCATGAGCGACTGCAAGCGGCGGGCGTGAAATCCCTGGTGTTCATGGGCGTGACCACGGAAGTCTGCGTGCAAACCTCGATGCGGGAAGCCAACGATCGGGGCTATGAATGTCTGCTGCTGGAGGATTGCACCGAGAGTTATTTCCCAGAATTCAAGCAAGCCACCCTGGACATGATTCGGGCCCAGGGGGCCTTGGTGGGCTGGACGTGTTCCAGCCAACTGTTGCTGCAGAGCTGGGACAACCCCTGATGCCGTCGGTGACTTCGCCGCGAAGCGCCCATCCCACATCCTCGGATCGATCACGCTCCGAGGATGTGTATCAGCAACTCAAACAGGACATCGTCGAGTTCAAACTGCTGCCCGGGGACCGCTTCACCGAAGCCGAGCAAAGCGAACGACTGGGTGTCTCGCGAACCCCCATTCGACAAGCCCTGTACCGGTTGCAGCAGGAAGGCTATGTGGAGGTGTTTTTTCGCAGTGGCTGGCGGGTGCTGCCTTTTGATTTCCGCAAATACGAACAGCTGTATGAATTGCGTATGATCCTGGAAACGGCTGCCGTGGAATCCTTGTGCCAGCAACCCGATGCCCAACTCCATCCCGTGTTGCTGGACTTGGCGTCCATCTGGCGGGTGCCCGACTCACAGCGGTGTCAGGATGGTCGTGCGGTGGGGCAGTGGGATGAAGCATTCCATGGTGCCCTGATCGCTGCCTCTGGCAACCAAGAGATGGTTCGTGTGCACCAGGAAATCACTGAAAAAATTCGAGTCATACGACGACTGGATTTCAACCAGTCGCAACGACTGACCGCCACTTATGAAGAACACGCCTGTATTTTGAACGCCATTCAAGGCCGTGATGCAATGCAGGCCACTCAGTTACTTCGCTCTCATATCGCGGACAGCCAATCGGAGGTTCGCAACATCACACTTCATCAACTCCACATGGCACAACAGGACGGTTAACCCATGATTCACACACTCAAATCCATGGGCGGCATGGTGGTGGCCCCCCACCACTTGGCCGCGCAGGCAGGTCGCGACGTTTTGCGTCAGGGCGGCAATGCCATCGAAGCCATGGTGGCGGCAGCGGCCACCATCGCCGTGGTGTATCCCCACATGAACTCGATTGGCGGGGATGGCTTCTGGTTGATCCATGAGCCCGGCAAACCCCCGGTGGCCATCGACGCCTGTGGCCCGGCCGCGGCGCTGGCCACCCCCGAGTTCTACGCAGGGTTGGATGTGCTGCCCTCACGCGGCCCTCAGGCGGCGCTGACGGTGGCGGGAACCCTGGGCGGCTGGATGCGAGCCCTGGAGTTGTCCGCTGAATGGGGGGGGCGTGCTAGCTTGCCTCAGTTGCTGAGCGAAGCCATTCGCCATGCCGACAACGGGGTGGTGGTCTCGACCAGCCAGGCGGGGCTGACACGTCAAAAACTGGATGGCTTGAAAAATTGCCCCGGCTTTGCGGACACCTTTCTGGTCAACGGACAGCCCCCTGTGCCGGGGCACGTTCTGAAGCAGCCCACATTGGCCAAAACATTCCGGCATCTGGCTGAACACGGGCTTGACGATTTTTACCGTGGTGCCCTGGCGCGCAGCATGGCCGATGATTTGACCCGCGTGGGCAGTCCTGTGCGATTGCAGGATTTGCAACACTACCAGGCCAGTCGCGTTGAGCCCCTGCACGTGCGCTTGTCTGACAGCACGGTGTACAACCTGCCCCCCCCCACACAGGGTCTGTCCGCGCTGATGATCCTCGGTTTGTTCGACGCGTTACGGGTCAAGGAGGGCGAAGGCTTTGCGCATCTGCACGGCCTGGTGGAAGCGACCAAGCGCGCATTCCGCGTGCGTGACCGTGTGGTCACTGATCCGAGCCGTCTGCCTGCCCGTGCGCAAGATTTCCTGGCCGGCCCGGCGCTGGCCCAGCTGGCGGGCGAGATCGACTCCGAGCACGCGCTGCCCTGGCCCGATCCGGCGCAACCTGGCGACACCATCTGGATGGGGGCGGTGGATGCACAAGGCCGTGCGGTCAGCTTCATTCAAAGTGTGTACTGGGAATTTGGCTCGGGAACGGTGTTGAGCAACAGCGGCGTGTGCTGGCAAAACCGCGGCACGAGTTTCTCGCTCCAACCCAATGCCTTGAACCGTCTCCAACCCGGACTCAAGCCTTTCCATACCCTCAACCCCTCACTCGCGGTATTTGACGATGGCCGCGTCATGCCCTATGGCACCATGGGCGGCGAGGGGCAGCCACAGACACAGGCTGCTGTGTTCACCCGGTATGCCCGTTTTGGCCAAAGCCTGCAGCAGGCGGTCAGCGCACCCCGCTGGTTGCTGGGGCGAACCTGGGGTGATGTGTCCACGTCGCTCAAACTGGAAAACCGCTTCGACCCGGATGTGTTGAAAGCCTTGCAAGAGGCCGGACATGTTGTCGAAGTGTTGCCCGAGGCCTTCAGCGACACCATGGGGCACGCAGGCGCTCTGGTCCGGCACGCCAACGGCGTCATCGAGGCGGCGGTCGATCCGCGTAGCGATGGTGCCGTGGCAGCGTTGTGAAGAAGACCTGAAACATGCCGTGGCGCGCGATGCGCCCGGTTCACCCAAGGGGGGCAGTCGAGCCATTCAGCATCGGCTGACCTGTTTGCGCACGATTGCACCAAGGTGGGGCTTGACGACTCATTTTGGCGCAATCAACCCCATTGCTTGCTCTGACATTCAGCGGAAAAGTCACCCGGACATCCCATTTTGGTGCGCGCTTGTGCCCATTTGAGGGAATTGCAAACTGGCCCGTCAATTGCGTAACTCTCTGTAATCGCAATTGAAGGAGCTGTCCATGTCCGAGTTTTTTTCGCCTTACGATGCCGACCGGCCTTTGCAACTGAAATGCAGTTGCGGTCGTGATCACTCGGCCTCAGAGCACGCCACGGAATTGACGGCTGAAGGGGCCGCACAAGAACTGCGCACACGCAGTCTCAGCGCTGAATTCGAAAGCTACAGCAACGCTTTCGTCGAGGCCAGCCTGGTCAAGGCCCTGTTCCCGCAGGATGCTGTCCGTCGTCGCTTTCTGCGTGCCGTGGGCAAAGGCACGGCCATGGCGGCCATCTCCAGTGTGTTGCCCATCGCCAGTCTTCAGGCCATGGCGCAGGAAAAGGGCTCGCTCGAAAAGAAAGACCTGAAAGTCGGGTTCATTCCCATCACCTGCGCCACACCGCTCATCATGGCGCACCCGCTGGGCTTTTACCGTCAGCAAGGCTTGAACGTGGAAGTCACCAAGACGGCAGGGTGGGCACTGATTCGCGACAAGATGCTGAACAAGGAATACGACGCCACGCATTTCCTGTCACCCATGCCGCTGGCCATCAGCATGGGGCTGGGCTCCACCCCCACCCCCATGAACGTGGCGACCATCCAGAACGTGAATGGCCAGGCCATCACCTTGGCCATGAAGCACAAGGACAACCGCGACCCGAAGAACTGGAAGGGGTTCAAGCTGGCCGTGCCCTTCGATTACTCGATGCACAACTTCCTGCTGCGCTATTACTTGGCAGAAGCAGGACTGAACCCGGACACCGATGTGCAAATCCGTGTGGTGCCACCCCCCGAAATGGTGGCCAACCTGCGTGCTGGCAACATCGATGGCTACCTGGGCCCCGATCCGTTCAACCAGCGTGCGGTGTATGACGAGGTGGGCTTCATCCACCTGCTCACCAAAGACCTGTGGGAAGGACACCCTTGCTGCGCCTTTGGTACGAGCACGGAATTCATTCAACAGAACCCCAACACCTTTGCCGCCTTGTACCGCTCGGTGCTGACCGCCGCCGCCATGGCGCGTGACCCCAAGAACCGCGAGTTGATTGCCAAAGTGATCGCGCCGCAGGCGTATCTGAATCAGCCCGAAATTGTGCTGAGTCAGGTGCTGACCGGCAAGTTTGCCGATGGCCTGGGCAACATCAAGAATGTGCCCGATCGCGCCGACTTCGATCCCATGCCATGGCAGAGCATGGCGGTGTGGATGCTCACGCAGATGCAGCGTTGGGGCTACATCAAGGGCGAGGTCAACTACAAGCAGATCGCCGAGAAGGTGTTCCTGTTGACCGACGCCAAAAAGCGCATGAAGGAACTCGATCAAAAGGTGCCCGAGGGCGCGTACCCGAAGTTCAAGGTCATGGGGCGTGAATTCGACCCGGCCAAGGCCGCCGAATACGCCAAGAGCTTCCCGATCCGAAAGGCGGTCTGACGTGCCTGACTTCAGAAGCCTCTCCTTCAGGTCCGCTGTCTTGTCAGCGTTGATTCTGGTCACCTTGCTGGGCATCTGGTACGCCGCGACGGCCAGCAGTGGTCCCGGTGCAACCCTGGCGGGTATGACAGCCGAACAAATCGAATACGCCAAGATGATGGGCAAGGACCCGGGCGCCAGCAAGTCCGGTGGTTTCCCCACGCTGGGACAAATGGGCAGCACGGTGTGGGGCCATCTCTCCAATCCGTTCTACGACAACGGCCCCAACGACAAGGGCATTGCCATTCAGCTGGCGCATTCGCTGGGCAGGGTGGCACTGGGCTTTGGCCTGGCCTGTCTGGCCGCGATTCCGCTGGGCTTCATGATTGGCATGTCGCCGTTGTTGCGCCGCGCGCTCGACCCCTTCATCCAGGTGCTCAAGCCGATTTCGCCGCTGGCCTGGATGCCCCTTGCGCTCTACACCATCAAGGACTCGGCCATTTCCGGCATCTTCGTCATCTTCATTTGCTCGGTCTGGCCGATGCTGGTGAACACTGCTTTTGGCGTCGCCTCGGTCAAGAAAGACTGGCTCAACGTGGCCGCCACGCTCGAAGTCAACCCGATTCGAAAAGCTTTTCTGGTGATTCTGCCTGCGGCCGCCCCGACCATCCTAACCGGCATGCGCATCAGCATGGGGATTG